>NZ_JBWMAW010000027.1:0-33095 GCF_056521395.1 Rhodoferax sp. LS1R11
TGAGTCGAATAGGTCGCAATGTTTAATTCTTTGAGCATGGTGTGCACGATTGGTTACGTGCACACGATCTTGCGATATGTGAGAAGTCAGTTCAAGGCGAGTTCACCGCGTGCTTACCTTACGTCGAACGTTGTGGGGTCGCTTTCGGGCGTCGAGTTTGGAAAAGTGAAGGACCGCAACCGCTGCTCAAGAGCCGCACAATCGGTGGAAATTACCCTGGGACTGCGAGTGTCTGCTTATTGATTTCCATCCACCAGTTTGAGTGACTGCTTCTTCAAACCGTGGCCGACCGTTACGGGCACGATGGAGCCGTTGGTTCCTGTCAGGTTTAGAGCAATTTCACTGAGGAAATTTAGACATCCAGTTAGCTGCCATTCGTGAGCGTCAGCAACTGGCCCATTGCGGCTCCGCACCATCGGGCATCACCTCTGACTCAGCAACTTAAATAGCGCAAGACTTTACGTAAAGTCCTAAGTCACATCAGGACAGTTTTTCATTCTTTGTGCCCGCATTTGAATCGGCAGGTTTCTTTTTTGTGCGGGTGCGCGGCGCCGGTGGCTCGGACGGCACGTACTCTGCAATGTCTTCGATACGGCATCCGAAATAGTGACACAGCCGGTCCAAGTTATCCGTGCTCGTATTGCACCCGCGTGGATTGCTCATCGTCGAAAGAGTTGCACGGTGTATCCCGGTCACATTCGCAACGTCATCTAGACGAACGCGTTCGCCCTTTTGAAAACTCGCTTCAGCCAGCAATTCTTTGATGCGCAATCTAATCATCTCGCCATGTTACTTGTAGCCTTAAAACCAGCAATGTCGTTTTATAACAACACAAATTACTCCATTAAACATATCGCAATACAGCGACATTAATCGCTATTACACTTCATTCATCGAGCAACCAAGGAGATTTCGATGAACGCAAACAACACACCATCCCTGCAAGCAGGCACTGCAACAAACGTATTCTTGGAATACGATTCTTCGTCTGAACAGATTCAGACCGCGCTGCAAAGCCGCATCTGGAACAAGTTAGCCGATGCCCACTGCGGACCATTCGAACAAGCAAGCGCTCTGCAACCCGGCCTTTCAACGGCATTACAGCTTGAGACACAGCGCCAAGTCGGCTACGCTTGGTGCGCAGGGTTCCTCGACGGCGAAGGCTGCGTTACCCTGGCCCGTGTGCGCCGCACTTGTGGCAACCGGATCAACTACCGGGCTCGCGTGCACCTGCCCCAAAACTGTCTGCAGACCTTGCTGACCTTCCGCGACCGGGTGTCAGAAAACTGCGTGCTCGGCCAATTGCCGCACCGCGCTACTTACACACGGCCGATTTTCCACTTAGCCTATGACGGCATCCATGCCTACAGGTTGCTGCAGAAATTGCGACCTTTCCTGGTGCGCAAAGGCGCCGAAGCCGATGTGCTTTTTGAGTATTACCGCGTGGGTCAACCCACCAGGCACTTTGGCCCCAAAGGCGTGCCTACCGACATCTGGCGCGCCAGGGAACGGTGCTACGACGCGCTCCGCTGTTTGAAATAAGCACCGACAAAAATACTAGAAAACGCACCCAGGAAAAAGAGGACACCATGTTCGACAAGATCCCAGAGCCCGTCAGCCTGCCCAAAGGCCATCGCGCCTGCCGCCGCCGTGCAGATGAGCTGCGCGCCGCACACCATCTGCACCGCCGGATTGCAGCCTACGCTGCAGACGAACATGTGACGCCCAGGCACGTACCCTTGCCCGGGCAACGCAAGCTCTTCGATGTGCATGAGCTCGAGGAAAAGAAAAGCTGGCTGCGAGAACTCACGGGCGACAGCCAGAAAGCCCTCTTCCGTGCGCTTGAAAAGCTCGAAGAAGCAGGACCCTGGCGTGATGTTGCCAAGGCGCCGCCACCGGAAGTGCTGGACGGACTGAATGCGAACTACCCGAACTTCACACCGGTGACAAAGCTCATTCAGCAGCGCTTGCGCTTATGTCGCTTGGCACCAGCAAAAGAATTGGCACTTCCGCCCATCCTGCTAAGTGGTCCCGCGGGTGTCGGCAAAACCGCTTACGTCCAGTCGCTTGCAGCCCTGTTCAACATTCGGTTTGAAAAGATCGATCTGTCTTCGGCTGCTGCAAGCTTCACCTTGATAGGTCTGGATGCTGGCTACGGAAACGCACACCCGGGTCGGATTTGGGAGTCACTGGTTCAAGAAAAACTCAGTGTGTTGTGGCTCCTCGACGAAATCGACAAAGTCAGCCGCACAGGCAAATATGGCGGAAGTGAATTTCTGCTGGGGCTATTGGAGCCAGTCTCTTCCAAACGATTTGTGGACAACTGCACACTGGTACCACTGGATGCATCCTGGATTTGTCACGTTGCAACGTGCAACTACCTGGAAGAAATTGACAAACCACTGTTGTCACGCTTTGAGGTCTTTCACATCCAGGCGCCCGACGCAAATCAGCTGCGGGCCATTGTTCGCAGCATCTACCGGAACATCAGACAGTCCGAACCCTGGGGGCAGACCTTCTGTGAGGAACTGGATAGCGAAGTGATCGACGCACTCAGCGGACTGACGCCACGCGAAGTTCGCCGGCGCCTGTTTGACGCCTGTGCAGCGGCAGCAGAGCAGTCGCGAAATCAACTGCAGGCGAGCGACGTCAAGACCAAAGCAGTTGCACAAGATCAGGTAGTACGCCACATCGGCTTCATTTGAAACAACCCCAACCAGGAGATTGAACATGGGACACGCCAACTTGAAAGACAACTTTTGGGTCGATGACAACGATATGGACATCGACGATCTGCAATTCGCTGGCCAAGCGAAATCCAAATTCGCAGAACAGATCAAACTGCTGGAAGCACAGCGGCGCGACCTACCTTTGGGCTGGCACGCCGTATTCAACGACGCGATTCGGATGCTGAAGGCAGTGGATTGCCCGAAGCGTGATGGCATTGAATTCTCTGAGCCAGCTTTGGGGCGTGGGTCGTTGAGAATCCAAGTGTTCCACGCCGTGACTGATAAGGTGGTGCGGGGCATCATCAACAAGCTGGCCGCTCGGACTGAGTGCACCTGCGAGCTGTGTGGTCGTAGCTATGGTGCTGCGTATCGCCCGAGCAGCGAACAAACACTGTGCGCTGGATGCCACGTGCTTACCGACCTCAAAGAAAACGTCGAACTCTGGCTTGGGGATGGTCACAAAAGTCGAGTGTATCGAGAGGCACCCGTCACGGAATTCGAGAGTCTGCCTTGGAGCATCCAGCAATTGGTCCCAGCCTTCAAGGTCAAGAGGCTTCACTTGGTGACCCGCGAGCATCATATTGAGTACGTCACGCCGACAGATGTGCTCTCAAAGACAAACCAAATCAAAGAAATTAAGCGGTTCCTGGATCTGCCTGGTCGGGCTTGATCAACGAGTTCACTATGCATGGACTTCATGCCAACTTCGGAACCTCGATGCCAAACCAGCGATCTTCGGCGCGCGTGTGCAGTTGCAGATCGCCCTTCCCCAATTTTGAATCCAGATGGACCGATACGGAAGGCCTATAGCCGGAGCCCAAAGGAATACCGGCATTAACGCTTGTGCTGGACGGTTCCCGAACCCGTCGGCTTCAATTCCAGTTTTTTAATCGCTCTGTGGGCCTCGATGGCGCGCTCCATCGCGAGTTGACCTTCGACTGATTCTGCCCCGAGTGTCTCCGCAGCCCTGTGCAAAGTCGTTTTGTACATTTCGACACATCGTTCAATGGCTCTGCGTGCGATTGCAAGTGCGCGCCGAGCGGGCCCCATGATGGAGTTCAATTCACTCGGCATTTTTGCAAGCGCTCCACGTTGCACTTGCTTTTGAACCAGTGTAGCAATTGCTTTGGATTTCATGGGTCGCTTCAGTTTTAACAGGGGGTTGAAGATCTCCTGGTTGTAGGCGGTCCTGCCTGCAACGACTTCCTGCATTTTTTGGAAAGCAGCCTCGGCGAACTTCGGATCAGGCTCGGAGCGGCCTTCCTGTAATTTTTCTTGAATACCTGCGCGGTCAAGCACTTCGCGTACGTTGAAGTTTCGAGCAAATAGCCGTCCAACAAGCTCAATCGGACTTTGGCCTCCATGAATCAAATAGCGCAATGAGTCTAGATTAACCTGAAGCACTGTTCCTTCGGAATTCAGTGCTGCCAAAACGTCTGCGCGATTGTGTATTTTTCCGACGTGAATGCGATCGATCAACCAGTCTGCGATCAAGAATTCTGTTTCCGGCTCTACATTCAAGGCCGTTTCGATGTCGGACAATGCAAATCCCAGTGCGATGTGCTTCTCGACTTGTTTAGCACTTTGTGGACTGGGCCGTGGTGGTGGCATTGAAAGGAAGCGAGCGCGTTGCATATCCTGTGGCCAGGCCCAGCCTTTGGTGCCATTCCAATAATCCCGCAGTGGATAGAACGCGCCCTTCCATCCCGGGGGCGCCACGTTGAAACTTTTTCCAGTCAACAAATCCACCCTGGCAATAATGCTATGGACGTGACCGTCGTGCAAAATCACCGTGCGTGAGACCCTGTCCGGACTCAATCCGGCGAAGACAATGCGCTCGAAATCGTCCAAAACGGCATCTACTTCCATGGGCGTGGGATCATCTTCCTGCGCCCAGGCGATGACACACGATGTGTACCGGTGGACGAATGGTAGTGTGTTGGCGACTTCAGCTACCTGAAAAGGATCTCCTCTCAAGACGCGCACTACGGGCCTGAGCTTTCCTTTGTAGTCATGAGTGGCAAGAAGGTACTCAATAGCGCGGTGCGGATCACCAGCCCCATGAGGAAGAAATTTAATATGCATTTTTTCTTTCCTCATGCTCAATTAAACGTTCCAAACGGGCGTCTAGGGACTGCAATACAACGAGCCAGTTAGCCACATCGGCAGCAGGTACGGCTGCGCCATTGACCGCGATGGCTTCTGCAACTTGATTCAACCCGTTTGCAACTGACACAAGCAAGCGCACAACCACAGGGTCGGATCCTCCCGTTGCCGCCAAAGAGATGGGTCGTCGACTTCTGCGCTTAACTTTGTTGTTTACCAGCTTGGCAGTTGGCCGCGGGCGGGACACAATTCCCCCTACAGGTAGGGTCTGAAGACCGAGCCTTTCCCGAAGCACCACCGAAATTTCCACTTTGCGCTGTGCTGCAGCTTCGCGCACCTGGGCTTCGAAATCCGGTGTCACTTTGACAGATAAAGTGGATGTGTAGCTTGTTGAGTTTTTCATACTGATCATCTAAAAATTAGGTATACGGTAAGCTGGCTTGGTCGCACGCGGCGGCAACGATTGCGTTTCAATGCGAAATCGCCAATTCGATTTCGAGCATCTGCACGAAGCGGCTTATTCCCATTTGCGAGGCCGTGGAATTCGATCGCACATCAACGCCTTTTCACGGTGACGTTCCTCAAGGATTCATATGAAGGGCTGCTGACTACTGCGCATTCTCGAAAGCGTTTTGCACAGAGCGATGCCGTTAAAAATATGCAATCGCATCGCTTTGAGAGACCTACCCAATGGCAGGTCTCTCGACACAAAAGCAATGCCAGATCACATCGTTGGCGATCCGTCTTCGGTATCGCCGCTTTCGACCAGGTCATTGATATTCGAGGTCGCCTGGAATTCAACATAGGGGTCCAGAATTTTCTGAATTCTTTTCATCAAACGCGTCTGTTGATCGGGAGACAAAGGAAAGGTGAATCGCACTTCAATGTCATCATCCTTCTTGGCGCTCCAATTCCCAACGACTTGGTCTCTGACGATCAAGTCTTGAGCGTTGTTGCACCGTGCAACACTGGAGCTCATTCCTGCTGCGGCAAGCAGCCTCTTAACGACTTCGCGTTCATCGGGTCTTTTCACGTTTTCCGTAATAGACAGCGCCTCAGCCAGAACTGCGGCGCTGTCTTTCTGCAGAGCCTTTGCCAAGTCTGGTCCGTCGAGTACACGCAGTTTGCGCGGATCAACGAATGCGTCGATTACGGCTTGCGGAAGGTCAGCCAGATTCAGTTCACGGCTGACTTTCGATTTGCTGGCGCCGATTGCTTTTGCAAGGTTTGTGCAAGAGTCGAACTCACCAATATTCAAGATATTACGCATCAGTCTTCCAGACTCAAACGGACTCAAGGTCTTTTGGTGCAAGTTACTTTTGATCTGATCCAGTTCGAAACTTTGGCTACGAGGTGCACTCACGACTATGGCCAAAACATCCAGTTCCTGATCGATACAAGCCTGCAATCGGCGACGGCCTGAGATCAACTCATATTTCGGTTCGAGTCCAGCCCGCACGGCTGGCAACGGCCTGACCGTAATCGGCTCAACGTTGACGCCGGTTTTCAAGATGTCATTGCTCAGCTTTTCAAACCGCTTGCTGGAAAATTCTTCGTCTACGCGGTGCAGTTTTTTGTCGATCCGAATTTGAGTTGTCTTGATATACATAACGTTACCGGCATCTCTCGATTTCGATGAAAGTTCGGTATCGTTGTCGATTTTCGTGTCCGCAATTTTCAAATTCTGGCTTTGGGGAATGGCGAATTCGGGCTTTACTGCATTGCCGTCGGTCGCTTGAGCCAGTTGATTCAGCTGTTCGATTGTTTGATGGGCAAGCGGCTCCGATGATGCCTGCGTGTTTTCGACATCAAGGGGGATTTCGATGTCGATGGCCGATGGGTAATGAATGGATTCCATGTTTTGCTCCGTAAGTGGGTCAAAACCGGCTTGCTGATATAGACGCGAACCGGCAATGACAATAAAGTCAAAGGATCCACGACGGTCAGCTATCGTGTTGGGGACTGCAGCATATCGACCACTAACATGCGAATTTGAATCGCAGATTGTTTCGTTTTCATTTATAGAACTAGCTACAGTTTGGTTGAGGCTAAAGTGACATGTCTTGCGTTCCTTTCAAAAAGGTAATTCATGTATTGCTAACGAATTGGAGAAAACTTATTCCCAATTCATTGCGCCCATGTTGGCACAAAATTAAGCGCACGTGATCCCAAGACACCAATTCATGCAACTCTAGTTTGGGGCTACTTGCGTGATTCTGTGCACGTAGGTGAGTCAAGGTGTATCGAGATCACGCTTGAGCCCTGTGAATTTTAGATTTCAGTATGGTGCGAAACATAACCTATCTTTCTCTTTAAAGATGTTCGTTGATACAAGCGAATGCGACTACAGACCTTCGTCAGAAAAGGCAATGAGCATGGAAGAAGGACTCACTTAAACATAAATTTATGCATATAGTACACTTGTGCACTAAAATGGTTCGAGCGTAAAGTTATTGTTCAATTTAGCCGGGAATACATTCATGGTTTTGACAGATGATCAAACTGCTTTGATAGAAACCGCGCGTCGCTTCTCGCGTGAACGCCTGCTGCCCTATTATCAGAAGCGTGAGAAATTGGGAATTTTGGACCGTGATCTTATTTCCGAAATGGGCCAGTTGGGTCTTTTGGGTGTGGATCTCCCGGAATCGATGGGCGGTCTGGGTGTTGACGGCGTCACAACAGGACTGATTGCAGAGGAGTTGGCTTACGGCGACTTCAACATCAGTTTGGTTCCCGTCGGTATTTCGCTGAATGCAGCGATATTGATGCGCCATGCCGCACCCGAAGTTAGTCAGGAATGGGTTCCACGCATGTGCCGTGGTGAGGCCATTGTGGCCATTTGCCTGACCGAGCCCCGCGGCGGGTCGGATGCGAGCAACCTGCAGTTGCGCGCCCGTCGTGATGGCAATGACTATGTGATCAACGGTGAAAAAACTTCCATCACCTTCGCCGACCGTGCCGACGCCTATCTGGTCTTCGCCCGCACCGGTCTGCCTGACGAAGGTGCCAAAGGGGTTAGCGCATTTTTCATCCCCGGCGATAAACCCGGCATCTCACGTACGCGCTTTGACGATGTAGGCAGTGCCATTGCTGGACGCGGCTCGGTGTTCTTTGACGATGTGCGCATTCCGGCCAACCACCGTCTGGGTGACGAGGGCAAGGGCTTCACCCAAGTGATGCTGGGCTTTGACTACAGTCGTGCCTTGATTGGCCTGCAGTGCTGCGGCATTGCCCAGGCGTCTCTGGACGAAGCCTGGGACTATGCCAAGGAGCGCGAGGCCTTCGGGCGACCGATTGGGCAATTCCAGGGCGTGAGCTTTCCGCTTTCCGAGGGCGAGTCACATATTGCGGCGATTCGCCAGCTCTGCCTGCACACGCTGGCACTGCGCGATGCCGGGCAGCCGCATGCATCGGAGGCTGCCATGTGCAAATGGATGGGCCCCAAGTACGCCTTTGATGTGATCCACCAATGCCTGCTTACCTTTGGCCACTATGGCTGGTCCAAAGACCTGCCGCACCAGCAGCGCATGCGCGACGTCAGCGGCCTGGAGATTGGCGATGGAACCGCCGGTGTGATGAAGCTGATCATTGCGCGGGGCCGCATCGGCCGCGCCGCGGTTCAATATTAAAACTGGAACGATTCCCCATGCCCTACCAATCCATATTTCGCCCCGGCCTGTTCGCCGGTCAGACCATCATCGTCACCGGCAGCGGCAGTGGCATTGGCCGCTGCACCGCCCATGAGCTGGCATCCTTGGGCGCCCATGTGGTGCTGGTGGGCCGCACTGCGGAAAAGCTGGATTCGGTGAAGGCCGAAATTCTGGAGGACGGTGGCAGCGTCAGCGCCTATACCTGCGACATCCGCGACGAGGCGGCAGTCATACAGACCATAGACGCCGTGCTGCAGGACCGGGGCCGCCTGGACGGGCTAGTCAACAACGCGGGCGGCCAATACCGCACGGCGCTGAAGACCATCTCGACCAAAGGCTTTGAGGCCGTGGTGCGCAACAACCTGACCGGTGGCTTCATCTTCATGCGCGAGGCCTACAACCGTTGGATGGAGGCCAATGGAGGGGCCATCGTCAACATCATTGCCGACATCTGGAATGGCTGGCCCGACATCGCGCACTCCGGCGCGGCCCGTGCCGGCATGCTGAACCTTAGCGAGTCCGCCGCCTGTGAGTGGGCGGTGTCTAATGTGCGCGTCAACACGGTGGCACCGGGTGGCATTGCCTCCAGCGGCTTTGACACCTATACGCCCGAAGCCAAGGCCAAAATTCTTGAGTTTCCGCCCACCGTGCCGCTGCAGCGCTATGGCAGCGAGTCGGAGGTGGCAGCGGCCATTGTCTATCTGCTGTCACCCGCTGCGGCCTATATCACCGGTTCCTGCATCCGGGTGGACGGTGGCACACCCAACGCGCGCAATACCTGGAAGCTGGAGCCGCACCAGCGCAGTCAGCCTTTTGAGGCCTTCCACCGTGCCAAGGTGCCCGAGCTCTTGCGCGATAAGGTCTGAAGTGACCGCTATGCCTTCGCCTGCAACATCCCTCAAGAGTCGCTGGTTCCAGGACTATGCGGCAGGAGAAGTTTTCGAGTTCGGCGAGCACCTGGTTACGGAAGCCGAAATCATTGACTTCGCCTCCCGCTACGACCCGCAGCCCTTCCATGTGGACCCGCAGTCCGCCGCACAATCCAGCTTCGGCGGACTGGTGGCCAGCGGCTGGATGACAGGCGGGGTGCTGATGCGCATGTTATGCGACCACTTCATCTCGCCCGTGTCTGCCATGGGCTCGCCGGGTGTGGACCATTTGCGCTGGCTGCGTCCGGTGCGCCCGGGCGACTGCCTGTATGCGCGGGTAACGGTGCTGGAGACCCGTCGGTCACTCAGCAAACCGGATCGCGGCATGCTAACGCTGCGCCAGGAGGCAATCAATCAGAATGGTGAGGTGGTGATGTCGCTGGAAGGCATGGCAATGCACCGCTGCCGCGCGTAGCGCCGGATTGGCCAGCGGCTAGGGATGTTGCGCGCTGGTAAGCCAGCGATCGCGCAGACATTGCAGCGCGACGGCATCCAGACCGACGTAGGTCATGATGTAAGCGTCCATGGAACCGTAGTCAGCGACAACCGTATCGAACGCAGTCTGCAAGTAGACCGGGCGCGCATCCATGACGGCGTCGATCATGGCCTCGGAATGGATCTGATCGGCGACGCTGCCCACGATCTCGCCAACCATGGCACGCCGGTCCGGATTAGACACGCACTCCACCCTAGCCGACAGCAGGTAGTCGGCCAGAATGCCGTCGTGCGTTACTCCCAGTGCATGCAGCAAGACCGCAACAGCAAATCCTGTACGGTCTTTGCCTGCAGCGCAGTGGATCAGCACCGGTACGCCATCCGATGCCAACAGACCGAACAACTGCGGCAAGTGCGGCGCCATCGAGGCTGGCAGACGCCGATACACCTCCAGCATCAGATTGACGGCCCCCTGCACGTCGGGGCTGCTACGCAACGCAGCAGTCAGACGGGGGTCACCGCGCACATCATTGATCACTTCCATGGGAATTTGTCGTATCGCGGTGGCGGGCAGGCTGTTGGGGTGCCGCAAGCGCTCGGTGGCACTGCGCAAATCACACACAGTTTTCACGCCCAGCGACCTCAGCACCTCCCAGTCCCGCTCGACCAACAGGTCCAGTTGGTCCGAGCGCAGGATGGTGTGACCAGCAATGCGTCGGCCATCTACGGTGAGCAGCCCTTTGAGGCTGCGGAAGTTGCGCGTACCGGTCAGATCAAATTGCATTTAGGCGGCCGAACCTTTCCAAGGCAGACGAAAACCACCTTCACTCAGTCCATAGCCCAAGGTGCCGTCATCCAACCGGAACTCCATCATCTGCTCACAGACCACAAAGGTGTCTTGGGCAAACAGCCAGCGGAACAGCGGCTTGGCGTTGAATGCATAGGCCCTGCCCTCTTCATCGGTGAAGCGCCAGCGCATCTCGCGCACCGTAAACGGACAATAGTCTTCATAGTCGTTGTGGTCGACAATTTCGGCCACTTTCATCCATTTCTGGCCGTCATGGAACATGCGCATATAGGCGCTCTGCCCGGACGTGTTATCACCCCGCACACCGCAAAACACCATGCCATTCTCAAAAATTGGCCAGGCCAGACGGTAGTGCTGCAAGCTGTCCCAATTGCGCACACCGGCGGCCACGTCGCGCATGCCGGTGCCCTGAAACGCGAGCCGGGCACCGCGCACCACCAGATGGCCGCTCACGGTGCAAGGACCTTCCAGATGGACATGGGCCATTTCTTCGGCAAAGGTGCCGCTGTCGCCCTTGCTCATGGCGATGCAGTCGGCCATGTCTTGGCGCGCCTCCCATACCAGGTCCAGGGCAAAGTCCGCTTCGTCAAAGCGGATGCGCGACCGGCGCAAGGGCTCTAGCACTTCCACATGCATGCCCGCTATGTTCATGCCCGTGGCCAGACGCTCGTTGGTGTAGGGCAGATTCAGATTGGTGCGTGTAAAAATCGGCAAACCGTCCTTGAACACGATCAGCCAGCTGTTGGACTCAGCTGCGTTCTCCAGCAATCCGATACGGACCAGGCAGCCGGTGCGGGTAGCTGGGTCATAGGCGTTGAAGTAAAAGCTCTGATTCCACTTGGCTTCGCCGCCGCCCGCCACATGGGACTCGAATCTTTCAAAATTCATATGTATTCCATTTCAAATTGTGTTAATTCGGGCTGCAGACGCCTGCTCTTCCGCTTCTAGTCGGTTGATGGCTTTGAAGACTTGAACGCAGAGGACCGTGACCCACAGAAACCAGCTACCCAGACTGATCCAGTAGTTGAAGGCACCGCTCCATGTGAACGGGCCTTGGTAGAAAAAGGGCAGCAAGGACAGCGGAAAGAAGGACGCCACCACAAAGATGGAAAACCAGCATAGCCAGCGCGGAATCAGCGGCTGGCTGCGCTTGTCGCTCAGGAACACAATCGCCATGGCTAGCATTTGCAGGCTGGTCACCATGTAGGTGGTGTCAAAAAACAGCCAGCCAAAATCGTGCAGCATGCGAACAATTTCCGGCGTGCGCTCTTCGACCCGGAACGAGGCGGCCAGCCAGCAGATGCCTGCAACCAGTCCGACCACGGTGGTGGTGGCGCCGCCCATCTGTTCGACCACCGACAGCGGGCCGTCCTTGCCCTCTATGCGTTGCATGATGCGTGAGATCACACTGCTGAAGACAAAGTAGAAGGGCATGAACATGACGCTCAGCACAAAGGCGGAGCGCAGGCGCACGCTGTTGTTGACGTAATGGGCGTACAGATCGGCGAGCGGGGTATCGGGCCCCAAGGGCGGTATGTTGAAGCCCAGAACACCCCAAGAGGCCACATAGCCGACTAAAAAGACCGGGCCTGCCCAAGCGCAAAGACGCCAGATGACGTACTTCTGGCTGCTGCTCATGGTGATGCTTTCCTGCATGGTGCTGTGTTTCAGTAGGAGTAAGGACCAAACGCGCCAATGTGGTTGCGGTAGGACTCTGGCCACATCATTTCCATCCAGGCGACGCCGGGCTTGCCATCAATGACGGCCGAGCCTGCGTGCTCGTTCAGGCAACAGGCAGGATCCGGATTCAGTTGAAAGCGCGAAACGACCTTGACCTCCATGGTGGTGACCCGCTGGTCCGCATCCGTGACGATTGCCGACCAGTGTTCCACATCCAGCTTGCCGACAAAGTCAAACTGAATATCGACGTTGGTCACCAGGGACATGCGTTTGTCCTTGTATACATAGCCGCGCAGCTCGGTCTTGCCCATGGCCTGGACCACCCAGAAGTGCACCGACACATCAGGACCCGCTTGGGCGTGCACCCACTTCCAGTGCTGCGCCGCCAGCCAGTCTCGCGTGCCCCAGCTGTGGTCGCGGTGACCGGTGGTGTTGAACTTGATAAGGCGATCCCCGATCTTGAGGGTGCCCACGGCGGTGCCGCTCTGCTCGATACGGTTGTCGGCCGCATAGGGCATGCAGCCCCGTTCGTCGCTGCCATAGGCATAGGGCGGGTGGAAGGCCTCGAACTGCAGGTCCAGTTCAATCGGACCTGAATTCCAGCGGATATGGGCCTTGTTGAAGTGGAGGTCCTGCTGCATGTGCAGGCCTTCCAGGCGCCAGTCATCAAAGTTCATGCCCGCCGGAACCGGGCGATCGGCCAGCTTTTGCATGAAGGGCTCGGGCCCGACGCCGGGGCCAAACACGGCCAGCATGGCACCGGCTTCGCCGGCTTCATTCACCCAGGTGTAGGTGAACAGGCCCACGCCCTCTTCTGGCAGGTTCAGCAGGTAGGGAACCGACTCGCGCGCATTGGGCACCTTGCGCAGAACGTGGCGGCCATCGTTGACGGGGTCGAGAATCAGCCGCTGGTCGGCCAGTACTTTGTTATCAAACATGATTTATGCGCTGGTTAAATTGAAATTGACAAGGCTCATGCGGCTTTGAAAGCATCCGCAAGCAGTTCATCAATGGGCGGGATGGCCTGTGGCTCCGCTTCCCAGCCCTGGGCCAACACCCAGGCCCGGTCCCTGAGCAGCTGCTCCTTGCTGGAGTCCAACACCATGCGCTTGATTTCCAGCGTCTCCAGGCCGCTCAGGTCGTTTTCAAACGATTCCTGCACAAAGTTGGAAGTGGCCACGCGCAGGCTGCGAACGGCATCCAGCACCTCGGAAGGCTCGGCGCGGGCGCGTGCCAGCACATCGCTGCCAATATGCGAACCCATGCTGAGCTTGTCCACGGCCTTGGGAGCCAACTTGCTGGCAGATGGCAGCGCCTGCATGCTCTGTGACAGCTTGAGCAGGCGGCCCAGTTCATCGCAGTCAAAGCGGTACTGGCGCGACAGTTGGGTAGCCATGACCGACAGCATGCCCATGCACAGCCGGGTCTGCTCCTGTGCCAGCGGATTCTTGGGATCTACCGCTGGCAGTACCACATCGGCCATGGCCTTGAGGATGCTTTGTATCTGAATTTCGTGACGCATTTGCATTTCATTCTCCTTTGTCGATGAGTACGCGCATGTCTTCCATCAGGACCGCGCCGATGCCAATCAGCCAGGTGACCAAAATATCCTGGTGGGTCTTACCGTTGCGGGCAATCCGGTAGCCGGTACCCAGCGTCAGCACCGCAATGGAAAATGCGTTCAGTACCTTGTACCAATGCAGGGTCTTGCGATTGACGGTGCGACCGCTGGCCTTTTCATAGGCAGCAAAGAACTCGGCCTCGGGCATCAGGCCGCATACCAGCACCGTGCCGTTTTCATCCCGAACGCCAAAGGCGGAGCTGGTGGTCCAGGCCAGGTCCTGGTGGGGGTCGCCAATGCGGCCCAGTTCCCAGTCCAGCCAGGCGGAAATTTGGTTGTTCTCTTCATTGAACAAAAAGTTGCCCACACGGTAATCCGCATGTACCAGAGTGGGTTGCTCCAGAGAGGGCATATTCTGGCGCAGCCAGGCCGCGGCCAGACGCATCATGGGGGAGTCTTCATCGTGGTCCTCCTCCCAGATGCGCTCCCACGCATTCACGCTCCAAAGGGCGCATTCAACGCCGGCCTTGGGCACCTCAAAGGCCGACAGCTCGGCCTTGGTGTAGTCGAAATTATGGATGTCTGCCAGCATGTCCACGAATTGGGGTGCCAGCTTGCGACGCAAGGCTTCAGGCAGTTGGGTGCCCAGGCCGGATACGCCGCTGGAGCCGGACGTCGGTTTGCTAACGCCATCGGCAAAGCCGTAGACCAGCGCCGGGTAAGGCAGGAATTCGCCCTCTGCGTCGCACCAAAAAACGGGGGGCACCGGCACCACCGACTGCACAGCGCGAATCAGTTGGAACTCGCGCAGGCGGCTGGTTTCCACAATGGATTCCGCAGGCTCCATGCGCAACACCATGCGTGTGCGCTCAGGCCCGACGCCGGGCCGGTCCCAGGACAAGACAAAAGCCATTTGCAATTTGGAGGCGCCACCAGAGAGCCAGCGCGCTTCCAGAATCTCGAAGGAGCCGGTGTGATGCGAACGGATCAGGGCCGTCACGCCGTCCACCAAGGCCTCCAGCGGCAAAGGGCTGTAGCCCGGACCGGACCGGAGCTGCAAGCGCCGCGTCAGCGTGCGGTCAATCTCCCGTTCCGTGGGGTAGCGCCCACGTAGGTGCTCAATCCACTCAATGGATGGCTTGTTTTTGTCCAGTACCAACATAAGCTGCTCTCCTCTTGTATATATGTGTTGCGAATCAGATGCCGCGGCGTGATGACTTCAATGCCCCATGCGCCGCAAGGCATCGGGCTGAAAATCCTGCATGCGCCCCTGTATGCCAAATGTCCAGGGTGTTTTGTATTCGTTGTCCAGACCGGTCAGCACATAGCTGTCGTTCGTCAGATCAAACCAGAGCTCAAAGCGATACCAGGGCACCACGGCGTCGTAGTACTGCAGCAGGGAGTGCAGGCCCACGCGCCAGAGCTTGCCGCGTGAGTCGTAGGCCTCGCTCAGAAGCACCGACCAACTGTCTTCGTCCAAATAAAATAGACGCCGTGGGTAAACATGGTTCTGGCCCGCTTTAAGTTTGGCCTCCACCACCCAGACGCGGTGCAGCTCAAAGCGCAGCAGGTCGGCATTGGGCGAGCCCTTGCGGATCACCTCGCTGTACGGCAGACGCTTGTCGCCCATGCGGTAGTTGTTGTAGGGCACCAGCATCTCGCGCTTGCCCATTAGCTGCCAGTCATAGAGACCGGGGCTGCCGTTGTAGCCGTCGTACTGGTCTACGATGGCCAGACCATCCGAACCGTTCTGAACATTGTCATAAGCCAAGTCAGGTGCCCGCCGCACCCGGCGTTGACCTGCGTTGTAAATCCAGGCTTTGCGCTCATCTGCACTGAGCGGGTTGGGCTCCTGCACCAAGTAGATGGTTCCGACCAGATCGGCAGGGCTAAGAAAATTCCCCAAATAGGAAAACAACCTGTTCGCTATCGGTTTGTCAAAGTTCTCGTCATACACACGCAGGTCGTGAAAGCCGATCTTGGTGGTGTCGCCGTTGCCCCGAACAACGAAGCTGTCAAAGCTGCGTTCAACGCCCCCTCCCAGATCCCGCAAGAGGTGGTTGGAAATGGCCTCCAGGCCGTTGCGCGGCTCGGGAAATGGAACGGCGCCGGGCTTGGCCCGCGTATCAGTGCCCGTAAGTGACGATCGTAATTTGCTCTTGTCCGCATACCCTGCCGTGCGGTGGGTCGCGTACACCGGCATGCGAAAGACGGGATTGTGCGCAAGAACGGCTTGTAGGCCAGGCGACAGACGTTCAATCTGCTCCTGCATATTGGCTCCGGTTACCGTCAGCAGGGGGCGTTCACCTGCAAACGGATCCACATAACCCTGACTAGCCTGCCAGCCAGAGGGTGGGGTGCGGAGGCCTCCGGTCCAGACTGGGATCGTGCCTGCTGCGTTGCCTGCCACTTCAGCACCGACGGGCGAGAGCCCAGGCGCCGCAGCCAGAGCCACCACCGCGCTCAACACATGGCAGGCAAGACCCAGAGCGAAGCGCGTAGCCTGCGAAATTTTGGATGTCGTAGTCACGTGCGGCGCTTCCCGGTTCAATCAAGCTTTGCGATCGGGTACAAGATAAGCCGCCAGGGCGGGCAGCAATAAAATGGCCGCAAACACATTGATCAGGAACATAAAGGCCAGCAGGATGCCCATATCGGCCTGGAACTTGAGCGGCGAAAACACCCAGGTGGCCACCGACACGGTCATGGTCACGGCCGTGAACAGAGAAGCCGTTCCGCGCTGCTTGAGCGACTCCACGAAGGCCTCGCGCAGCGGCATGGCGCGCTCGTGCATCTCGTGACGAATGCGCTCAAAAAGGTAGATGCCATAGTCCACACCCACACCCACACTGATGGCAATCACGGGCAGTGTATTGACCTTCACACCAATGCCGAGCAGGGCCATGATGGCGTTACACATCAGCGTGACCAGTGCCAGCGGTATGACAATACACAGGGTGATACGCAGCGAGCGAAACGTTATCAGGCACAGCAGCGAGACGGCCGCAAAGAGTGTGAAGTTCACCATTTTGTCGGCACGCTCCACCACTTCGTTGGTGGCGGCCATCACACCCACGTTGCCCGATGCCAGGCGGAAGGTGACGGTGTCCGAATCATTCTCGGCCTTGAAACGGCGTACCTGGTCCACAACGGCGGCGATGGTGGTCGCTTTGTGGTCGGTGGTATAGAGCGAGATCGGCATGGCATTGCATTGGGAGTTGCGGTATTCGTTGCCAAAGCGGGTGGAGAAACCCACAGCTTGGGCAATCTGCTCCGTCGTTTCAGGCAGCATGCGCCACTTAACCCAGCCTTCGGCAAAGTCCTGTGTCACGGCAGTGATGAAGGAGGCCAGGCTGCGCACGGCTGCCACGCCTTCGACCTGGCGCATTTCAAAGTCAAACTTTTCCAGCTTGCTTTGCATCTCGCGGTTCAGGCACGGGGAGTTGGTACCTTTGACTTCGGCAATCACCTGCAAGAGATCCACGCCGATGGCAAAGTGGCTGGTGATCATCTTCACGTCCTGGTTGTAGCGAGAGTCTTCGCGCAACTCCGGCACACCCATGCTGGTATCGCCGATCAGCAGATTGCGCGTCTCATACAGTGCGCCAACCGTCAGCAGCACCGAAACGCCGATGGGCAACAGCGCACCGCGCTTGGTGGCCAGAAAGCCCAGGCGTTCCCAGATCCAGTCGCCAGCAGTTTCCTTCCCGCGCAGCTTGTGGGCGGCGGCCGACGATATCTTCATATAGGACAGCAGAATCGGCAGCAGCACCTTGTTGGTCATGATCATGACGGACACGCCAATGGTGGCAGTCAGAGCCAGCTCGCGCACGATTTCGATCTCCACCACGGCAATCACCATAAAGCCCAGGGCATTGGCCAGCAAGGCAGTGGTGCCCGGAATGAAGAGCTTCAAAAAGCTGTTGCGCGAAGCCGTCACGCCATCGGCACCGGCCAGCGTCTCCAGCTTCCAAGCATTGGTCATCTGCACAGCGTGGGATACGCCGATCGAGAAGATCAGGAAGGGCACCAGAATGGACAGGGGATCAAGCCCCAAACCCAGCAACGGCAGCAAGCCCATAAGCCAGATCACGGGAATGGTGGCGGCCACTAGGGTCCAAGCCGTCAACATGGCCGAGCCGGAATACCAGAATAGCAAGGCGGCCGTAATGACGAATGCACCGATAAAGAAATACAGCACGCTGGACGCACCATCGGCAATGTCTGCGATCGATTTGGCAAAACCAATGATGTGAACCGAGACGCGGTCATTTTCATATTTTGCTCGGATAGCCTCAAACTGTGCGCCCACAGCCCGCAGGTCTAGCCGTTTGCCAGTGTCCGGGTCCAGTTCCTGCAAGGTGGCCACCACCATGGTCGCGGTCATGTCGGTCGAAATGATGCGCCCCACCCAGTCTGACTTCAGCACATTGGCGCGGACTTGCACGATCTGGTCGGGGCGACCCACAAAATCACCTGGAACCAGATTGCCGCTCTTGAATCCCTCTTCGACCACCTCGTTGTAGCGGACGTTGGGCGTAACCAGCGAGGTCAGCGAACTGCGCTCCACACCCTTGATGTAGAAAACCTCGTCGGTAATGCTGCGCACGGCGGCAAGAACTTCTTTGTCGTAGATGTCACCTTTCTTCACTTTGATGGCCACCAGCACGTTGTTGGCACCACCGAAGTCACCCTGGTAGTCGCGAAATGTCTGCATGAATTCGTGGTTCAGCGGAATCATCTTGGAGAAGCCGGCGGTCACCTGCAGCCGGGTGGCAAAGAAGCCCAGCACCAAGGTGGTCACGATCCCCACAATCAGTAAGGGCAGGCGCCAGTGGAAGATGAGATAGCCAATACGGCCAATGAAACCCTTGGAAAATTCCTCGGATACAAACTCCCCGTGGATCAATGTCTCTGTTGACGGTTTTGCGTCATGTTTTTTAGTCATTGTGAGTCGCTATCTTTACGGGAGTGTTATTTACTGGCGGAGGCCTGGCGGCCCGCAGCCATATGTCCGATGTAGACGATATCTTTGCCGTCCAGCAGTCTGGCCTGTGACAGGGAGGTGCCTTCCGGCGCATGGATGTAGCTAAATGTCTGGCCTTCATCGGCACTCACGGCAAGCAGGCCGTTATTGCCTGCCAGAACCACGCGACCGTCCTGGGCGACCGTGCCACCGTTCAGGGTCGACTTAGAGTCAAAGGGCATTTTTTCCCAACTCTCGCCCTGGTCCTTGGAGCGGTACACATTGCCGCGCATGCCGAAGGCAAGCAGCGCACCGCTGCCCATTTCCAGAATGCCAAAATAGGATCCGGCATAGGGCGACTTCAAGAGCGCCCATTGCTTGCCGCCGTCTGCGGAGCGGGCTATTGCACCGGTTTCTCCGACCAGAAACATCGCTTGCCGGGTTTCAATCACTTTGGATATGTGACGCTCGAAGTCATCGGCGATGACGGTTTCACGGCGCCATGTCTTGCCCTGGTCCTCGGACACCAGGTACAAACCAAAGGCGCCGCAGACCACGAAGTGGCCATTCTTCAACACGCTGATTCCCAGCAGTGCATCTTGTCCCGCTTCCTTGACCTTGATTGCATCCCAACTTTGGCCGCCGTTCTCGGTCCGCAATATGGTGCCGCCATGGCCTACTGCGACGCCAACCTTGTCGTTGGCAAAGACCAGCGCAGTGAGCGTGCGTGAGCTTGCCGTGTTGAAACCTGTCCATGTACGACCGCTATCCTCAGACCGCAACACCACGCCGCGCTCCCCGACAGCCACCAAGGTCTTTCCAACAACGGCGTAGTCCAGCAGTGTAGTTTTGGCAGCTTTAATTGTCACACCTGAAATAGGCTTGTCTACGGCGGCTAGCGCGGCAGACCCATAGATCGCCAGCATTGCCACCAACAAAACAGTGGTTCTTTTGAACGAACGCATCACATTGAACCTCTCACATTCAGCCAAGCTGGGGCTATAACAAGGGTCGGTCACCCGGCCCTTTTTTATTTTCAGAAGAGTCGATCTAATGCATAGACCGACTGCACATTAACGCCATGCAATTAGCGCGTGCCACGACGACGAATAGCATCTGCCGTGAAGTCCGCCGCCATGCCTTTGCTACCCCAGGTGTAGGCAGGTTGCTTGCGTTCGTTGGTCATAGCCGACAGCATGAAGTTACCGTTGCTCAGGTCGTTGTTGATAAACGGTGCTTGGAACATCACGCCGGCGTCATAGGCCTGCACCAGCGGATAGCTGTAGGCACGCCACAGATTGCCACGACCGTCATATCCGTCGGCCTGAACGATGGTGTAACTGTCTTCATCAATGTAGAAGGTCTTGCGAGCGACCACGTGCGAGTTGCCTGGCTTCAAGGTTGCCTCAACTACCCAAACCCGGTGCAATTCATAACGCATCAGATCAGACTTAATAGAACCTTTTTCAAGCATGTCTTTGTACTTGAGAGTTGGGTCTTGCATTTTGTAGGCGTTGTAGGGAACGTACATCTCCTTCTTGCCAGTAAGTTTGAAGTCAAAGCGGTCCATTGATCCCTGGAAGCCCCAATAGTCATCCGTGGTGCGCATGCCTTCAGTACCGTCTTCAATATTGTCATACGCCAAGTCAGGTGCTCGGCGCACGCGACGCTGACCGGCGTTGTAGACCCAGGCTGCGCGAGCACCCTTGGTGAAATCGACAGGGTCATGAACCAGATAGATGGTGCCAACCAAGGTCTCTGGCGCGTCGTAGTAACCGAAGAAGCTGAATATGGCACCTTCGGTGCGTGGTTCCATATTCTGTCCTTGGATCATGTCCTCGCAGAAGCCCACGCGGTAGTAGTCACCTGTGGCACGAACCGGAAGCCAGTCGCGGCAAGTCTTGTAGCCACCAAAGAAGCGCGTGGTGTGGTTGTACATGACTTCTGCACCCGTTTTCGGGATAGGAAATGGTGTGCCCGGTCCAACGTATCCTTGCAAGCTCATGCCGTCCAGCTTGGCTGTGGCGGACTGCTTTTTGGTGGCATCGTATACGCTCTTCGGCTGCGCAAACGAGCGGTGGGTGGGATAGACGTTCAGATAGAAGTTCGGGTACTTCTTGATCATGGCCATCATGCCGACCGTAATCTTGTCCTTGTACTGGTCGGCGTTTTTAGCGTCGATCTTGAACAAGGGCTTTTCGTTCTTGTACGGATCGCTATAACCCATGTCAGCCTTCCATCCCGCGGGCGGTGCCGTCAGGCCGCCAGTCCAGGCAGGGATAGTGCCTTCCTTGTTACCGGCCATTTCGGCGCCATTTGGTGTGAGGTCCTTGCCCAGGCGGTCTAGCTGCGTTGCATCCAATTCGGCCTGAACGGCTGTGCTACCAAGTGTCAGCATGAGCGCGCTGATGGTGAACGCCAGTGATTTTTTCGATAAAGTCATGATTGTCTTTCCAGAGTCAAGTTAGAAGCTCATGCCAACGTTCATGCTGAACGAGTCACGATCGCGCAAGGGGTCGTATTTGGCATTGCGGTTGTAGAACACGGCACCGAGCTCCATGGTGTATTTCTTGGCGTAGCTGAAGCGCACGGAAGGCGCCAGTGCCTGACGGCCTTCAGAGAACTGTCCGTCGAGCGAGTAGCCACTGACATCGTGCGACCAGTAGAGGCCGGGATACACGGTGACGCCAGGGATCAGGTCGGTATAGGTCAGCTCACCCTTCAGGCGATAGCCCCATGAATTGCGTGAGATGTAGCCGTCGTTGTTACATCCAGCTGCATTGATGTTGCCAGCGCAAGTGCCGCCGTAGCCTGCATTGGTGCCAGGACCGAAGATGAATGGCCGTCCATAGCGCAGTGCAGTTGGATCGCTTTTGTAGTCGGGCAAATTATTGGTTTGAAATCCGACCTCAGCAACGAACAAATACTGGTCAGCAGCCAGAATGCCACGGCCCACCTTGACGGCGTTCAACTGAATTTGGGTCTTGGTCGCCAAGGTGTATCCTGGCAGATAGCCGTTGCCGGCAAAGGCTGCAACCGCTTTCGCGCCATAGGGGCCAAATGGGATGGAGTTGCCCGGAGAAATGGCTCCGCCTGCACCTAATGCTGCGTACAAGAGGTCATTTCCATCGATTTGAACCGGCACATCTTTGGATTGACTCAACTCCCCGCCCATGGACCATCCGCCTAAATTGGTTGAAGCACTGACGCCAAAAGTTTTGATGTTCTCCGGGTACTCCCAGAACACAGAGAATGGACTGGCGTTGTTGCTTCCTTTTTGCACAGAAATATTGGGTAGACGCGAATGAAGATTCGTCGCATATAGACCAAATTCGGTATCCAGCTTCTCTGAGTTAAAGCGGTAAGCCAGTCCGAACTCTCCGGCGTTTTTGGCATCTCTACCCTGAATCGTTGGCACAAATGCGTTGGCAGCAACCCCTGACGGGCTGTTGGAAGTTAACGTTACAGCACTGTTGCAAGGTCCCGGATTGGATCCAATATTGCCACTGGCAACAGCCCAGTAGTTGCCACAACCGGCTTCAACCGGCGTGTTCTTCCAATTGGTTTGCCAGAAGGCCTCCACTGTTCCCTTGTCACCCAGGCTTTGGCTGGCATGGATGATGGGTACAGGCAGAAAGACTTCTTTCAGCTGAGCGCCAGGCTTGCGAAACGCGGGCACGTCAATGGGATTGATTGTGTTGATGCCCTGAATGAAAAGGCTTTCGCCCCAGTTCACCACCTGGTTACCCGCGCGCACTTGCAGTGGCTGTCCGCTTACAGTAAAGGTGTCATAGATATACGCATCCAGAAGATAGATACCGCTGAATTTGTTGAGAGTTTCAAACCCGCTATCTGTGAGAGGCGCATTCTGATATCCATTGTTTTGGCTACCGAATTTCACATTCCCGCTTTTTAGCGCCTCGTCGTACCAGGCCTTACCTCGCACCAGGAAGCCCATGGTTCCCTTCTTCCCTTCGAACTCGCTGAATAGCTTGATCTGCGTCGTGTAGCGGTCGCCCTTGTCGTAGTTCAGATTTCCTTCGTCAATGGTGTTGGCCCCAGTGCCATTGGTCAACCCGATCAAGGCGCCATTTCCTTGTCCGTATAGCTTGGAATCACGCTCGCCGGTACGCCAGCTGGATCCCAGGGAAATAGAGGAACTCCAGTTACCAGTCCATCCATCGCCCATTTCAAATTCACTGGCCCAGGAAGGGGCGGCCCAGGCCGCAGTCAATAGTGTGACTAAGGCCGTGCGCCGTGCGTAAAGTTTTCTTCGTTTGTTCATGTTGTCTCCTGAGTATGTTTGTCGCCTGCGCACATTGAGTGGAATGCCCTAAAATAATATACAACTAGCGAATCGTACGCAAGTGCATGATATGCGAGTGTTATGTATTTTGTATACGGGGTTTCCCCTATAAATGGCTATTTAAGGGGTTTATAAAATGTTGTTTACGTGACTTTTCTGGAGTCGCCAACATGGTGCGGAACAGAAATTTCAGCATCAGATTCAGTAAATGGCGTCATTGCCAGTAACCAATCAGAATGATTCCAAAAAAGAAGACCACCCAGGCTTCAAAGGCAATACGCCAGCACAATGGAGCTGTTCGCAGTTCCATGAAATGGAGAAATACCATTCGCACCTTGAATGCGGCAATGACCAAGGCCGCAGTTGATGCGAAACGAGCATTGAGACTGTGGTGCTCAATTAGCCACCAGGCCAGTCCGCTGGCTGACATAAGTAGCAACCATATTTCGGTGGCGTGAGGCCCTATTGGTTTGGATAGTCTCATTGCAGTAAATAGAGCAACGGAAACAAGACAATCCAGAGCAGATCTACCATGTGCCAATAACTGCCACACGACTCGATGAAAACAACGTATTGCTCATCAATCGCTTGATTTCTCGACTTACTCACGCAAACTGCCAGCGCAGCCATCCCCAGCACAAAATGAAGAAAGTGAATGCCGGTAAAAATGAAGTAGTACATGAAGAATTCATTGGTCAACATAGTGATGCCGGCCCTGATCTTTTCTGAGTATTCAAGTATCTTGTTGGCTGCAAAGCAGCTGCCAACCAGCATGGCAAGCACTAGGTACCGTGTTACTCGATAGCGGTCTCCATTTTTGGCGGCCTGCACAGCCAGAACCATCAACCAACTGCTGGTCAACAAAATCAGTGTGCTGAGTAAACCCAATGCGGGTTCAAGTACCTGCCTGGATGTTTCATACAGCGCCGGGTTTTCAACACGTCCAACCGTGAACAACGTGAAGAAAATCCCGAACGCCATCATGTCGGCAAAGATGAATACCCATACGCCGAAGTCCCCCGCCAAACGGGGCGAAATTTTGACTGCATCCGACATGTAAAACCTAGAGCCTGTTTTCTTTCTCGATTCGGTTTATTGCCTTCAATATGTAGTAAGTCAATGTTGGACACCATACAAACCAAATCATGAACTCAATCCAGAAGTTCAAAATTCCATCGCGGGCAAAAGGCCCTGACTTGAAGAAAGGCATCAGGCATTCAGCAACAAACATGAAACCAACCCAAATGCCATACCAAGCAAGCCATTTGGGGATAAGTGGAGTGGTACGCGTGTCCCTCATGAATCCAACACCGGCAGCAAAGAGCTGAACTGTTGTGACCGCGTAGGCCAAGTCAATTAACAGCCAGGCCATGTCATACAACAGTTGAAGCACATAGTCAGGCAGTGCTTCCGGGCGGTATGCTCCCGCGAGCCAGAAAGATGTTGAAACCAGAACTGGCACCACGGTCAGTCCTGCGCCCCAAACTTGCAGGTCAACCAGAATGCTGCCCTTGGGCACAATCCTCGTCATCACGCGGCCAATAGCCAGTCCCCAAACAGCGTAAAGCACCGCGAAGGTCATGGCCAGTACCATGCCAGTGCGGATGGTGTTGGCTTCGGTCCGGAACCAGTTTGCGATGGTCGCAGCAGGCAGATCCGCATTCCAAGGCGGAATGTTATGCCCCATGATTCCCCAGAATACGATGAAGACCGACATGAACACCGGCCCCATCCAGGCACAGAAACGCCAATAGTTGTATTCGGTTGCGTCTGTGAATTGATCTTCTTGTGTCATGGCTATTCCTATTTTGATTGGTGGGTTGTGCTTACATGCCAACCGGGTTTTCGTCCCGGCCGTCTGTAAATTTGTCGAAATGGATGGAATCCAGCGGCATGCCAAAGTCCACCAGTTTGGAAATGGCGGCGTCGATCATCGGGGGCGGTCCACACATATATGCCTCTGCACTTGCCCAGTTGATGTCACCCGCGGCGGAGGCAATGTATTCGGTCACCATGCCTCGTGCGCCTTGCCAGTTGCTGTCGGGAGGCTCATGCGAGAGCACTGGCACAAAGTTATAGCGATCCAGCCAGCCTTCACCCATGCCTTGCAGCGTTTCCAGCATGTACAAATCGGCCTGTGTGCGTGCGCCGAACACCAAGCTGCAGGGCCGTTTTATGCGTGACTTGCGCGCCTGCTCCAGCACACTGAGCAAAGGCGCCAGGCCGCTGCCACCGACCACGCAGACCATGGGCGCATTGCCTGCTCGCAGGTGAAAGTTGCCATGCGGAGCCTCCAGCGTCAGCGGTTGGCCTTGCAACTTGCCGCTGAACAAAGCATCGGTAAACGCACCGCCCGGCACCTTGCGGATAAAGAAGTTCAGCTCATTGCGACCCTCGCGTTGCGGCGCATCGGCAAACGAATAGTGGCGGCTGCGTGGCAAACCCGGCGCGCGCACGCTGGCGTACTGGCCGGCCACGTAGTGCACACGGCGGTCCGTGCGCAGCGTGACCTTCAGAATGTCGGAGGTCAAGGTTTGTGTTTCGGTGATGGTGGCGGTGAACGATTCAGGCGGTGGCACGTCGGCACCAGGTGCTTCGATTTCCACCACCGTCAGCGCATCGCGGGGAAAGGCCTGGCAGGCCAGAATAAAGCCCGCATCTAGCTCCAGCTTGGACAGCGTGTAGCCAAAGGGTGTGGCCTCGCGTACACGCCCCTGCTTCAGGCGCGACTTGCAGGAGGCGCAGGTACCCACGGTGCAGTCATGCGGAAAGGCAATGCCGTTGGCGAGTGCCGCCTCCAGCAGGGTTTGGCCGGAGCCGATGTCAATGGTGATGCCTTGAGGCATCACCTGCAGTTGGCGCTTGGGCGCAGCGCCCACCAGGGACTTGATGAATTTGAGCATGGAGCTTGTGCGTGTGTGGAAGACCATTGCCGTGGAGGCACTAGTGGGGCGCTATTTGCGCAGCGCCTGATGCGCCAACATGGCCACCGCCACCAGCGACACCAGAGTGAACAATAGCGCCGGCGCCAGGCCCAGTACCGCCGCCAGATTGGAGGTGCCGAAGCGGTTGTCACCAAAAGTCAGCGCCCGGTTGGGGGACAGCAGCGCGGCCCAGTAGAACAAGGTGTTGGCCCAGCCGGTGCCCACCAGCATCCAGCTGATCTTGCGTGCGCCCGGCGCATCGAAGCCGACCACCGGCAGGACAAGCGCTGCGATCATGATCATGAAGGCATTGAGCATGCCACCCAGATGCGCGCGCACCCAGGCGTCGGTAGTGCCCGGCAGCTGGAACGGCAGAATCGTGCCGGGCCAGACTTCCATGCCCCCGAGCAGGCTGGCCAGCAGCCCCACACCGGCCAGCATGCCGACCAGCAAAATCAGGGCGGCATGGCCAATCATGGAGCGCTGTATGGCATTCAAGCCTACGGCTGCGTTCATCGTGCGGTAACCGGTTGTTGCTTGACCCACTCTTCCCATCCGGCGTCCCGGTTCTGCTGGGCCGCCAGCTTCTGCTCGGCTGGCGAGGCGAACTCGTTGTCCCAGCGCTTCAGAGCCGGCTTGATGATCAAGTTGAACCACACCGGTGGTACCAACGCCGCAAAGAAGCACACAAAGACACTGGGCATGCGCACCGATTCCTTGTGCGGTACCAGTTCATAATAGGACAGATACGAGTTCAGATGGTGGTCGGCGTGGTTGGTAATCTCGAATGCCACCAGGCGGGAGAGGGGCCCGAAGTGGTTCCAGACATGGCGTTTTTCAATCGGTGTGCCTTCGACCCGGACCTGGCCGTAGTGCTGGAAGTAATTGAAGGTTTCAACCCAGAAGCGGGCCACTACCATGGCGGTCAGGGCCAGGGCCACGGCAGTCCAGCCGCCGATAGAGAACAGCAACGATTGAAACAGCAACTGTGCCAGCACGGCACGCCAGATATGGTGGCGGATGGACCAACGACCGAAGCCACGCTTTTCCAGTGCGTCGGACTCGATACGCTGGGCCAGCAGGGTGGATTCCAGCACCGCCTTGGGGGCAAAGGAGTACAGGGTCTCGCCGCGTGCCGCACTGTCGCTGTCGTCGGCCGTGCCCACATCGCGGTGGTGGCTGACCACATGGGCTTCCATGCGCGTGGCGTCCAGATAGCAGATCTGGGCGTAGCGTCCGACGCTGCGGCCGATCCGGCCGCGGGCATGGTAGAGCTCATGTGCAGCCGATACCAGCGGCACCACAGACAGCCAGGCGCAGCTGATCACGGCACCGACCATCTGCAATCCCGTCAGGTCATGGGTTGCAACGGACCAGGCCAGCATCACGTAGAGCAGCGGTCCCAGCAAGGTGGAGAGCCAGACCGGCACAAAAGCCAGTGCCTTGTTGCGCATCTTGCGCGGGCTTAAGTCCAGTGGCAGCAAGGTGTCGATGATGGCCAGGGTCGGAAACAGAGCCAGGCCGATCCAGACATAGTCACCCCCCAGATAGAGGCCGAACATGGCGAGCAACTGCGTGAGCGGCGCCAAATAGTATTTTGTGTATTCCCACATAGAGTTCTCCTGAATAGGTGCTTAAAACACGACGACGGGTTTGATCACGTCGCCGCTTTCAGAGGCCGCCATGGCCTCGTTGATTTGCTCGAACGGAAACTTCTTGATCAAGCGATCAAAAGGCAACTGACCTTTCTTGTAGAGCTCGATGAGCTGGGGAATGAAGACCTGCGGGTCGCTGTCGCCTTCAACAATGCACTTCAGGCTCAGGCCGCGCGCGTAAATACTCATGATGTTCAAAGGCACCATGGCGTCGGGTGGCGGAATACCAATCAGACCGAGCTGACCGTTGGGCAGCAGCACCTCGGAGGCGGTGGTCATGATGGCCGGAATGCCGGTGGTGTCCAGCGCATAGTCCACCCCGGCACCACCGCTGGCGGTGCGAATGGCGGCCACGGTGTCCGAGCCATCACGCGGGTCAATGGTGGCCGTCGCACCCAGCTCCATAGCCAGTGCACGGCGTGCGGCATTGGGCTCCACCAGAATTACTGCTGATGCGCCCACCACCTTGGCCGCCATCACGGCGCTCATGCCAACGGCACCAGCACCAAAGATCACGATGGCGCGACCCGCACGCACCTTGAGCGAATTCATCACCGCACCGGCACCGGTCTGGATACCGCAGCCCAGAGGGCCGAGCAAGTCCAGGGGCAGCGAGCGATCCACCTTGACGGCGTTCTTGGCCCGCGCAATCGCCAGAGTGGCAAAGCTCGACTGCCCAAAGAAGTTGCCATGCACCAGTGTGCCGTTCTGACTCAGCGGCGAGCTGCCGTCTTCCAGCAGGACGCCTCCGAAATTCAGACCTAAAAACTGGTGGCAATAGGCTGGCTCATGGCTTTTGCAGTTGGAACAGGCACCGCAGGAGTTGAAGGAGAAGATGACGTGGTCGCCAACCACCAAGTTACTGACCTTGGCGCCGACGGCCTCGACAATGCCCGCACCTTCATGGCCAAGCACAATCGGCATGGGCACTGGGAATGCGTCGCGGCAAACAATATCGGTATGGCAGACACCGGTGGCCACCAGGCGCACCAGCACTTCGTCGTCGCGAGGTGCTGCCACATCCACGGTCTCCACTGTCATCGGCGCGCGTTGTGCTCGGGCGATGGCTGCGCGTGCCTGGCGGGCCGCTTTGGACGCCTGTAACGGTTGGCCTTCGACTAGTTCTGTGCCCATTTGAATATCCTTATTTGGTAAGTTAGCGTACGACCTTGTATTTGATAGAATTCACACCTCTGTTGGACCCATCTTTTGGTGGGTCATAACAAGGGCTAACCCTAGGTTGTCCCTGCTAGGCAGCTGGTTTGGGGGGATTCTGATCAAACCCGTATAACGCTTGGAATCTTGTGCTTTGACACCTACCAGAACACCCTTCCCGTTGCCGCCTTTGCCGCTTGAAACGGGTGCGCCATCGCTGTTGCCAGCAACCAGCGATGGCCTGCATGCCGAGGGTGGCCCGCCCAGCTTTACCTTCGACACCATCCAAACTCGCGCGATTTCCATACTCATGCAGGCGGAGCCGATGCCCAAGCTGCTCACCGTCTGTGCGCCGCCCGGCTATGGCAAGACGGTGCTGCTTAGCCGGCTGCACGAAGAATTTGTGTCCCGGGGCTGCCTCTGCCTCTGGGTGCAATTGGACGACCGCGACATCGACTTGGCGGCTTTGCTGCACCGCATGCGTGCGGCCCTGGAATACGCGGGCGTTGCCATTCATTCGGACAGCGCAGAGCCCAAGCTGCCTTTTGCCGACCGAGGTGCGGCGGCGGACGCCATGGTCAAGCTGCTGACCGGCCTGCCCGGCTCCACCCTGCTCTTTGTTGACAACCTCGGTTTTTGCGACGACCACCTGCTGACGCCCTTCCTGGAGCGGCTCGTCTTTGCCACTGGCTCCGGCCTGCGCTTGGCGCTCTCCAGCACCCATGCCATTCCGATTGACACGGTGCGTGCCAAGCTTAATGTAGGCGCCTTTGAGTTGAGCGCACGCCATTTGAGTTTTGACCGCGATAGCACGGCGCAACTTCTCAAACAGGTAGGCATTTCTGCCCCCACCGATGCCGATCTCGATGGCATCGTGGCCCAGACCGAAGGCTGGCCCGCGGCGGTGCGCTTGCTGCAAGTGCTGTTAGCCGTGGACGTGAACCGGCTGGAGGGCAAAGCGCCGCCGGACATCGCCCGGGTGCTGAGCCGCTTCAATGGCGACCACAGTGATATTGCCCGGGTGCTGACCCACCGCGTGCTGGTGGGCTTTGAGCCGGCTGTGGTTCAGTTCATGATCGAGGTGGCGCTGGTGCGGGAATTCAGTGCCGACCTGGCTGCCCATATGACAGGCCGTGCCGAGGCGCGGGACTGGCTGAATATGTTGGTGCAGCGCAACATTCTGATCTTCCCCCTGGACAGCAGCCGGCGCTGGTTTCGCTTTCACACTCTGATGCGCGAGTTTCTGATCGTCGAGGGCCAGGAGCGCTGCAGTATGGAGCGTCGCCGCGAGGTGCTGGATCGGGCGGCCCGCTGGCACCAGGCCAATGGGGATAACGTCACCGCCATTGGCCTCGCCCTGGAAGCAGGGTCCAACACACTGGCTCAGGCACTGCTGGACCGCATCGCCCACGTGGTGGTCGGCGACCACGGACAAATGGGCTCGCTGATCAAATGGGTGGACCGCTTGCTGGACGCAGGCGTGGCTCCCTCGCTCGAGGTGCATGTCTGGTTTGTCTGGGCCTTGTGTGATTCGCTGCAGTACGAGCGCGCGCGCAAAGCGCTGGATGAGTTTGACCAGCGTGTGACTGGCGAGGTATCCGTCGGTGCTGCCGCTAGCGGTTTGCACTCCCGCTTGCTGTTTTTACGCATGCTGGTAAACGTCTTCACCGACCGGCTGGATGCTGCGTATGAGCAGGCCAATGCCTGGCTGGACAACGGCGGCGAAGGCGCGGCCTTGATTGTCTCGACCGTCACCTCGATTGCCGGCATTGCCGAGATCGACCATGGCGACCTGACGGCCGCGCGTTTGCGCATGGGTCAGGCCCGTCCGGCGATAGACCGCTCGGACAGCGCCTATGGCCTGGCCTGGGTGGGCATTCTGCGGGCTTGCATCGAAATCGGCCAGGCTCGCCCAGATTTGGCGGACCGCGTGCTGTTGGAGGTGCGCGAGCAGGTGGTGCGGGTGATAGGCACGGAAGCAGGTCCCGTCATCACTATCGATTTCGTGCATGCCCGCGCCCTGCTGGATCTGGGACGCGTGGAGGCGGCGCGCGAGTTGGCGCTGCGCGGCCTGAGCCGTGCCATGAACAACGGCATCATGGTCTCATTGGAAAACGGTCTGATCGCCTGTGTTGCCATGTGGGGCACGCCTGGCGACGACACCTTCGCCGAGGCCTTACTGGAGCGGGTGGCGCACAGCTACCCAGCGCGTGGACAAGCCCTGCTGGGCGCCAGCAAGGTACGCCGGCTGCTGGAGCTGACCCGGTTTGGTGAAGCGCTGGCCGAGGCCGAACGCATAGGCCTGAGCGGTGCGGGCCGCGCAGCCGCCCTCAGCATGCGCGAACGCGGCGACTGGATGCTGGCGCGCATGGAACTGGAGTTGGCCCACGGCTCCTACGAACTGGTGCTGAGCCAGGCGGATTTGCAACTCAAGGAAGCGGCGCTGCAGGGGCGCGACCGCGACCGCCTGGAGCTACTGCTGATTGCCGCCGATGCCCACCAGCGCATGGGAAAAACCAGCAAGGCCCTGCGCCATTTTTCAATGGCCATTGCCTTGGCAACGCCCGGCAATGTGGTGCAGCCCTTCAAGGTGCGAAGCGGTCTGCTGGATGCATTGCTGGCGGGCAACAGCGACAAGGATTTTGGTTTGATCCAGCCGGCCGAGCGATTTTTTCTGGAACGTCTGCGCTTTCGGGAGTCGGCACAGGTGGCGACTGGCGAGCTGCGCTCGTCGTCCAGCCGCGCTGACGACGAGGCCAACGCGGTCACGACCAGTACGGCCGCTACCGCCGGCACGCCCAGTCTGCGGGAAATCCAGCTGCTGTCGCTGCTGGACGAAGGCCTTAGCAACGAGCAGGCGGCAGACAGGTTGTCGCTGTCGGTCACCACGGTGAAGTGGCACTTGCACAATGTGTACGGCAAACTGGGGGTGCGCAGCCGTTCTGCTGCCCTGGCGCGGGCTCGGGCCTTGAATCTGATCGGGCGTTGAAAATCACTTCAAAATGTAATACAGTAGCGTACATTATTGTTACGTACGTATTGTGTGGACCCCCGGCCCTTTCATTTTGGAGACTCTTTTCTATGACTACCCCCTCGTCGATTCGCGTGGAAATGCAGGCGGGCCTGGCCATCGTCAGCCTGGCCCAGCCCGCCCGCGGCAATCCCTTCGACGGCCAGTTTTCGGCTGACTTCAAGCAGGTCTTTTCGGACCTCTGGGACTTGCCCGGTTTGCGCGCGGTGCTGCTGCGCGCTGATGGCGACAACTTCAGCTTTGGCGGTGACCTCAAGACCTTCTACCCGTTGCGCGACCAGCTGGCACCCATGGTGCGGCGCTGGACGGCTGACCTGCACATGGGCTTGCAGCGCGCTTGGCAGCTGCCGGTGCCGGTGGTGGTAGCCGTGCAGGGCTGGGCCATGGGCGGTGGTGCCGCCCTGCTGGCGGGTTGCGATGTGGTGCTGGCGGGCGAGTCCGCCCGCATCGGCTCCGCCTTTGCCAAGATCGGTTTCAGCTGTGATTCGGGCTCCAGCGCCACTCTGACGGCGCGCATGGGTGCAGCCCGGGCCCGGCGTTTCGTGCTGCTTGGCGAGGTTTTGAAAAGCCAGGAGGCGTTGCAAGCCGGCCTGGTGGACAGAATCGTCCCAGATGCTGAATTGCAAGCCCAAGCGCTGGCGCTGGCGCTGGAATTGGCCGAAGGCCCGACCGTGGCCTTGGGTGAAATCAAACGGCTGTTTCTGCGCGCTGGCGCGGCCCATCTGGAATCGCAGATGGAAGACGAGGCCTTGACGCTGGCGCGCGTGTCAGCCACTGCCGATGCCCAAGAGGGCATTGCCTCGCAGGTCGAACGCCGCAAGCCGGTTTTCCGCGGCTGCTAAGCGCCTGCGCGGCCCACGCCCGCAGACCCTGCGATTTCGCATGTCCTGCTGTACAGGCCTGCGCCGCGACATGCCATTCCCACACTGCATACCCGAGGAACTCCCATGACCGATCTGTCCGCCGACTTCAAGGCACTCGCCACTTACCGCCCGCTCAACAAAGTGCGCTTTGTCACGGCCGCCAGCCTGTTTGACGGCCATGACGCCGCCATCAACATCATGCGCCGCATCCTGCAAGGCATGGGCGCTGAAGTCATCCACCTCGGGCACAACCGCAGCGTGGACGAAGTGGTCACCGCGGCCCTGCAGGAAGACGCC
>NZ_JBWMAW010000028.1:0-29406 GCF_056521395.1 Rhodoferax sp. LS1R11
GGCGTCTTCCTGCAGGGCCGCGGTGACCACTTCGTCCACGCTGCGGTTGTGCCCGAGGTGGATGACTTCAGCGCCCATGCCTTGCAGGATGCGGCGCATGATGTTGATGGCGGCGTCGTGGCCGTCAAACAGGCTGGCGGCCGTCACAAAGCGCACTTTGTTGAGCGGGCGGTAAGTGGCTAGGGCCTTGAAGTCGGCGGACAGGTCGGTCATGGGAGTTCCTCGGGTGTGGCACTTTCGTCGATGAAGTACCTGATCGCGATGATATTACGTTTACGTAAACGTCAACTTACAAAACCTATTCGCCACACATTGAAATTGCTCAAAAACCGACTTGGAACGACTGATTGCAGCGGAATCAACCTCACGCCAAATTAGTCAGCTTTCTGCAAGAAACACGCATATTGCGTGCTTTTCATGGCAACTAATGCACTTTTGAAAAATTTTTGCAGGTCATTTGAAAATTAATACGGGCTTAAAACCCAACATTACCCCTTGCTTATGGATAACCCCTAGCCGCCGTTGGGCCCGCGGCAGATAAATTGAGGGCAGAACAAAAAGACATCGACTTTTTTCTGTGCAAACAGCTTTTTGCACACTTATTTATCAAAACTGGAGTCCCCATGAAAATTCACTTTACAAAGCTTGTCACCCAAATGGCTGTTGCAGCCGCTGTCATGAGCATGGCCAGCATCGCCACCGCGGCTGACCCCATCAAGATCGGTGTGTCTGGCCCGTTCACAGGCGGCTCCTCGTCCATGGGCGTGAGCATGCGCGACGGCGTCAAACTGGCGGTTGAAGAGATCAACAAAGCGGGCGGCGTGCTGGGACGCAAGCTGCAAATCGTCGAACGTGATGACGAAGCGAAAAACGAGCGCGGCGTGCAAATTGCCCAGGAGCTGATCAATAAGGAAAAAGTGACTGCCACCGTAGGCTTCATCAACACGGGCGTGGCATTGGCTTCGCAGCGTTTTTACCAGGAAGCAAAGATTCCGGTGATGAACAACGTGGCCACCGGCTCGTTGGTCACACACCAGTTTGACGATCAGCCCGAGAACTACATTTTCCGCAATGCCGCGCATGACAGCATCCAGGCGCCCATGATCGTGGAAGAGGCGATTACCCGCCGCGGCTACAAAAAGGTGGCCATTCTGGCCGACTCCACCAACTACGGCCAACTCGGCCGTGATGACCTGGAAAAAGCCCTGGCGTTGAAATCGGTCAAGGCGGTCGCGGTTGAGAAGTTCAACATCAAAGACGTGGACATGACGGCCCAATTGCTCAAGGCCAAGGAGGCCGGTGCCGAAGCCATTCTGACCTACGCCATCGGACCAGAGCTGGCTCAAATTGCCAACGGCATGACCAAACTGGGCTGGAAAGTGCCCATGATCGGCAGTTGGACACTGTCCATGGCCAACTTCATTGACAACGCAGGCCCAGGCGGCGAAGGCGCGCGCATGCCACAGACCTTTATCCAGGAGCCCACCACGCCCAAGCGCCAGTCGTTCATCATCAACTACCTCAAAACCTTCAGCCCGAAAAACGCCCGTATTGACTCGCCTGTGTCGGCCGCCCAGGGTTATGACTCGATCTACCTGCTGGCCGCCGCCATCACGCAGGCCAATTCAACCGACGGCCCCAAGATCAAGGCGGCACTGGAGGATTTGAAGGCGCCGGTTGACGGTGTGGTCACCACCTACAACAAGCCGTTCACCGCAAAGGACCACGAGGCCATCACGGCCAACATCCCGGTGTTTGGCGAAGTCAAGGGCCAGCGTGTTATTTACGCCTACCCGGAAGACCAGAAGAAAGCCTCGGAAGTACGTATGAAAGATGCGAACGCCAAAGGCGCGCTGGCTGTCAAAAAGTAATTTGACGAGTTGACTTCGGGTCGACAAACAACACCGCGCTGGTCGCCCCGGCTGACGCGGTGTTTTTTTCGGCCTGAGCACCTCGCTCCTTTCGTAGAGTTTTTAGTGGAAATAAATATATGGAAATCCTGCTTCAACTGATCTACAGCGGTGTTGCGCTGGGCATGATCTACGCGGTCATTGCGTTTGGCTACCAGTTGACCTTTCAAACTTCAGACACTCTCAATTTCGGCCAGGGTGATGCGCTCATGCTGGGCGCCATGGTCGGGCTGACACTCGTGAACATGGGCGTCAACTACTGGCTCATGCTGCCACTGGTCATTATTTTTGGCCTGTTCCAGGGCGGCTTCGTGGAGCGTATCGGCGTCCGCCCGGCGATCAAGATCAAGAGCGAGTTCGGCTGGATCATGTCAACGATTGCGTTGGGCATCATCTTCAAGAACGTGGCCGAGAACATCTGGGGCCGGGACGACCTGAAGTTCCCCTCCCCTTTGCCTGAATCGCCCCTCAAGGTCTTTGGCGCGAATGTGTTGCCCATGGAAATTCTGGTGGTGGGCGGTGCCCTGCTCATGATGCTGGCGGTGGAGTTCTTCAACCGAAAAACCATCTACGGCAAGGCCGTTGTGGCGACCTTCAACGACCGTGACGCGGCCAAACTGATGGGCATCAACACAGGGCTGGTCATCACGTTTTCCTATGCCCTGTCTTCTGCCACTGCGGCTTTTGCCGGCGCGCTGATTGCGCCGCTGACGCTGACTGGCGCCACCATGGGCGCGGTGTTGGGCCTCAAGGCCTTTGCCGTGGCCATCATTGGCGGGTTGACCAGCGGCATGGGCATCATTGTGGGCGGCATCATTTTGGGTGTGGCAGAAACAACCACGGGCTTCTACATCTCAACCGGTTACAAAGATGTGCCCGGACTGGTGTTGCTGCTGCTCGTTCTCGCCTTCAAGCCCTCGGGCCTGTTCGGTAAATCCGCGATCAAGAAAGTCTGAAGATGAACCGCAAGTCTCTCATTGCGGCGGTGGTTGGTTTGGGCCTGCTGGCCACTGCACCGCTTTACATAAGCAACCCTTATTACATCCACATGATCGGCACGATCATGATTTACGCCATCCTGCTGTTCGGACTGGACATCGTGGTCGGCTACACCGGTCAGGTGTCTCTGGGGCATGCCGGTCTTTTTGGGGTGGGGTCCTACACCGCAGGCGTGCTGTTCATGAAGCTGGGCGCTCCGCTGTGGGTGATCATTCCCGCCAGCATCGGCGTGACTGCAGCGTTTGGCGCACTGCTGGCGTTGCCGGCCTTGCGGGTGACCGGACCTTACCTGGCCATGGTCACACTCGCCTTTGGCACCATCATCCAGATTTTGATCAACGAGATGACCTTCCTCACCGAAGGCCCACTCGGTATCAAGGTGCCCAAGCCGTCACTGGGTGGCGTGCAACTCAGCGAGCACGGCTTTTACTGGCTGGTGCTGGTCCTCATGGCGCTCTCACTGGTGGTGGTGGACCGCATTCTCCGCTCCCAACTGGGGCGTGCTTTTGAAGCGCTGCGCGGCAGCCCCGTGGCCTCGGACTGCATGGGGGTCTCGGTCTACCGCTACAAGGTGTATGCGTTCGTGATCAGTGCCGGGTTTGCCGGACTGGCAGGCTGCCTGTATGCCTACTCCGAGCAATACATCTCGCCCAACACCTACAACTTTGAGTTGACCGTGTTGTTTTTGTTGGCCGTGATCATGGGGGGACGCAAAACCCGCTCGGGCGCTTTGCTGGGCGCGGCGATCATCGTGATCCTGCCCAAGCTGCTTGACGACCTGGAACTGTTTCGCATCGTCGCGTCAACCCTGGCCGTGTTGATCGCAGTGGGCGGAGCTGTCGGCATCATGAAGAAGGTCACCACCCCCAAAGCGATGGCCATTCCGGTGATCGGCACCATGGCGTTGGCCGGATTTTCGTTCTGGTTGCAATCCATCACGGACTGGCGCCTGAGCATTTTTGGCCTGATGATCCTCTTCGTGGTGTATTACCTGCAGGACGGCATCGTGGGTTTCGTTCGCAGCCTTTTTCACCTGCGCAAGGTCGTGCGATCCGATGTGGACAACCGTGCAGCGCTTGACACCGGCAAAGACTCCGTCATGGTCGCAGCCCGCGCAAGCGGGAGCGAGGTCGGCACCGATCTGCTGGTGGCCACTGGCGTGCTCATGCAGTTTGGCGGCCTCAAGGCCATCAACCAGGTGGATTTGCGCGTCAAGCGCGGCACTATTCACGGATTGATCGGTCCCAACGGCTCCGGCAAGAGCACGATGATGAACGTGCTGACCGGCATCTACGTCCCGACCGCGGGAACGATCGACTTTGCCGGGCGCGCTGTGGTCGGCCGCACGTCATCGGACATTGCACTGTCAGGCATTGCGCGGACCTTCCAGAACGTGCAACTGTTTGGTGAAATGACGGCGCTGCAAAACGTGCAGGTGGGACTGCATCACACGTTCTCCAGCAACATTGTGGACGTGTCGCTGCACACGCCACGCTACCGGCGCGAAGAAAAAGCGGCCACCGAGCGCGGCTTGGGCTTGCTGAATTTTGTGGGCCTGGGCGACCTGGCCACGGAAGAAGCCCGCAACCTGCCCTACGGCAAACAACGCCTGCTGGAAATCGCACGGGCCCTGGCGTTGGACCCGCAACTGCTGCTGCTTGACGAACCCGCAGCGGGCCTGACAGCGCCCGACATCAAGGAACTGATCAGCATCATCCGCAAGATCCGGGACCATGGCATCACGGTGATTCTGATCGAGCACCACATGGACGTGGTGATGAGTATTTGCGACTCGGTCTCCGTTCTGGACTTTGGCCAGAAGATTGCCGAAGGCAAGCCCGCTGAAGTGCAGGCCAATGAAAAAGTCATCGAGGCTTACCTCGGCGGTACCGCCGCATAAAGTAAAGAGGATTTCTGTATGTTGAGTATCAAAAACCTCGAAGCCGGTTACGGCAAAGTGCAGGTGTTGCACGGCATCTCGATGGAAGTACCCAAGGGTAAAGTGGTCACGCTGATCGGCTCCAACGGGGCTGGAAAAACCACCACCATGCGCGCGATCTCCGGCATGATCAAACCCACGGCCGGTGAAATCAGCCTGCACGGCAAACGGGTGGACGGCCTGGAGTCGTACACCATCGCCAAACAAGGCCTGGCGCACTCCCCTGAGGGACGGCGGGTGTTTGCCACCATGACTGTGAAGGACAACCTGATTCTGGGCGCATTCCCGCGCCTCACCGGCAGCCGCCCCAAAGGCGATGTGCCCGGGGACCTGGAACGCGCCATGGAGTTGTTCCCACGCCTGAAAGAGCGGCGTAACCAGCTGGCCGGCACGCTGTCTGGCGGCGAGCAGCAAATGCTGGCCATGGCCCGCGCGGTCATGCTGAACCCTGAAATTGTGCTGCTCGATGAGCCCTCCATGGGGCTGGCACCGATTCTGGTGGAAGAGGTTTTCCGCATCATTGAAAACCTCAAGTCGCAGGGTGTGACGATGCTGCTGGTCGAGCAGTTCGCTGCCGCGGCGCTCAAGGTGGCAGACTATGGTTATGTACTGGAGAACGGCCGGATCTCGGTGCACGGTGAAGCGTCTAAACTGCGCGATGACCCGGCGGTGAAAGCGGCCTACCTGGGTGCCGGGCACTAAACACCCGGAGCCTGTTCGCCCACCGGGGAAAAATCCGATAGAGTCATGGTCATGTCTGGAGCACACGGTCTCCAACCTACAGCACACGCACCATGAAACCTCTACAGCTTTTTGACCCCGACTCCAGCACCTACACCTACGTGCTGTTTGACGAGGCCACGCGGGATGCGGTCATCATTGACCCGGTGGACGTTCAGCTGGAGCGCGATCTGGCCGCCCTGCGCCAATATGGGCTGAAACTGCGCTGGACCGTGGAGACCCATGCACACGCCGACCACATCACCAGCGCCGGACAACTGGCCGAGCTGGCGGGCGCCCAGACCGCGGTGCCGGGGGACTGCGGCATCCGCACCGCGGCGGTACAGCTCAACGATGGCGACACGCTGCAGTTCGGCGGCGAGCAGCTTCGGGCCCTGCACACGCCGGGCCATACCGCGGGCAGCATGAGCTACTTGTGGCGAGATCACGTTTTCACTGGAGACACCTTGCTGATTGACGGCTGTGGCCGCACCGACTTTCAGTCCGGCAGCGCCGAGGCGATGTACCACAGCCTAACCCAGGTTTTGTTTGCGCTGCCCGACGACACCACCGTGTGGCCGGGTCATGACTACAAGGGGCGTACCCACTCCACCATCGGCGCCGAGAAAACCGGCAACGCCCGCGTGACCCACAAGACGCTCGCCGAGTTCACCACCATCATGGCGGCGCTGCATCTGCCCAAGCCCCGGCGCATTGACGAGGCGGTACCCGCCAACCTCACCTCCGGCCTGCGGCACGATGCCGATGGCGCGGCGCTACTTACACCCCGCCCGGCCCCCGGCTACGCAGGCGACGTATCGCCCCAGCTGGCCATGCAATGGTTACAAAACGGCGACGCCGTGATGGTTGATGTGAGAACAGACGCGGAGCGGGAATGGGTTGGTTTTGTCCCCGGTGCCGTGCCGCTGGCCTGGAAGCAATGGCCGGACATGGCCATGAACGCCACATTTGACGACGCCTTGAGGGCGGCGGTGCCTGCCGGCAAGAAGGTCATCCTGTTGTGCCGCAGCGGCGTCAGGTCCGTGGCCGCGGCCAAACGCGCCACCGAGCTGGGTCTGGAGGCCTACAACATCCTGGAAGGTTTTGAAGGCGACCCCGACACGAACGCGCAACGCGGTCGCCAAGGCGGCTGGCGCTTTCACGGCCTGCCATGGCGACAAGGCTGAACGAGCGGGCTTGGCAAACAGGGCGGCAGGGTCAGGTAGAAACCCTGCCAAGCCGCGGTGCGCGGTTTGATGATAATCACCCCCATGACCTTTCTGGCAATTGACGTTGGCAACACCCGCCTGAAATGGGCGCTTTACCAAACCCCGCATCCCCAGGCTCCCCTGCTGGCGCAAGGCGCCGAGTTCCTGGAGAACATCGACAAACTGGCCGAAGGCACCTGGGCCACGCTCCCTGCGCCGGACCACATGCTGGGCTGCATCGTGGCCGGAGACGCCCTCAAACGCCGGGTGCAGGAGCAAATGGAGATTTGGGACGTGGAACCCCGTTGGGTGGTGTCCAGCGCAGCCGAAGCGGGCCTGACCAATGGCTATGACTTTCCGGCGCGCCTGGGCGCAGACCGATGGGTGGCCATGATCGGCGCCTGGCACCGTGCGCGCTCCCAAGGCCCTGCACAACCCCTCGTGGTGGTGATGGTGGGCACCGCGGTGACGGTGGAAGCGATTGACGCCAGCGGCAAGTTTCTGGGCGGACTGATTCTGCCGGGCCACGGCATCATGTTGCGTGCCCTGGAGTCCGGCACCGCCGGGCTGCATGTCCCGACCGGCGAAGTCTGTGAATTCCCCACCAACACCAGTGATGCACTCACCAGCGGCGGCACCTACGCCATTGCCGGCGCCGTGGAACGCATGGTGCAGCATGTGCGGGTCCACTGCGGCACCGAGCCCAAATGCATCATGACCGGGGGCGCTGGCTGGAAGATGGCGCCCAGCATGTCGGTGCAATTTGAGCTGGTGGACAACCTGATCTTTGATGGCCTTCTGGAACTGGCAGCACGCCGATTTTCAGATCAAAACGAGCTGCAGCCAACGTAGGACGTGCGGTAGCAGCTATTATTTCAATAGCACTCAGCATATTCGCCTGCTGCCACTCAGCGACTCAACCCCTCGACGGCCTGAAACATCGCCTGCCGGGCCTGGCTGATGACGAGGCCTTTCCAGGCATCGGTATCCGTGTAGAACGCGTCGCGCATCTGCTGCCTGATCCGGGACGCCAAAGTGACTGGTGCTTGCGGGTGGTTGGCCAGCCACTGCTCGGCACGCAAGGCCTGCAGCACGTCGGCCAGCGGCTGGGTGCCAAACTCCAGGGCCAGCCCGGTGTATTCGGCTTGCGGGCACTCCTCATACAACGCCCCTGACATCGCGCCCGTCAGGAAAGCCGCGGTCGCCGAACCGTCATAAATAGAGGTCACCGGCGTGGCGCCCTGTCCGTCCCACCACTGGCGCGCCCGGGCCAGGGCAACAGGGTCGTTCCGGCAGGCAAAGATGCGCTCCCCCACGCCGTTGGGGCCCAAACCGGTGTGCAGGTCAATCCAGGCCACCCGCCTGGCCTGGCTGGCTTGGCGGCGCAGCACCTGGCGAAGGGTCAGGTTGCTCCAAGTAGGTCGGATCCCACCAAAAAACAGCCCATCCGCAAACTCATGCTGCCCGCGGGTGACCACGGCCTGAATGGCAGCCCGCCCCTGCGTCTCAACAAACTTGCCCAATGCCGCGATGTTGGCAGCGTCCGGCGGCCAAAAGTCGGGCAGCAGCACGGGATGAATAACGCGGTACGCCTTGTTATGCGGCAAGGGCTGGCTGAAGTCCAGGAAATTCCGGTTCAAGTCCACGTTTTCATGGGTCGCGCGGCGTCCATGCGAGAAACCAAACGGATTGAGCGCATGCACGTACAAAACGGCCACCCCATGGGCGCTGGCTTTGTCACGCCATGGGGCATCGTGCAGCGCAAACACCTGCACGCCACTCCCGCCAAAACCCTCCACACCGTGGCAGCCGCTGCTCACGATCAACAGCTTGTCGGCATCAGGCAGTCCGTCCAGCGCCACGTCCATGGCCAACACCTCGCCATCGCGTCCAGTAAGAGGATGGTTGTGCGACGTCATCGGCAGCGAAGCGGTGGCCGCCGCCTCCAGAAATTTGACCCGGGCCTGCGCGTAGCTGGCGGAGAAGGCGTCGACAAGGTGCATCATGCGGGCATCCTCAGGCAGCCGGTTTGAGCCATTCTTCAGCCAAGCGCACCCAGTAGGTCGCGCCCAGGGGAATCAGGTCATCGTTGAAGTCATAGCTGGGGTTGTGCAGCATGCAGGGCCCGCCACCGTGCCCCATCTCGCGGTGCGCACCGTCCCCGTTCATGATGAAGCTGTAGCAGCCCGGTTTGGCCATCAGCATGAAGGAAAAATCTTCGGCCCCCATGGTCGGCTCCTGCGTCAGCACGTTGGCCTCGCCCACGATGCTCGCCATGACCCGCCGCGCAAACTCGGCCTCTTTGGCACTGTTGATGGTGGGCGGGTAGTTGCGGGAAAACTCGAACTCACAGCGCATGTCAAACGCGGCACAAGTGTGCTCGGCAATCTGCTTCATGCGCTGCTCGATCATGTCGAGCACCTCCAGCGTGAAGGTACGCACCGTGCCGCGCAACTCGCAGCTGTCGGGGATGACGTTGGTAGCCTCCCCTGTGTGGATCATGGTGACTGAAATCACGCCGGCATCGATCGGTTTTTTGTTGCGGCTGATGATGGTCTGGAAGGCCTGCACCATCTGGCAGGCCACCGGCACCGGGTCCAGCGCGTTGTGCGGCATGGCCGCGTGCCCGCCCTTGCCATGAATCGTGATCTTGAACTCGTTGCTGGACGCCATCACAGGGCCTGCACTGGCCGCAAACTTGCCGACCTCGGAACCCGGCCAATTGTGCATGCCGAACACCGCCTCGACCGGAAACTTTTCAAACAGGCCGTCCTTGATCATCTCGCGCGCGCCGCCACCGCCCTCTTCCGCCGGTTGAAAAATCAGGTACACCGTGCCATCAAAGTTGCGCTGCGTTGCCAGGTGCTGCGCGGCAGCCAGCAGCATGGCGGTGTGACCGTCATGGCCACAGGCGTGCATCTTGCCGGGGTGAACACTGGCGTGGCTGAAGGTGTTGAACTCCTGCATGGGCAGGGCATCCATGTCGGCGCGCAGGCCAATGGCGCGGTCTGACGCGCCATTTTTGACGATACCCACCACGCCCGTAGTGCCCATGCCCCGATGAACCGCAATACCCCACTCTGTCAATTTTTGGGCCACCACATCGGCCGTTCTGACCTCCTGGAAACATAACTCGGGGTGGGCGTGGATGTCCCGCCGGATGGCGGCCACACCCGCAGCCTGCGTGACGATTGAATCAATGACTTTCATGACGACTCCTTTAACCTTAGTCTATAACCAGGCAATAGACTGCGCGAAAATGAGGTTACACCTCTTTGGCCCGCCCATCCATGATTGATACATCCACTGAACCGTCCGCCGCAGAGCCCACCCAGGTGCTGGGCGCCTGTCCGCATGACTGCCCTGACACCTGCTCCATGCTCACCACGGTGTCCGGCGGCATCGCCATCAAGGTACAAGGTAATCCAGCCCATCCCCACACCGATGGCGCCTTGTGCACCAAGGTTTCGCGCTACACCGAGCGCACCTACCACCCGGAGCGCATTCTTCATCCGCTGAAACGCATGGGTCCCAAGGGCGCCGGCACCTTCGAGCGCGTGACATGGGATGCCGCCCTGCAAGACATTGCCTCAAAGCTCACCGCCATTGCCAGCCGGGGCGGCCATGCAGCCCAGGCCATCCTGCCTTACAGCTACGCCGGCACCATGGGGCTGGTGCAGGGCGAGAGCATGTCTGCCAGGTTCTTTCACAAATTGGGCGCCTCGTTGCTGGATCGCACCATTTGTGCCTCGGCCGGCGGCGAAGGCTTGACGCACACGCTGGGCGGCAAGGTCGGCATGCAAGTCGAGTTTTTTGCCGAGTCAAAACTTATCTTGATCTGGGGCAGTAACTCCATTGCCAGCAACCTGCACTTCTGGCGTTACGCCCAGGTCGCCAAACGCAATGGCGCCAAGCTGATCTGCATCGATCCGCGGCGCAGCGAGACCGCTGACAAATGCCACGAGCACCTGGCCCTGTTGCCCGGCACCGACGGTGCCCTGGCCCTGGCCGTAATGCATGAACTGATCGTGAACCACTGGCTGGACCACGACTACCTGGCGCACTACACCCTGGGGTGGGAACAACTGCGTGCACGGGCTCTGCAATGGACGCCCGAGCGCGCAGCCGAGGTGTGTGCCATCTCCGCAGACCAAATACGAGCACTGGCCAAAGACTACGGTGCCTGTGCGGCCAGCGGTGAGCCAGCGGCTATCCGCATGAACTACGGCCTGCAGCGTGTGCACGGCGGTGGCAATGCCGTACGCCTGATTGCATCGCTGCCAGCACTCATTGGTGCCTGGCGTCATCGCGCTGGCGGCGTGCTGCTGTCAAGCTCCGGCATGTTTCCCGTCAACCGACATGCGCTACAGCGGCCCGACCTGATGTCGGCCCAAACCCCGCGCACCATCAACATGAGCACCATTGGTGGTGACTTGTTGCGGCCGTCCAGCGATGAATTCGGGCCAAGCATTGAAGCACTGGTTGTTTACAACAGCAACCCGGTCGCTGTAGCGCCCGAGTCCGGCAAAGTGGTGCAAGGCTTTGCCCGTGAAGATCTTTTTACCGTGGTGCTGGAACATTTCCAGACCGACACCGCCGACTATGCGGATTACATCCTGCCCGCCACCACGCAGCTGGAGCATTGGGATGTACACGCCAGCTACGGCCACACCGACGCACTGCTGAACCGTCCCGCCATCGCACCGCTGGGTGAGGCCAAAACCAACACACAGATTTTTCGGGAACTCGCCTCCCACATGGGTTTCACAGACGACTGCTTTACAGAAGACGATCCAGCCCTGTGTCGCACAGCCTACGGCAACGCTGTCGACTTTGGCGAGCTGATGGAAAAGGGCTTTGCAACATTGAAGCTGGCACAAGCACCCTTTGCCCAAGGTAACTTCCCCACACCGTCCGGAAAATGTGAATTCTTCAGCGAACGCCTCGCTGCCCGCGGTATGGACGGCCTACCCGACCACGTGCCGAACCACGAGGTGTTCAACTCATCCCAAGCCTACCCGCTGGCCATGATCTCACCACCCGCTCGGAATTTTTTGAACTCCACCTTCGTCAACGTGAAGAGCCTGCGCGATATTGAAGGAGAACCGCTGCTGGAAATGCACGCAGCCGATGCCGCCGCCCGAGGCATCCAGTCGGGCGACGTGGTGCGTGTTTTTAATCAGCGAGGTGTCTACCGTTGCAAAGTGGCGATCTCGAAACGGGCACGCCCCGGCGTGGTCAATGGACTGGGCGTCTGGTGGCGCAAGCTCGGCCTTGATGGTACCAATGTGAACCAGGTAACAAGTCAGAAATTGACCGACCTGGGACGGGCACCCACGTTTTACGACTGCCTGGTGGAAGTCGCCTCCGATTCCACAAAAGCACCCCGCTGAGAGCCAGAAAAAAAAATCCAACCCTTTGGAGGTCGGCTTTAAATGTTTGGTGGCTGGGGCGCCCCATCACACGCCGCTCATGTGCAGCGCAGTGCACAACCTGCGACTGCCGTAGGTGCGACCACTGGCTGCGAAAGCGGCCCTCAAATGAACGCTGTCGGCACACAGCACCGGCGCTTGGCGCCGCCGCTTGGCTGCTGCGTAAAAGCCAGAGCGGCTGACTTGAAGGAGGCGGCATGCCTGGCTGGCGGTGATGGCCTTCTCTTGCAAGTCTTCAATGAGCTGGTAACTCATCTGAGTTCTCGGGCAAAGAAGGTTGATGCTTTTTTTAATATCTCCACGTCGCCTCGCAGTTGCCGGTTCTCTAACTCCAGCTGCCTGATGCGTTGATGCTCCGCGGTCAACGGCTTGCCGACACCGCTTTGGCCTTGCTGTTCCGCATCAAATTGACTGACCCAGCGCCTGGCGGCACTTTCGCCAAGTTTCATGTCTTTACAGACTTGACTGATGCTCAAGCCTTGGACTTTGACCATTTGCGCGACCTGGAGCTTGAAGCTGGTGTCAAAGGTTCTTCGGGATTTTTGGTTGTTCACTTCTGTCGCCATTCAGGTTTGAATAAACCTATCGTTGTGTCTTTTTAAATTAGACCACCACATCTTCGGGTGCATCACAGCAAAGTAGTCAAGGCCTGGGTAGCTGAGAGAATCGAGCAAATTGAGCTGTTCTATCTGCCAAGCTACAGCCCCCAACTCAACCCTGAGGAGCGGCTCAATGCAGACTTGAAGCAGGAGATGGGCAGAAAAGTTCCGGTGCGCACCAAGGCCAAGCTACACGAGGCGGCCAATGAGCATATGGCCATGTTGGAAAAAACCCCAGAACGAGTGATTAGTTACTTCCAGGATCGTCGGGTGCGTTGTGCGGCTTGAGACTTCATCGGGCCGGAGCAATAATTCTCTATTCCTTGATTCAGGGTCGTATCCGCACCCTTGAGAACGAACCATTGCTGTTCATTGCTGCTTTTTATAGCCGGTGACCAACCGCTGAGTAGAGAATGTCCAATGTCCACGCGGGCTGTAGAGCAGTCGTCCCTGGGCAATCAAAATTGGCCGCATTGGTCAAATATGCGTCGGCGACAACAGCAAAGACTCCGGCATCACCACATCCTGCAAATCCGACATCAACACAACACATCAATCCACAGATAAATAAGTAATTAAGAACTGAAAATACGGTAGTTTCAGTTCTTATGATTTTCTTCCAAAATTCACTCCATCGCAACTTTGCAGTGAATTCAAGGAGTCTTTCATGTCCACCCGCCGCCGTTTCTCTTCCCAAATTCTGAAGGCCACATTGGCCGCCACGCTGATCGGCGCCAGCCTGGGCGTAGCCGCTCAACAGGTCGTGAGCCTGCTCAACGTCTCTTACGACCCCACACGGGAGCTGTACTCAGAGTTCAACGCGGCGTTTGCCAAACACTGGAAGGCCAAGACCGGCCAGGACGTGACCATCAAACAATCCCATGGCGGCTCCGGCAAACAAGCCCGCTCGGTGATTGACGGACTGGAGGCCGACGTGGTCACGCTGGCGCTCGCCGGTGACGTGGACGCGTTGTACAAGAACGGAGGCTGGATTCCGGCGGACTGGCAAAAACGCCTGCCCCACAACTCGGCCCCCTACACCTCCACCATCGTGCTGGTCGTGCGCCAGGGCAACCCCAAAGGCATCAAGGATTGGGATGATTTGATCAAGCCCGGCATCAGCGTCATCACGCCCAACCCCAAGACCTCGGGTGGCGCCCGCTGGAACTACCTGGCGGCGTGGGAGTTTGCCAAACGCAAACTGGGCAGCGAGGCCAAGGCCAAAGAGTTCGTGCAGGCCCTGTTTAAGAACGTGCCCGTGCTCGACACCGGCGCACGCGGTTCGTCCATTACCTTTGCCCAGCGCAACCAGGGCGATGTGTTCATCTCCTGGGAAAACGAAGCCCACCTGCTGGAGAAAGAGTTCGGCAGCAAGGTGGACATCATTTATCCATCGCTGAGCATCCTGGCCGAGCCACCGGTGGCCGTGGTGGACAAGAACGTGGACCGCAAGGGCACCCGTGCTGTAGCGCAGGCCTACCTCGAATACCTCTACACCGATGAAGGGCAGGACATCGCGGGCAAAAACTTCTACCGCCCGATTTCTGAAAAAGCGCAGGCCAAGTACGTCAAGCAACTGCCCAAGCTCAACCTGTTCACCATCGAACAAGCGTTTGGCGGCTGGACCAAGGCGGACAAAGACCACTTTGCCGATGGCGGCAGCTTTGATCAGATCTACCTGAAGAAGTAAGCCCGCCGCTGTCACACATCACGCATCGATCAGGGAGAAAAAAATGACTGTGTTATTAATTGCCGGCAGCCCCTCGGAAAAATCACGCTCGGCCGCCTTGCTCGATGGCGTTCAGCAACGGCTGCAGGCCCGGGGTGCCTATGTGGAGCGCCTGCAGATTCGGGACCTGTCGCCCCAAGCGCTGATCCTGGCCGATTTTGGCCATCGCAGCATCAGCCACGCCACGGGCCGCGTGGCCGCCGCGGACGTGATCGTGGTCGCCACCCCGGTCTACAAGGCGGCCTACAGCGGCGTGCTCAAGGTGTTTCTGGACCTGCTGCCACAAACCGCCTTGCAGGGCAAGACCGTGCTGCCACTGGCCACCGGCGGCAGCCCGCACCACATGCTGGCGCTGGACTATGCCTTGCGCCCGGTGCTGCAGTCTTTGGGTGCCAAGCACATCCTGCCTGGCATCTACGCCACCGACGCGCAAGTCACGCTCAATGAAAACGGGGTCTACCAGATTGCCCCCGGCATTGGCGCCCGACTGGACGATGCCGTGCACACCTTGATCACCGAGACGCTACGCCCGGTCTTGACACCCGCGGGCCAGTTTGCACCGGTGGCGTTTGATCAGGTGCGATGTAGCGTTTAAACGCCTGCATCGATACCGGCTTGCCGGTAACCCTCCCATCTTTTTTTGGCTGCCACTGGCAGTCGTGGACAGATGTCGCCTGCATTTTTGATCAAAGGTCATAGCCATGTCATCTGGCATCACACAAGCGCCCATCACCACGGATGATTCATTCACGGCGGGCGACATTCTTCAATCGCTCGGCATTGCCGTTTTTCTGGTATCGACGGTCATCCTGAGCGTCAACCTGCTGTTGCTCACCGTCGCCCCCGTCTGACCACACCTTTGTTTGGAACTCTGATCATGTTGAAAAACTTCTCTCTTTCACGCCGCCAAGTGCTCGGGGCCAGTGTCGCTTCCTTGGCTCTGGCAAGCAGCCCGCTGGCATTCGCCCAAAAGGCCACACGCACCCTACGGATTGGTAACCAGAAAGGCTGGCTGTCCATCCTCAAAGCACGCGGCACGCTGGAAAAACGCCTGGCCCCCCTGGGTGTGAATGTCACCTGGACCGAATTCAATGCCGGCCCGGTGCAACTCGAAGCCCTGAATGTGGGGGCGATTGATTTTGGCGACGTGGGCGAAGCCCCGCCCATCTTTGCCCAGGCCGCCGGTGCACCGCTGGTGTATGCGGCAGCGACGGTGCCACGTCCCAATCTTGAAGCGATCATCGTGCCCAAAACCTCGGCCATCAAAACGGTGGCGGACCTCAAGGGCAAGAAGATTGCCTTGAACAAGGGCTCCAACGTTCACTATTTGCTGGTCAAGCTGCTGGAGAAAAATGGCCTGAAATACGCCGATGTGCAGCCCATCTTCCTGCCACCGGCCGACGCCCGCGCCGCGTTCGAGAAAGGTGCCGTGGACGCCTGGGTCATCTGGGACCCCTTCCTGGCGTCCGCCCAGAAAACACTGAATGCGCGCCTGCTGGCCGATGCCACCGGGGTCGCCAACAACCGCAACTACTACTTCACCTCACGCGACTTCGCCACTAAAAACACTGACGTGCTGAAGATCGCCATCGAGGAGATCAACGCGATTGACACCTGGATTTCCAAGAACAAGGCCGCTGCCGCCACCGAGTTGTCAAGCGTGCTGGGGCTGGACAAGAGCATCACCGAACTGTTTGTGAGCCGGGCAGGGTACGGCACGAAAGCCGTCACGCGCGAGATTCTGGGGGAGCAGCAAGTCATTGCCGACACCTTCTTTGAGCTCAAGCTCATCCCCAAAAAGCTCAACCTGTTGCACGCTGCCCCCGTGGATCTGAGTTAAGAGTCTGAACAGGAGAATGAAGATGGCTCACCTACCCTCCCCAGCGCCCAAGTCAAGGCGCGAGCTGATACGTTTGCTGGCCGTCACTGCGGGTGTCTGGGGTCTGTCGGGGCCCATCACCTCACGTAACGCCTGGGCACAAAGTGGCACACCAGCCAAGGCGCCCACGCTCTTGCGCATTGGCTACCAAAAGTCGGCCGTCAATCTGGTCATCGTCAAGCAGCAAGGCGTGCTGGAAAAGCGTTACCCCAACACCAAAGTGCAGTGGATTGAGTTCCCCGCCGGGCCGCAGTTGCTCGAAGCCCTTGCCGTGGGCAGCCTGGAGTTTGGGCTGACGGGCGATTCCCCGCCCGTGTTCGCCCAGGCGGCGGGCAAAGACTTGGTGTACGCGGGCGCCGAGCCGTCCAAGCCGGAAAACTCGGCCATTCTGGTGCCCAGGGACTCGACGATTCGCACGCTGGCCGACCTCAAGGGCCGCAAAATTGCGCTGCAAAAAGGATCCAGTGCGCACTACCTGCTGGTGCGCGCCGTGGAGAAAGCCGGCCTGCAGTGGAGCGACATTCAGCCCGTTTACCTGACGCCGGCCGATGCACGCGCCGCCTTCGAGCGCAAGAGTGTGGACGCCTGGGTGATCTGGGACCCGTTTTATGCGGCGACAGAACTGGCGATCCAGCCCCGCGTGTTGACCACGGGCTCTGGCCTGTCGGGCAACAACTCGTTTTACCTGGCCTCAGTGCCCTTTGCCAACCAGCACCCCGAAGTCATCGGCGTCCTGTTTGAGGCGTTAACCCAAGCCGACCGGTTTGCACAGGATCGTCGGCCTGAAGCCATCAAACTGATCTCTGATTTCAGCGGTCTGGACGCTGGCGTCGTCAGTTTGTTTTTGCAACGCCGGCCGCGCTCGCCTGTGGGCTTACTCAAGCCCGACATGGTCGCGGACCAGCAGCGCGTGGCCGACGCCTTTGCGCGGCTGGCGTTGATCCCCAAGCCCGTCAAGGTGAGTGACATCGTCTGGCGCCCAAAGGGCTTGACCAGCCGTTCATAACGCACCACACAAAGGAGACATCTCATGGAAATTTTCTGGTTTATCCCCACCCATGGCGACAGCCGCTACCTGGGCACCGCCGAAGGCGCCCGCGCCTTGAGCCACGATTACCTCAAACAAGTCGCGCAAGCGGCCGACCACCTGGGCTATGAAGGGGTGCTCATCCCCACCGGCCGCTCCTGCGAAGACCCGTGGGTGGTGGCCTCCAGCCTCCTGTCCGTCACCACGCGCCTGAAGTTTCTGGTGGCGGTGCGCCCCGGCCTGCACCAGCCAGCGCTGGCGGCGCGCATGGCCGCCACCTTTGACCGCCTCTCGGGCGGGCGCCTGCTGATCAACCTGGTCACTGGCGGCGACCAGGTGGAGCTGGAAGGCGATGGCGTCTTTCTCGATCACGCGCAGCGCTACGAACAGTCGGCCGAGTTCATCCGCATCTGGCGTGAAATTCTGGCGCGCAGCCACACGGGCGAGAGTTACGACTTTGAGGGCAAGCACCTGAGCGTCAAAGGCGCCAAGCTGCTGTACCCGCCCGTGCAGCATCCGCACCCGCCGGTGTACTTTGGGGGCTCCTCGGCGGCCGCGCATGAGCTGGCCGCCGAGCAGGTGGAGAGTTACCTCACCTGGGGCGAACCGCCCGCAGAAGTCGCCAAAAAAGTGGCCGATGTGCGCGAGCGTGCTGCCAAACTGGGGCGCACCGTCAAGTTCGGCATCCGACTGCATATGATCGTGCGCGAGACCGAGACCCAAGCCTGGCAAGCCGCTGAAGACCTCATCAGCCGTCTGGACGACGACACCGTGATCCGAGCCCAGGCTGCGTTCTCGCGCATGGACTCCGAAGGCCAGCGGCGCATGGCCGCCCTGCATGCCGGTGGCAAAAAGCGCAGCCGCGCGGACCTGGAGATCAGCCCCAACCTGTGGGCCGGTGTCGGTCTGGTGCGCGGCGGCGCGGGCACGGCGCTGGTGGGCGACCCGCAAACGGTGGCCGCGCGCATTCAGGAGTACGCCGCCCTCGGGCTGGACACCTTTGTGCTCTCGGGCTACCCGCACCTGGAAGAGGCTTACCGTTTTGCCGAACTGGTGTTCCCGCTCTTGCCGGTGCAACTGCGCGAGCAACTCAAAGGCCAGCTCACCGGGCCGTTTGGTGAAGTGGTGGGCAACAACTACTTGCCGCGTGTGTCACAAAGTTGAACGCCATGAACCAACTGTCACAAGAGTTGCCGGTCACGCCGGTCCCTGTCACGCTGGAGGCGCCGGGTTTTCCGGGCGCCACGTCCCTCCTCGGTTTTGCCCGCAACGTGGGTCAGCGCCTGCTGCCCTGGCTGGTGCCACTCACCCTCATCGTGGTCTGGCACATTGCCTCCAGCCTGGGGTGGATGTCCACCCGGGTGTTGCCCGCACCGCTGGATGTCGTCGCCGCGGCCTGGACGCTGGCGGCCTCGGGGGAGTTGTGGACCCACGTCAAGGTCAGCGCCGGGCGAGCCCTCTCGGGCCTGGCTGTGGGCGGGGGCCTGGGGCTGCTGCTGGGCTTGCTGACAGGCTCGGTGAAGTTCTTCGAGACGCTGCTGGACTCCACCCTGCAGATGGTGCGCAACATCCCCGCGCTGGCGCTGATTCCACTGGTCATTCTGTGGTTTGGCATTGACGAAGCGGCCAAGCTGTTTTTGATCTCGGTGTCGGTCTTCTTCCCGATCTACCTCAACACCTTTCATGGCATTCGCAATGTGGACCCCGGCCTGATCGAGATGGGACGCACCTATGGGCTCACCCGCTGGCAGCTCTACACGCAGATCATCCTGCCCGGCGCAGTGTCCAGCATTCTGGTGGGCCTGCGGTTTTCTCTGGGGCTGATGTGGGTGATTTTGATCGTGGCCGAAACCATCTCGGCGCAGGCCGGCATTGGCTACCTGACCATGAACGCCCGCGAGTTTTTGCAGACCGACATCGTGCTGGTGGGCATCCTGCTTTATGCCTTGCTAGGCAAGCTGGCCGATGTGTTTGCCAAAGCGCTGGAGCGCTACTGGCTGCGCTGGCATCCGGGGTACCAGACATCATGAAGTCATTTGCTACTGAATTAATAGCTGCTGGCGCACGCCAAACAAGGGCTGGATGCCGATTTGACCAATAAATCTATCCATTCTTCCGCGCGGGGCGTGCCTGTGGCGGTACGCAGCCTGACCAAGCGTTATGGTGAACGCGAGGTGCTGCGCCAGGCCGAGCTGACCATTGAGCCCGGCCAGTTTGTGGCCATCGTAGGGCGCAGCGGCTGTGGCAAGAGCACGCTCTTAAGGCTGGTGGCCGGATTGGAGAACGCCTCCAGCGGCAGCATCGCGGTCAACGGCAAGGCCCTCACTGGCCTGTCGGACGACACCCGCATCATGTTTCAGGAGGCGCGCTTGCTGCCCTGGAAACGCGTCATCGACAACGTGGCACTGGGCTTGCCCAAAGAGCAACGCGCCGCCGCCTCAAGCGTGCTCAAACGCGTCGGTCTCTCGGACCGGGAAAACGACTGGCCCGCACTCCTCTCGGGCGGCCAGCGCCAGCGTGTCTCATTGGCCCGGGCGCTGGTGCACAACCCGCGTTTGCTGCTGCTGGACGAGCCGCTGGGCGCGCTCGATGCGCTGACCCGCATCGAGATGCACCGGTTGATTGAAGGGTTGTGGCAAACCAGTGGCTTCACGGCTTTGCTGGTGACGCACGACGTGCAGGAGGCGGTGGCCCTGGCGGACCGCGTGATCCTGATTGAAGACGGCCGCATCGCCCTGGACGAGCGCATTGACTTGCCGCGGCCTCGCTCACATGGCGATGCCGGTTTTGCCGCGCTGGAGAAACGCATCCTCGACCGGGTATTGCAAAAACCGGCGACGCAGCCTGACGCCCCAGAAGCGGGCGACCGTCACTGGCCCGGTGTTTCGGCCAGCGGCCTGCGCTGGGCGATTTGATTTTTATTCTATTTTTTCAACAGACCTTTCAAGGAGAAATTCATGTCCATTCAAGCTATCAACGTGCGCAACCAGTTCCGCGGCAAAGTCAGCGAGATCATCCGTGGTGATGTGGTGTCAGAAATCGATGTCCAGACGCCCTGGGGCATCGTGACGTCCGTCATCACGACCCGCTCAGTGGACGCGCTGGAACTGAAGATTGGTTCTGAAGTGGTCGCGTTGGTCAAGTCCACCGAAGTGTCGATCGCCAAGCTGTGATCGAACTGCAAGGTATTGTTCAAACCTACCCGGGCCCCGACGGCCCGGTGCAGGCCCTGCGTGGCGTGGACCTGCAGGTCCCCCGGGGTGAAATCTTCGGGATGATCGGACGCAGTGGCGCCGGCAAGAGCTCCCTCATCCGGACCATCAACCTGCTCAACCGCCCACAAGCCGGGCGGGTGCAGGTGGATGGCCAGGATCTGACGGCGCTCGATCCCGAGGCTCTGCTGTCCGATGAAGCAACCTTGAATCGCCCCGGTTTTCGTGGAGGCTGTTTAGTTAAAGTGAAACTTGGGTTTCGGTCTTCTCGGCAAGTAGCCGATAGTAGTTTGCCTCAGCCTCGGCCGGTGGAATATACCAAATCGGCTCCAGCAGTCGGTGATGGGTGAACCAGAACACCCATTCAAGGGCGGCCAGTTCCAGTGACTCCTTGGTTTTCCAGGGGGCGCGGCGGTGGATCAATTCGGTTTTGTACAACCCGTTGATCGTCTCCGGCCAAGGCATTGTCATAGCTGTCACCACGACTTCCGACCGAGGGTTCTATGCCAGCTTGGGCGAGGCGCTCGGTGTAAAGGATGGAGACGTACTGGGCGGATTCAACCGGTCGTCGCAACGGGTTAATGACGCCGTGATGATAGATGCTTGCTCATTGCTTGCGCAGGTGTCTTCCAACCAAGAACTTTTCGCGGTCGGTTGTTGAGCGCATTGGCCACGGCTGCCAGTGTTTGTGCGCTGTACCGCGATAGGTCTGTACCCTTTGGGAAGTATTGGCGCAAGAGTCCGTTTGTGTTCTCGTTCGTACCGCGCTGCCAAGGGCTTCGCGGCTGGCAGAAGTAGACCTTCAAGCCTGTTTCGGCGCGCAAACGGACATGCTGTGCCATCTCGGCCCCTTGGTCCCACGTCAGTGATCGGCGGAGCTTTGCTGGCAATTTTCCAAACGCCTTTGCAATGGCGTCATTGACGGCCTCTGCCCCATGACCGGCCAGTGCGGGGCCGTGCTTGCGCCGAGGCGCGCCATGCCCTGCCATTCTGGGCAGATGAAGCAGTACGGTGTAGCGGGTGGAGCGCTCGACCAGTGTGCCAACGGCTGACCTCGCACAAGTCTGGCACACACCACCGCACAGTCAACCACCCCAGCGTCAGCCGACGTCCTAACCGGCGTCAGAAACTGCGTCAGAAAAACAAAAAAGCGGCCTTTTAAGGGGCCGCTTTTCTGATTACTCACTGCTAACCTGTTGATTAGCAACAAGATTTTCTGGTGGCCTGGGGCGGAATCACATTCGCGCTTTTGCTGGGCATTTCCGGGGTTTTCCCGAAAAGTTACTGCAATAGTTACTGCAAACTTCGCCCTAAACCTTGAAACTTATCTCCATCTGGCCCTTCAACCAGACACGTATTGATTTTAATCGATGAAGCAAGATGTAGATCGATGCATTCGGGAAATTCGCAATTTTTCGGCATCAGAGAAACTGTCAAATTGGACGGTCTTGGCTGCTTTCGCCCATTGCAGACGTAGAGACCGATCAATTGATCGCCTGACAGCGGTCATTCATGTGCACTCAAATTCAGGCCACGGATGTCCTGTTGTTCGCCGGACTGATCTACCTCCTCAGGAGCTCACGCCAGGTCCGGCGATGTGAGCTGTTTCGCTGGAGCGCGGAGCCTGTCTTGTCAGTCTCCCGATTCCTCGATGTTTTGAGGGAGTGTTTTTCTCATCTCGTCGGCCAGGAACAAGGCAGCGTTCGCAAAACTCTCCAACCGATCAATTCGATCAAGCATGGCCTGTTGCTTGGCCGCTTCCTGGGCATTCAACAGGCCCTCTACGGCGAACCTCGCAATCCGCAGCTCAACGGTGGCGTCCAAGTTGCCTTTGAAAGCCTCTTCCAGCCACGGCTTGACCAGATTGACTGACCGCTCGGCGGCAACGCTGAGTGCGTGACGGATCAGCTCCCTGGCCGCGTGATCGATGCCGATCGCGAACTCGAAGAGTTTCTTCTCGTCCTCCGCCGCACCTTCAAGCTCCTCGCTGCTAGGCGGGCGCGAGAAGAACCTGAGCTCATCTGCCTCATTCACGCCCAAGGAATTGAGGGTGCGCAGCAGCGGGTCCAACTCCCTCAGCGGTCGCATGTACGGGGGCAACGTGTACCGGTGCGCCCAGAGTTTCAGGATGACATCAACGCACTCTGCTACCGCGGCATCTCGTGCGGTTTCGGACGCTTGCTCGGCAGCGGAGATCTTCTCGGCAACCAGGTGGGCCATCCACTGCGCAGTGACATCGTTGCCCAGCTTCAAGCCGGCAACGATCCGCTTGCCGAGCTCGATGACTGCCTTAGAGTGATCGAGTGATTCCATCGTGTCCGATCAGGTAGTAGCGGTTGTAGGGATAGTTGTAGAAGGCGTAGTCGTCCTTGCCGGCCTCGTCTTTCGGCGGCTTGCGGCGGACCTTGATGCGAACGATCAGGGAAGTGTCCGGGCGCCCCTCCAACAATGCACGAATGAACTTGTCGTCGGCGCTGAGCCGAGTACCGGTCAGGAGGTCGCGCTCCTCCCCGTAGCCCGTGCTGCGCGACCATGTCTCGCTCCTCAGCCTGCCCCCGGCTGGTAGCGTCCACGATCTCGCGTCGGGATCAGCCATCGGAGTCAGGACATCGAGGATTTCCTGGCAAGGGCGCGGGCCCGGGCTGCTGATCCTGCCGGCCCAAGGGTCATATTCGTCAAGTCTCAAAGAATCGCTTCCCGTGTTTACCCAGCCGAACAGCCTCAACTCTGGGTCATCAACTTTCTCTCCATGGTCGATGTGATCCGCGTCTGGAAGGTATATCTCTCCTGGGCTAGGGCTGGTTTGCATAGCGGCCAGAAAGGTCGCCGCGTGACGCGAAGGAACAAGCACAGACCCCACCGACACTGTTTCACCGTTGACCGCATCGGTGGTCGTCCAATGGCCCCAGAGGGCCGTCATGCCGTCGTCCGTTGTCAGTTGGTCATCCAGGTACTGTCGATCGACCTGCCAACACCAAGAGGCATCAGATCGAGTGCTGCTCGCCGGGTCGACCTTCAGGATCTGGGGATCGCGTCGGTCCGCAAGCCACCGGTCATCACCGCGAGTGAGCAACTGTCCTTTCAACCAGTCGTCGAAGGGGTCCTCTTCCTCATCAGCGCGATGGCGTACCGGCTTGATCTCCAAGAGCTGGCCAGCGACGAACATCATGGCGTGATAGGACTGATAGACAACGCTGTCCTCCACTCCAGGCATGCTGCCGTGTGAGTGGCTTGTCTCTCGTCCTCGAAAGAGTCCGCGCTTGTAGCGCTGGTCATCGACGCGACGATGGTGGCCAAACGACATGCGATCACGCAAGACTGCACGCGCTCGCCGCTCGATGGACCGCTGGTTCAGGCCGAAGGCGCGGCCCAACGGAGCGAACCAATACGGGCCGATGTCGATGCCGAAGAAGTACCTCTCATCATCGTCCGCGGCCTCGTCACCCGAGGCATCGTCATCAACGATCTCTTGCTCGCCACGGTCATAGACCTCCGTGGCAAGCGCAGCGCGGTTTGCGCTGTTCGCGAGGGCGAGCAAATCCGTTGGCAACGTATGTACTTCGTTCAGCCGCCTCAACGCATCCGCAGCGAAGTGCCGGATGACGACGTGCTGCTCCCTTGCGGCGGAGTCAAGAAACGCGAGGAAAGGAGCGACGGCACGAGGTGCGTCCATCGCGCCCCGTGCCAAGGCAAGGCAGAGCCATTGGCGGGCGTGCCACTCATAGAAAACCAGACCGCGGTCAACGAACGGTTGCGGGTCGGCGCTGGATGCGCGAGTGGCCAGCGCGCACAACAGGGATTGCCAGTCGAGCTCAAGACAGTTTCGGACGCAGTGGGCGTGCTCCCAGCGTTCCGCAGTGGACGGGCGCGCCAGACCCGCCCACAAGTAGCCGGCCAGAGCGTCCTCGCAAGACGATGACGGTGCGAGCGAGTCGTTCCACGGGCCATCGCCGTCTTCACCTTCGAGAATCTCTTCGAGCAGGTCGAAGCCGAAGTTCAACACTTCATCGGCCTCGTCGCTGGTCAAGTGCCGCGCGAGCGGGTCCACCAGGTGGAACAAGTCGTTCGCAACAAGCGTGTCGAGCTGCGAAAGGTACCCCTTGATCCGAGCTGACGCGACGTCATTCTCCAAGACGATGCCCTCTGCATAGAGACCATCAAAGGGGCCCTCGTGGCCCCAGCCGCGGCGCCCTACACGGTTGGGTTCGCTCGCAGCCAGGGAAAGGGCTGCCTTCCTGAGTTCGCTGCGGACGGACAGGAGCCGCTTGCTCGGCACGGAAAGGTGCCTGATGACGTCCGTGAAGCTAAACATACTGAGCTCGTCATCCGACTGGATCGCACGGAGGTATCCGTCGATCTCTGATAGGGTCGCGCGCCGACAGCCTTGCTCATAAAACTCGCGAACGTAAGAGCGATAGTCAACCTTCTTGAGCGATCGCCGTGCCGCGAGAACCGCTGCCGCGTCGCGGAGATCGATCCCGCTGAAAACTGCATCCCAGTCGGGCTCCTGGACCCCTTTGGGGGGGGCTGCCAAGGGCGCTGGGGCTGCGTTCACCGACTCACTGGCTCCTTTGGCTTCAGATGCCTGAAGCAGCCGCTCCAGATCTGGCAGCGATACATGTAGTGAGTCGGCCAGAGCCTTGAGTTCGCGCCAAGTGGGGGCTTCGTAGGACTGAATGCGGAGGAATCGGTAGGCGATTTGCAGGATCGATCTTTTTCGATTGTTGTCGGACTCTGCGTCGATGGCCGCTTTGATGTCGTTGACGCGCTTCCACCCCCTCTCTGTGCCACTCAGGGCGATTGCGGCCTTTTTGGGAAGGAGCCCGTGGTCGATCAGGCTGTAGATCGCGACCGGGAACAGCTCACCAGCAAAACCAAACTCTCGATCCCGCCAGCGGCTCAGAATTGCGAGACTGGATGATGGGCAAAGGCCGACCAGACCCTCAACCAACCTGTCCCAGTCCATGTACTTGTCCCGGGCCATGTGCTCGTAGCTGAGTTCGGCAATGCGCGCCAGCCGATAGGCGGTCTGAGGTCTTGCCTGGCCCGGGCTATGCGCGGCGTCCGTGAGATCCAGGAACGTTGTCCATCGAGAGAGGTGTTCCTCTCCGATCTTGCTGGCGATGTCGATTGCCTTGTCGAAATAGGCAGCCGCTTCCGACTTGTTCACGCAAAAGATGGCACGCGCCAGCTCCTGGAGGTCGTCAACCCGTGTCTCCGCATCGCTGCGTGACGTCGCAAGCTGTTCGAACGCTTTCGAGCTCAGCTGCAACGAGAGGTCGGCCAGTCCCGCCGTTCGCGCCGCCACGCGACACACCAGGGTGAGCGTGCTCGAGTAGATGCGGTCGTTCTTGTCGATCCACTTGAAAAGTGCGTCGACCTGATCTGGTTGCGCGGAACCCGTATCGCGCAAGATCTGCACCCACTCGACGGCAGCCACCTTCTCCAAATTGAAGTTGCGCTGGTAGTCGCGTGACGACGCCGACTTCGTCTGGCCCAGCGCGAGATCAATCTCGTGGTCAAGGTTGGCAGGCGGACGCCCACAGGCGATCTCGGCGGCCAAGATGAACCAGGAAAGGACGCCACCTGTAACGTGCTGCAGTTGGGACGCTTGTTGGCCCTTAACGGAAGAACCCTTCGCCTCAAACTCAGGGCGAACATCCTTGGGAGCCAGATCAATCAACTCAATGCGCTTGCCGCGCAGCGCGGCCTCCAAGGCGTAGGCTCGAATGAAATTCGCGCGCTCGACGTCGAAATCATGAAACTGGCGAGGCGGATCTAACGGCAAATACCGGCGCAATGTCTTCGCCCAAGTCGCATCGTTGCGCGGCAGGCACCGGAGCGCCAGCGTGATTGCGGACCGGACGCCGTCCAGCACGCTGCTCCCCGACTTCCATGAGAGGTCTTCTTCGGGCAGCCTGACCTTGGGGTCAACCAAGATGCCCATCAGATGTCGTAGCGGCTCCTCCGGCATCAGATGTCCTACACGTGCCGATTCAGTAGCCAGACCCAGCAACATCCAGGCATCGCCCTCAGCGTGCTCGGCCAGTTCGTCGATCCGCTTGTAGTCACCAAGATCCGTCAGTCGAGCTGCGACGAGCTTCGTGGTTCTCAGTACGGTGGATTTGGGATTCCATCCTTTCATGAATCGCGCGGCCTCAGCAGGGCCTCGCAATTTCAGAACACCGAGAGCGAGCTCAGCAACGTCGGCGTCTTCAATCGTGTCTTCCTTGCGGCGCTTGGGTGGCAGCTTGCTCCAAGCGATCAACGACTCCCAGGCCATGCGCAACCTGCTTCTAGCCTCAGGGATGAGGTCATCGTTTCCGGCGAGCAGCACGGCCTCGTACGCGTGATGCGAGCCAAGAAATCCGCCTCCGAACGTGCGCCTGGAGACCATTTCTTCGATGCGATCCGACGCAAGCAGAACGCTGGCAATGTCTGTGTTCTGCTGAATGAGCGTGTTCTGGCGAGCTTCGCCAGCCACCTCGCCGCCGACTTTCAGCGCGAGCTTGGCGGCAGCCACATGGCGCCCCTGCTGCAAACAGGCCCTCAGTGCGAACATCAGTCGTTGCAGCTCGACGTCTCGTCGCTCCAGAGGATTGAGCTCGGGCAAGCTCTCATTCGAGAGCGCCAGCGCGATCAGCTCGTCCATCCGGCCGGCAGACAGTAGCAACTGCGGCAGCGCCGCCGCCACGTATGAACTGGTCGCTGCGAGCGGCTTCAGCTTTGCAAGAAACGAATCAAGCGAGGCCGCATCGGGCTTGAACGTCTCGTTAAACCAGGTCTCCGCTGGTTCGTCCATGAAGTGCAGACCTGAGTCCTTGACGAACAGCGGCCGCCCAAACTCTGTCGCAAACGTCCGCACAGCGCTCTCGGGAATCCCGGCGATCTGGGCCAGGATGGAAATCGGCACCAGGGGCCGGAGAACCGCGAGGCCCTTGCAGATCAGGTCAATCTGATTCGCTTCGGTCGGTCCCCACTCGGCTTTCAGCCTGTCGATGGCTTTGGTCAGCAGACCTCCGATCGCGTGCTGAACCGTTGTGGGCGTTGGCCCCAGGGCCCTGAGCATGTCGCCGATGGGCGGGGTGCCCTCCATGGCCAGCGCTTGAACTCGGGGGTTATCGCTGCTGAGAAAAGCGAATTCCGCTACTTCCGCATCAGTCGCCTTGGGATAGCTCAGACGCAGGTGTGTGGCGGTCTCAGCCTTGGAGAACGACTCCAGCTTGATCACGGTGCTGTCGAGTGGAGCGCCCAAGTGCCCCTGCCGGTGAGACCGGCAAGTGAATGCCAACCGCACCCCGTCGGGCATGTCCGTGTTGATCAGGTCATGGACAAAGGCGCGCTCACCGATCTCATGTGCCGCCATGTAGGCGTTGTCGGCGGCGTCGATGATGATACAAAGGCTCGCCTGAGGCGTGCGGGCTCTAAGAAGATCAATCGCTTGCTTGAGCCGCGACACGAAGGCCCGCATGAATTGCTTGGGGTCGGTGCCGCTGGACGGAATCAATGGTACGCAAAGCTGTTGACCTGCGAGCTCGTTCGCGATCTGTATGAGGGCATCGCGGTACCGATGGCGACACTTCAAGGCTTGGCGATAGGTCCCGTCACCGAAGCAGTCGTACAGCACCGCCACCGATCCAGCAGGCATCGCACGGGCCAGGTGAGCAGAAAGAGTCGACTTGCCCACACCACCATCCGCGTGGATGACAACAGGGCGTTGTGCGGTGAGCAGCGTCGCGAGGATGTCTGCCTGCTGCGTTCGAGGAAGCACCTGCGCCGGTTCCGAGATCAGCGAGGGTGCCGGCAGGAGATCGACTTCAGTCACCCGAAGGGCGAGAAGGACGTTGTAGAGCCGGACGGAACGGTCCTTCTCTCCTTCATCGGTTGCCCGGCGGGCAACCAATTCGTTTAGCTGAAGCGCAGCCTCGGTATCCGGTTCGGACATGAAGGCGTTGAGATCCTGACGGAGGAGATTGCGCTGCTCCCACAGATCGGGCTCGCCAGCTTCAACCGAAAAGACGGCAAAGAAGCTCTGTACGCTACTGCCTGCTGACGCCGCGTACCGTTTCAGCAACTCGTCAATCTCACGATGCCGCGGCGCTGTCGATCTCGCTGCGATATCGGCCAACGCTTCAAGAACAGTCCCGTCCATGGGCCTGTTCGTCAGAAAAATGAACCGAACCTTCTTCGCCAGAACGTCCAGACCAAGTGACGCCTCCAACTCCTTGAAACGGCCAGCGAAGCCTTCGATGGTTCCTTTGAGACCGCTTGCCGTCCAAGGGTCGTGCGCGTGCTTGGAGGAATGCTTGAGCTGCACATAGCGGATGGACTTCGCCGCTATGACGTCCTCACTCCCGTAGTACAGCCCAACGTCAATGACCTGCTCGCCGACGCTCGTGGACGCATCTCCCTCATCCAGTGACGGTCCTTCAATCGCCACCGCCACCAGGCCGTCTCTCGCGGCAAGCAGCCCGAGGCATTGCCGGGCAGCCCATTGATAGTGGAACTGGTCGCCGCTCCTGGAGGGACCTACAGAATTTTGCTTCGCCATATTTTTTTGGAGCTCGTCGTATGACGGAGCTTACACGCCCGGACTGCCCGTCGGCGGACTTGCCTGCGGCCAGCTCCTTACGTCGTAAGCATGCGGTGAACCCATATTGACTGCGCATTGCAGTCCTGCTTTACCGAGCTAGCTTTGTGGTTGCCAGCGGTGCGGCAGCAGTTCATGAATCTGGCTTGCCCGTTGCGTTGG
>NZ_JBWMAW010000029.1:0-27777 GCF_056521395.1 Rhodoferax sp. LS1R11
GGTGACAAAGGTCTCACCCCGCAGCGGGCTCTCGTGGTTGAACAGAATGCCGTTGCAGGCATACATGCCATAGGCTTCGCGGTAGTTCACCGTGATCCAGTAGGCATACATCTTGGCCACGGCATACGGGCTGCGCGGGTAGAAGGGCGTGGTCTCTTTCTGGGGAATCTCTTGCACCAAACCATACAGCTCCGACGTACTGGCCTGGTAGAAGCGGGTCTTCTTCTCCAGCCCCAGGATGCGGATGGCTTCCAGCAGGCGCAGCGTGCCCATGCCATCGGCGTCCGCCGTGTACTCGGGGCTCTCAAAGCTCACGGCCACATGGCTCATGGCGCCCAGGTTGTAGATCTCATCGGGCTGAACTTGCTGGATGATGCGAATCAAGTTGCTGCTGTCGGTCAGGTCACCGTAGTGCAACACCAGGTTGCGCTGGGACACATGGGGGTCCTGGTACAGGTGGTCAATGCGGTCGGTGTTGAAGCTGGAGGCCCGGCGCTTGATGCCGTGCACTTCGTAGCCCTTTTTAAGCAAAAGCTCGGCCAGGTAGGATCCGTCCTGGCCTGTGATGCCGGTGATGAGGGCGACTTTTTTCATGTGGTTTGTATAGAAGTGGATTGCTCTTTTGAGCATGAATTATGCCTCTGGCCCCGATGCAACATGCGCAGCAAGCTATATGTTTGATAGCACCCGCACCAAACACGCATCACACAACACCTTGGCGTGCTCTGGCGTGCTGGCCTCGGCATAGCAGCGCAGTTCGGGGGCGTTGCCTGAGGGGCGCAGGTGCACGATGTCGCCGCTCTCAAACGTCACCCGAAGACCGTCGGTCTGGTCGGTGGCGGTCACCGCGCCTGACTCGGGCGCCAGCAAAGGGGCCAACTGTGCGGGTGACGCCACCAGCTGCGCCATCAAGGCCCGGCTCTTGTCCGTGGCCACGTTTTGCAGGCGGTCACTGGCGGTAAAGCGGGCGGGCAGGTCCGTCGTCAAATTGGAGAGCTTGCACCCGCGCTCGCGTGCCATGCACAACAACGCCAGCATGGGCAGTACCGCATCACGCGTGGGCAAAGGCGCCAGGCGGCGGCCCTCGCGCAGCACCTCACTGCCCAGCAAAAAGCCGCCGTTGGCCTCGTAGCCCACCACCCCGTGCGCGCCTCGCGCCAGCGCGCTGTCCATACCGGCAATCACATAGGGCGAGCCAATGCGCGTACGCGTCACCTGGCTGAAGGCGCTGCACTTCTCCAGCGCCGTGTTGCTGCTCACCGGCGTGACCACCACCTGCGCCTGCAGGTACTGAGCGCACAAAATGCCCACCACGTCACCCCGCAGCCACTGCCCGTTTTCGTCACCAATCAGCGGGCGGTCAGCATCGCCATCGGTCGACAGCAGGGCATCAAATGTGTGTTCTGTGGCCCACTGGCGGGCTTGCGCCACGTCCTCCGGGCGCACCGCCTCGGTGTCGATCGGCACAAACACCTCGGTGCGGCCCAGGGACAGCACCTGCGCTCCCAGCCCTTCCAGAATCACGCGCAACACATCGCGCCCCACGCTGGAATGTTCGTACACCGCCACGTGCAGTCCGGCCAGCGCACCGGCACCAAAAAAGTCCAGGTAGCGCTGCACATAGGCCTGGCTGGCCTGCGCATCCGGCGCGGGCAGGGCGGCTGGCGTCACCGCGTTGGGCACGTCCACCACCGCGTTCAGCATGGCCTGCTCATCGGCCTTGGAGATCTCGCCCTCGGCCCGGTAAAACTTGATGCCGTTGCGGTCAAACGGAATGTGGCTGCCCGTGACCACCATGGCCGGTGCGCCCAACTGCGCCGCGTAAAAAGCCAGCGCCGGTGTGGGCAGCGCCCCCGCGTAAATGCCGCTACGACCGGACGCCTGCACCGCCGCCAGACAGGCCGCCGCCATGCGGGGGCTGCTGGGGCGCAGGTCGTGCCCCACCACCACCGTGGTGGCCGTGCTGGCCACGCTCTGCATGAAGGCCGTGGCATAGGCAAAGCACAGCTCGTCCGTCATGTCGGCCACCAGGCCACGCGCGCCGCTGGTGCCAAACAGCACGCCAGAGCGGGTCATCACATCTTCAAAGCGGTGGGTGGTCGGGTTATTCAGGTCGTTCATAGGGGGGCGACGTTCAAGTTGGTGAAAACCTCAAGTATCGCCAAACTGGGTTGACTGAAAAGCCGCTGTTTTGCGATACACGATTTCGCCCGTATGAACGTCAACCACCCGGATTTCGTGCCCCCCCGGATTGGTAATGCTTTTGGCCGCCATCACCACCGCCACCGCCCGCTCATACAGAGAGCGCACCGACAACCCGCCCGCAGGCAGCAACGGGCCGACGATGGGGTACGCGCTTTCGATCCGGAAAGACGCTGGTGACTTCTTTTCGTCGCTGGTCATGTCTCTGTATTTTCGTCGTCAAGCGCATCTTCCAGGTTGTCGTTGTCCATCACTGCAATTTCAGCGTATTGAACCGCATTGAGCTGGTGGCGAAAGGCCTGGAAAGCATGCTGTGAGGTGCCATCCGTGTCGCCTTCGTCATCAGCGGCGGCAGCGGCCAGGTGATGTTTGGCTGCAGCCGAAAAATGACGTGCTGCCATGCGGTGGTACTCGGCGGGGGACTCAAATTCTTCTTCAAAGTGCTCTTCAGTCAACTCGGCGGCAGATGCAACTTGAATCCCGTGGGTGTTGTCGTTGGTCATAAATTGTTCCCGGAAGGTTGAAAACGGCGACTTGCCGCCATAAGAGCTTCTTCGACCTTAATGAAGGCTTGATGACAAAACATCCGGCATTCCTCCGTGCTGACTGCGTGGCCGCGACTGCGTTAGTAGCGGCTGGCCAGACCGGTCATGCCCGTTTTCCTGTAAAGGCACCACTTTTACGCATTCTCAACGCCTATTTTGGCGGGATGATTTTTCAGGATTTGCAAGAATTTTAGGCCCCTAGCCCAGGTACTGCCTATGGAAGTTGCTATTAATTAAATAGCGGAATGGGGTATGCAAAACGGGAGCCTCAGCTCCCGTTCATGGCCTTGTCAGGCGGCTAAAAATCAGGCCGCTGACGCTTGCTTGCGGCGCCGGGCAATGGTGCCAATCAGGCCCAAACCGGCCAGCAACATCGCATAGGTCTCAGGTTCTGGCACCGGCGTAACGACCACGCTGCCGGTCAGGCTGATGTTGTCAATGTTGTTGAAAGCAGGGTCATTGCGTGAGCCGAACTTCAGCACCGACGTGGTGCTGTCCGCCAGCAGGCCCGAGATTGTGAAGTGCGTCCAGGTGGGGTGGCTGAAATTGGTTTGCACGAATGGCACCAACTCTTCACCAAACCAAACCTTCAACTTGTTGGGCTTGGCAGAGCCTTGCAAATCAAAGCTCAAGGTGTACTCGGCACCAATCACGGTCGTGATGGTTTGCGAGATTTCGCCCAAGGTGGTGCCCACCGCGCCGTTGTGCCAAACATAGCCATTGGTGCCGCCCACATTGATGATGGAGCTGAAACCGGTATTCCCGCTCTGCGTCCAGCCAGCAAACGTGCCTGTTTCGAAGTCACCGTTTGCTACCAGATCGGCCGCGGAAGCGCCAGACACCAGGCACGCCAGTGCCAGACCAGACAACAATTTATTCAAAATCATAAAAACCTCCATACATATTTAGAAGACTGAAAACCTCAACCCACAACTAATTGTGCGCTGCACCATTTGCATCAGCAATAGTCCATTCGGACTAATTGAACAAGTCCATCGGCCAAAGCCGCCAAGCCTTGCTACCTGCGGCTTCGAAAGCTGCTACAGCAAAACACTCATGTGCTGGATGGTCTGCTCTGCAAGGAGCTAATTGGAATCTGACCCCAAATCCGTCTCGTAGTCCTGACCACCATAAAACACGCCAATGATGGAGACCCGCTCATCACTCACATCAAAAGCAATGACGGCACGTCCTTTGTAGTTCGTGATGCGCAAGCCGGGACGAATGTCATCGCGGCGGGTGCCTCTCAGTGGGGAATTTTGCAAGCCTTCGCAGTAGGTGACGATGGCATTGGTATAGCGGTAAGCAACATCAGGTGCTGCGGCCACCGCGATATAGCTGTACAGAGCCTCAAGTTGCTCCAGTGCTTCAGGTGTGAAAACAATTTGACAGGGCATCACACTTTGGCGCTGGCTTTCTTATGCACGGCAGCGAGTCGGGTGCGTACCTGGTCAACGCTTACTGCCTTGGACGGATCGGCCTTCAGCGCGTCATAGGCGGGCCCCACCTGATTCTGAAGCCAGCTCTCCATGGCCCGGTCGCGGGCCATCAGGACACGCAAGCCATCCCTGATCACCTCACTCTCGGTTGCGTATTCGCCGCAAGCGACTTTGGCTTTCACCAGACCTGCCATCTCCGTGGGCAACGTGATGCTGAATTGTTGAGTGGTACGCATGATGGGCATCCAAAGAAATGAATAGGATTAAATCATACCGAAATAAACCTCGGGTGTCGGCACTGCACGCCTGATATTAGCCATTCAAGCCTGTAGCCCAGGTGCTACCTAAGGAAGTAGCTATAAATTCAGTAGCAAACTCAAAGCCATCAAATCTTGCGACCTGCGGCTTTGAGAGCTGCTGCAGCAAAACAATCATCCGCTGGATGCTTTGCTCTGCATCCTCTGCGCTCACCGGTGGCGCACTGTCTCAAGCATGGCACTGCGCAAAATCTCGTTCAGGCGGCTTTGATAACCTTTGCCCTGGCCCTTCAGCCACTCCACCACATCGGCGTCGATGCGCACAGTCAATTGCTGCTTGACCGGGCGGTAAAACTTGCCCCGCACTGCGCCCGCCCAGTCCTGGGCCTGCGTCGCTGGCAAATCCGAAAAATCGATTGCGCTTTCCGGCAGCGCGGCCAAAGCCGCGAGTTCCTTGCGGACTGCTTCAGGGACCTTGTTCATAAATTTTCCTTTCCAGCTTGGTTGCACGACGCGCCGAGACGATGCGAATATGTTCGAGACCACTATCGGCCTCCTGCCAGGTGTGCGCCACCAGTAGCAAAGCAACCCCGCCAGCAAGACCCACCGTTTGCTACCGCTGCTCGCCGTTTTCGATCCGGTCCTGCCGCGTAACGTGCAATGGATCATCAAACACTAGCTGGGCGGCATCAAAACTGACTCCGTGTTTACGCTGGTTGCTTTGGTTCTTCGCGTCATCCCATGAAAACAAGTCGCACCCCTGATTTGTAACTACATCATTGTAGTTTTTGTTTGCTTGTTTCACAAGTTGATCGCATTGTTTCTGGGTTGCTGCCTTTGGAGCAATCAAGAGAAATTTATATGCGTTTTAGGCCTGCAGCCCCCGTAATACGTTCGGGAGTAGCTATTAATTTGGTAGCAAGCTCAAAGTCATCAAACCTTGCGACCTGCGGTTTTGAGAGCTGCTGCATCAAAACAATCATCTGCTGGATGCGCTGCTTTGCAAGGAGTAAATTGGAATCTGACCCCAATTATCTTCAAAGCTTGATTCCTTCAGCAAACGCGATAGCGTGGATGGGCAATTTCAGCAGGTTGGGGGCTTGAATCAGCACATCGACCTTGCGGCCATAGATCGACCTTGATATCCGGGCCGCCAGACGGGCCGAGAGTTGGGCGGGCTCCGCAACCGGCTCGTTCAACTCGACCAGCAAGTCGACATCGCCACCGCGTTCCTCATCACGCACGCGCGATCCAAAAAGCCAGACCCGCGCTGCATCTCCCGCTAGCTGCGCGACATCGCACCGAATAGCTGTGATTTGTTGAGGAGATAAACGCATCGGCAAATTTTAAGGCCCAGACGTGGCCGTCGTCCTTTCACACAACATCGCCGATGAGCTCAACCGAACTACGGTCGCCGGTGTTCTGGGGGGAAATGAGGGGAGTCCTTCTGCGTTGCTTTGCAAATAGCTAATTGGAATCTGACCCCAATCAGACACCCCAGGAAAAATCCACCGTAATCCGTTCGGAGGTAACTTGGGGCATAACCGTTCGACCCTGTTTGGTTAGTTTGACCAAGCCATATTGCGCCATGGTGTGCAACGACCGCGATACGTTGGGGACATGTTTCCCTACGGCCTTGGCCAAGGCATCCATGGAGTCAGGGCGGCTTTCACGAATGACCTTAAGCAAGACCATGTTCTCATCTGACAGCACCCGCGCCATGGCGGTCACGGAAGGAAACCAAACGTTGGGTTCATCCTTGGCGCGTTCACGTGTTCCAGCCGCAATGGCCAGAGAGCGCGCACGCTGCACAGGCACTGGCGCAATACCGAACTTTAAAACTTTGTTCATGGACAGACCTCTTTCAAAACGCGATCTACTTCAGCATAAAAATCACTGACCAACTGGTAAGCGGTGTCAAACTCGTACAACACCCCTTCATCCAAAACATGTCGATGCCGATGGTCGTAGGGAAATTTTTTACCAGCATGCTTAAAGCGCGAACCTACTGGCCTCACGCCATGGGCGTTATCAAAACCAATTAACCGTGTGTTGTCCGGCGCATGCAGTGTCAAGCTGTACCTGATACCGTGCGGCCGCTCGGCAGTTGCGTCCACACGCGAAACTTCCATTTTGACCCAGTAACCTGCATCATTTTGGACTTCAATAGTGCCATCCAAACCAAGCAAATACTCCAAACCAATGGCCTGCGAACCTTGTGAACTCATGCCAAAGCTTATCATGAGTTGATATGCTTTTCAATGTTCCGTGGCGTATGGATTGCTCCCTCCTGTCCATCTGCCAGGCCCACAGCACATAGTCAAAGCTGAATGTGTAGCCCGCTCCGGCCTCAAAAAGCTGCTGCAGCAAAACAATCATCTGCTGAATGCGTTGCTCTGCAAGGAGCTAATTGGAATCTGACTCCAATTACTTACCCCCAATTACCCTTGATTCGAGGGCGCCTGATTCACCAGAATAGTGAAAATTGTGTACACTTGGATTCACCAATGTGCAATGACGCACCGAAAGGTCAAAATCATGGAAACGACTAAAGTAGGTATCAAAGAATTTCGCGCAGGCATGGCGGAGTACATCGCGTCCAGTACGCCTGTGGCGGTTACGCGTCACGGTCAAACCGTTGGCTACTTCATCCCCACGCAGGGGAACGCTGACGCGGACATCGCTGCATTAAAGAAGGCAAGCAAGACTCTGGATAAGTTGCTAGCGGCACAGGGCGTTGATGCCGAAGAAGTGGTCGCTGAATTCAAAGCTGTTCGGCAACAGTCAAATTCACGCAAAAAGACCAAGGCTGCCGCGGCATGAGCAACAAGGCCATCGTCCTGGATGCCAATATCCTGATTCGTGCGGTGCTTGCCGCTGCAGCGCTTTGTCAATGGCTGCGCGGCTACCCAATTGTGCAAAGGCGTCTGGCGTAAATACCGCGCCATTAAGGGCTTGTTGTACCAAGCGGGCCATTTGGGCATCAACGCTATTCGGTGAGACGGCTCGGGGCATGTGACCACTTCACCGTGGTTCGATTTGTCCTGAAAATAAAACTTTTTTCGGACAAATATAAGTTCCACATTTTTCAATCAACAAATATTCAGCCCAAATAGTTAATTGGAATCTGACCCCAATTAATCTAAGTTGTTGATTCTATTCATATTCCACCATGTACGCGCTAATTTTCGCATGCATGGTGGAAAACACGATTTCACACAATATCGCCAATGAACTCAACCGAACGGTAGCTTTGCCAGGAGTTAATTGGAATCTGACCCCAATTACCCGCCTGATATCAGCCATTCAAGCCTGTAGCCCAGGTGCTACCTGCGGAAGTAGCTATCAATTAACTAGCAAATCCCTGAACGCCGCCCCCGCCAAATCCTTGGCCGACAACTTGGGCGCACAGTCCATCTTGGGCCAGGCAATGGCCAGCGTGGGGTCATCCCAGGCGAGGCAGCGCTCATGCTCGGGGGCGTAATAGTCGGTGGTTTTGTACAAAAACTCGGCCGACTCTGACAACACCACAAAGCCATGCGCCAGACCGGGGGGAATCCACAACTGGCGCTGGTTGTCGGCTGACAATATTTCACCCACCCATTGCCCGTAGGTGGGCGACTCGGGGCGGATGTCGACCGCCACATCAAACACCTCACCGGCCACCACCCGCACCAGCTTGCCCTGGGGCGTGTTCACCTGGTAATGCAAACCCCGCAGCACCCCTTGGGCGGACTTGGAATGGTTATCCTGCACAAAGCTGAGCTCCAGCCCAGTGGCCGCATTGAACGCCCGCTGGTTGAAACTCTCATAAAAGAACCCCCGTGCATCCCCAAACACCTTGGGTTCGATCAGCAGCACATCGGCAATCGCACACGCCGTCACCTTCATCAGTACACCTTCTCTTTGAGCAAACGCAGCAAATACTGCCCATAACCCGACTTGGCCAGGGGCGCGGCCAGCTTCTGCAGCTGCGCATCATCAATCCAGCCATGGCGCCACACAATCTCTTCAGGCGCGGCCACCTTCAAGCCCTGGCGGTTCTCGATCGTGTAGATGAACTGGCTCGCCTCCATCATCGACTCATGCGTGCCCGTGTCCAGCCACGCATAACCCCGCCCCATGGTCTGCACATCCAGCGCACCGCGCGCCAGGTACAGCCGGTTCAGGTCGGTGATCTCCAGCTCGCCCCGGGCCGAAGGCCTGACCTGCTTGGCCAGCTCCACCACCTGGCTGTCATAGAAATACAGACCCGTCACCGCGTAGCGCGACTTCGGCTTGAAAGGTTTCTCCTCCAGGCTGATGGCCCGGCCCGCCTCGTCAAACTCCACCACGCCGTAACGCTCGGGGTCCTGCACCGCATAGGCAAACACCGTAGCCCCCGTGGTCTGCGCATTGGCACTGGCCAGGAGCCCGGCCAGGTCATGCCCGTAAAAGATGTTGTCCCCCAGCACCAGCGCACTGGGCGCACCGTCCAGAAACTGCTCCCCAATCAAAAACGCCTGCGCCAAGCCGTCGGGCGAGGGCTGCACCGCATAAGAAATCGACATGCCCCACGCGCTGCCATCCCCCAGCAACTGCTCAAAACGCGGGGTGTCCTGCGGGGTGGAGATCACCAGCACCTCGCGAATGCCCGCCAGCAGCAACACACTCAAGGGGTAATAAATCATCGGCTTGTCGTAGATCGGCAGCAACTGCTTGCTGATCACCTGCGTTACCGGGTACAGGCGCGTGCCTGAGCCCCCGGCCAGGATGATGCCTTTGCGTTGTAACGCAGGGGAGGCGGGCGAGGAGGGTGCGGAGTTTGAAGTTGAAGTTGTCATGGTTATGGTTTCCCTGTAATTTCAGTGAGCATGCGCGCCACGCCCTGCTGCCAGTGCGGCAGCACCAGACCAAAGGCGGTCTGCAGCCGGGACGTGTCCAGGCGCGAGTTCAATGGCCGTTGGGCCGGGGTCGGGTAACTGGCCGTGGGCGTGGGGGCCACCTGCTCAGGCCCGGCCTGCAAGACCCAGCCCAAGGCCTGCGCCTGGGCCAGCACATAACGCGCATAGCCATGCCAGGTGGTCTCGCCACCGGCCACGCAGTGGTACAAACCCGCCAGTTCAGGTTGGCGCAAGACCGCCCGCAGCGCATGGGCCGTCACATCGGCCAGCAACTCGGCCGAGGTCGGGGCGCCAAACTGGTCGTCAATCACGCTCAAAGTGGTGCGCTCCCCCGCCAGGCGCAGCATGGTCTTGGCAAAGTTGCCGCCGCGCGCCGCATACACCCAGCTGGTGCGCAAAATCACATGCTTGGGGTTGGCAGCGGCCACCCGCTGCTCGCCTTCCAGCTTGGTCTGGCCATACACACTCAAGGGCCCGGTGGCATCACCCTCGCGCCAGGGCGCACTGCCACGGCCGTCAAACACATAGTCCGTGGAGTAATGCACCAGCCAGGCGCCCAGTTGGGCCGCCTCTGTCGCCAGCACTCCGGGCGCCAGCGCGTTGAGCGTGCGGGCCAGGTCGGGCTCGCTCTCGGCCTTGTCCACCGCCGTGTGCGCGGCCGCATTCACGATCACATCCGGCTGCACCCGGCGCACGGACTCGGCCAAACCGGCCAGGTCCCGCAAATCCCCACACAAAGGGGCTCCCGCGTGGTCCGGGTCCGGGTTGCCTGCCGGGTCAACGCCCAACGCCACCACCTCGCCCAGCACACCCAAAGACCGCTGCAACTCCCAGCCCACCTGGCCGCCCCGGCCAAACAACAGGATCTTCATGCGGTTTCTGCCTATGAAGCCGGCGCCGCCGGTGACCAGGATAGTCATGGTTTTCCTTTGAAGTTGGATGGTTGGGATCCTTTTAAGCCTTTTAGGCCTGTAGCCCCCGTATTGCCTGCGGAATTAGCTATTAATTTAGTAGCAATCAAATCTATGATGGGTTTGCCTTGTACGGTTCGGTAAGCTTGATCGGGCCGATTACGAACGTCGGGATATCGCAATTCCAATCGACCCTCTGCCACCATTGCCGTCAAAAAGCGTGACTGCAGTTTTTCAGCATCACGGTCCACCAACGCCGCCAGTTCAGAAGTCGCCAGCCAGCGGCCTTCGCATAGCTGCTGAATGACGCTTCTGAGCTGATCCACCGGCAGTTTCTTGTTTTTTCGCGCAGGCTCCGCCAGCGGCAGCAGGCCTTGAATCTCGGGCGAAAGCCCGGCCAGACGACCCAATTGGGGGGAGTTCGATGGTAATTGGGGGGAGTCCCCGCGCAATTGGGGGGAGTCCGGCACCAATTGGGGGGAGTCCCCCGCCACGCGGTAGCTTGCCCAGCGCCGCTGATTCTGCTGCGTCAGCAAGCCATCACGCACCAGGTTTTGCAGCACACCCGTGATGTCCTTGGCGTGCTCCCCGGTGATCTCCTGCATGCGGCTATTGGTCACGCTGCCTTCCACCTGGGCGGTCACTACGGCTTGCACCGCCGTTTTGTCCAGCTTGGCAAACCGTTCGCCAAAGCGCACGCGCAGCGCCTGATCCACTTCATCCGGTATCAGGCTCACCATGGGCAACACCAGCTTCACGCGGTCTGGTTGCAAAGACTCTTCCAGCCGGGGCGAACGCCAATGCTGCGCACGCCAACCTGCCCGAATCTTGTCCATGCCCGACCCGGCCTTGTCGCCACCGCCCATGAGCTGGAACATCAACTGCAAGCTCTTGTTACGGCACTCGCTCACGCCGCCTTGCAGCAACTGCATCCGCGAGACCAGCAGCGAGCCGGGGTTGGACAACTCAATCCGGTCCGGGTACCGCTCAATCACCACGCCGCCCTGCCCGCGATGGTCCGCATGCACCAGGGCGTTAACCACCGCCTCGCGCAGCGCCTCATGCACCGCAGAGTCGTCCTTGCGGAACAGCTCGCGGTCCAGCTGAAAGGGCATTTTCAAATCACCCGACAGGCGCTGCATCACCCGCACATAAAACTGGAACAGGTTATTTTCCCAAGTGCCATCGGGCACCACGCGGTCCGTCCAGCGCACAGCGGGGTCGTCCGACAGGCGCTCGCGGTAGTCCACATGAAAGCCCGGCAGCGCTTCGCGCAAAGCCTCAAACCGGCCAAACATCAACAAGCCCGCCACGGTGGCGCCCTCCAGGCCCGTCGCGCGGTCACGCCGCAGCGCACTCAGTTTGGTGAGCAGCGGCGCATCATCCAACAGCAGCCACGGATGGTCAGGCGCGCGGGAGGCAAAGCGGTTGCGGTATTGCCGAACAGTCTCCGGGTCAAAGTCTGGCTGACCAAAGTGCTCCACGATTTGCGAGTCGGCAGGCGTGTCGGACTGGTCGGCCAGCATGCGGCGCACTTCGTCGTCCGAGCAGCGGTAATCGCCCTCATCGGCACGGCGGTAAGTGCCCGTCATGGGGTTGGGCCCCACAAACACCGGGCGCTGCAGGCGTGAGGCACGCGGCACATTCACCACCACAAACTGGCGACCTTCATCTTCCACCGTGCGCACATCGTCATCGCGCAGCAGATTGGCGCTAATTTTGTGCCGGTCGTTCAACTGGCCCCACAGCACCGTGCGCAGCTGCGCGGCATCGGGCACGCCCTCCCACACCAAGCCGGTGGGCTTTTCGGCCACGCCCAACACAATGGTGCCGCCCTGGGTGTTGGCCATGGCGCAATAGGACTCCCAAAAACTGCCGGGCATGCCCCCGCGTGCCGATTTGAATTCGGTGTCGATGCCCTCGGTGCTGGACTGCAGGGCTGCGAAAAAGTCAAGTTGGTGCATTGGTGAACTGGTTAATTGCGGTCTTCGTGTTCTGGCTATGAAATAAATAACGAATTAATTGGAATCTGACCCCAATTAAATCTCTTCATGCGGTTTCTGCCTGCCCGTACTGCTGGCTCACCCAGTCGCGGTAAGCGCCACTGAGCACGTTGTTCACCCACTCGGGGTTCTGCAGGTACCACTGCACCGTCTTGCGAATGCCGCTCTCAAAAGTCTCAGCGGGCTTCCAGCCCAGCTGCTGCTCAATCTTGCGCGCATCAATCGCATAACGCCGGTCATGGCCGGGGCGGTCCGTCACATAGGTGATCTGGTCGCTGTAGGGCTTGCCATCCGTGCGCGGCTTCAACTCGTCCAGCAGCGCACACACCGTGTGCACGATGTCCAGGTTGGGCTTCTCGTTCCAGCCGCCCACGTTGTAGACCTCCCCCAGGGTTCCCGCCTCCAGCACCCGGCGAATCGCCGAACAATGGTCTTTGACATACAGCCAGTCCCGAATCTGCTGGCCATCGCCATACACCGGCAAAGGCAAAGAGGCCTGGGCGTTCACGATCATCAAAGGAATCAACTTCTCGGGAAAGTGAAACGGCCCGTAGTTGTTGGAACAGTTGGTGGTGAGCACCGGCAAACCATAGGTGTGGTGGTAAGCCCGCACCAAATGGTCACTGGCCGCCTTGGAGGCCGAATACGGGCTGTTGGGCTCATAACGGTGGCTCTCGGTGAAGGCGTCATCCGTCTTGGCCAGCGACCCATACACCTCGTCGGTAGACACATGCAGAAACCGAAACGCCCCCTTCAAAGAGGCATCAGAACCTGAACCCGAATCCAACCCACCCCAATAAGCCCGCACCGCCTCCAGCAAATGGAAGGTCCCCACGATGTTGGTCTGGATGAACTCCCCGGGCCCCAGAATCGAGCGGTCCACATGGGACTCGGCGGCAAAGTTCAGCACCGCGCGGGGCTGGTACTGGGCCAGCAAGCCGGACACCAACTCACCGTCGCCAATGTCGCCCTGCACAAACACGTGGCGCGCATCACCGGCCAGCGAGGCCAGGTTCTGCTGGTTGCCCGCGTAGGTGAGTTTGTCCAGGTTGATGACCGTCTCGTCCGATTGGGCCAGCCAGTCGAGCACGAAGTTGCTGCCAATGAAGCCGGCACCGCCGGTGACCAGGATAGTCATGGTTTTCCTTTGAAGTTGGATGGTTTGGATTCTTTTAAGCCTTTTAGGCCTGTAGCCCCCGTACTACGTGCGGTAGTAGCTATCAATTAAGTAGCAACCTCACCGCCCAATCGCCAGATACTCAAACCCCAGGCTGCGCACCAGCTTGGGGTCGTACATGTTGCGGCCGTCAAAGATCACCGGGGACTTCAGCTTGGCTTTGAGGTGGTCAAAGTCCGGGCTGCGGAACTCCTTCCACTCCGTCACGATGATGAGCGCATCGGCGTTCTCCAGCGCGGCGGTCTGGCTGTCGGCGTAGGTCAGGCCGGGTTTGTTGACAAAGCAATGCTTGGCTTCGGGCATGGCCACGGGGTCGTAGGCGGTGACTGTGGCGCCAGCGGCCAGCAGGTCTTTGATCACCTCGCGGCTGGTGGCTTCGCGCAAATCGTCGGTGTTGGCCTTGAAGGCCAGGCCCCACAGGGCAAAGTGCTTGCCCTCCAGGTTGTCGCCAAAACGCGCTTTTACCTTGGCGCCCAGCACATGCTTTTGTGCATTGTTGGCCGCCTCTACGGCGGTCAGCACCTTCATGTCGATGCCTGCATCGGTGGCCGCGGTCTTGATCAACGCCTTTACGTCTTTGGGAAAGCAAGAGCCACCGTAACCCGCACCGGCGTACAAAAAGTCGTAGCCAATGCGCGGGTCAGAGCCAATGCCCTTGCGCACGCTCTCAATGTCGGCACCCAGCTTTTCAGCCAGGTTGGCCAGCTCGTTCATGAAGCTGATGCGCGTGGCCAGCATCGCATTGGCGGCGTACTTGGTCAGCTCCGCGCTGCGAACGTCCATGATGATCAGCTTGTCGCGGTTGCGCTGAAACGGCGCGTACAGCGCCCGCATGTACAGCACCGCCTGGTCGTCATCACAGCCCACCACAATGCGGTCGGGCTTCATGAAATCTTCAATGGCCGCGCCTTCTTTCAAAAACTCGGGGTTGCTCACCACGCTGAACGGCGTGCTGACGCCACGCTTGGCTAGCTCGTCCGCCACGGCGGCCTTCACCACATCGGCCGTGCCCACGGGCACCGTGCTCTTGTCCACAATCACCTTGTAGTCGGTCATGTACTTGCCAATGTTGCGGGCGGCAGCGGTCACGTATTTCATGTCGGCCGAGCCGTCTTCCCCCGGGGGCGTGCCCACCGCAATGAACATGACCGTGCCAAAGTGCGCCGCCTTTTCGACATCGGTGCTGAAGTGCAGGCGACCGGCCGCCACATTGCGCTGCACCATCTCTTGCAGGCCGGGCTCAAAGATGGGCATGCCCCCCGCTTCAAGCGTCTTGATCTTGGCCGGGTCCACGTCCAGGCACAACACATCGTTGCCCACCTCGGCCAGGCAACATCCGGAGACCAGGCCTACGTAGCCGGTGCCGATCACTGTAATTTTCATAAAAACATCACACCAGAGTCAAAAAACAAATATTTATAAGAAATAGGGCTGTAGCCCAGGTGTACCGTGCGCTAGTAGCTATTTATTTAATAGCAACTGCCGTGCCGCACCCAGCACAAACAGCGTGTTCGTCACCAGGTAGCGCCTCCACAAACGCCGTGGCTCGGACGCCAGCCGGTGGAACCACTCCAGACCGGCGTGCTGCATCCACACCGGCGCCCGCTGAATGGTGCCTGCGTGGTAGTCAAACGCTGCACCCACCCCCACCATCACCGCCTGAATGCGCCCACGGTGCGCCGCCATCCACAGCTCTTGTTTGGGGCAACCCAGGCTCACCCACACCGTGCTAGCGCCCGAATCGTTGATGCGCTTCACGTCGGCCGCGTCTTCTTCGGGCGTGAGGGCGCGAAACGGCGGCGAATGCGCCCCCGCCACCCGCAAACCCGGAAACTCTTTGGCCAGCCGCGCCTGCAAAATGACCAAAGTCTCCGGCACGCCGCCATACAAATAGATGAACTCGTTGCGCTGCGCCGCCTGCGCGCAATAGCGCCACATGAGGTCGGGCCCGTTGATGCGCTGCTGGTCTTTAACCCCCAGCTTGCGCATCATCCACGCCACGGGAGCGCCGTCAGGCGTCGCCATGTCTGCCTCTTTCACCACGCGACCAAAGGCAGGGTCTTGCCGTGTGGTCACCACCGAATGGGCATTGCAAATGCACACATAGCGGCTTTCGCGCTTGGCGGACCAGCCCGCAATGCGTGCCAGCGCGGCATCCCAGTTCACCGCGTCTATGGGCGCGCGAAGCACAGGCACAGTATGGCGGGAATGCTTGGTCAGGCGTGGTTGTGGCTGGGTTTTGACCGCCGCAATGGCCTCGTCATAAATAGCTATCAGCTGCTGGTAATTGCGATCGGCGGTGAACTCCGCCTCGTAGATGGCCCTGGCATTGCGGCCCATCTCCGCCATCTGGTCCGGGTGCTGCAGGGCCCACTGCATCTTTTGGGCCAAATCTTGCGGGTTGCCGGGGTCAAACAGCAAGCCTGTTTTGCCTTCAATTACTAAGTTTGGCAACACCCCTATGCGACTCGCAATTACCGGTGTTCCTGCTGCAAACGACTCCACTACGACCATGCCAAATGTTTCAAACCAAATGCTCGGAACGACAACCGCCGTCGCCTGGCTCATTTCGGCCCTGACTTGAATGCTCGTCAATGCTCCAAGAGCGTTAATACCGCGGACGTTCAGTAGTTTTTCCGATTCAGTGCCAGTCCCCGCAACGCGAACGCTGACGTCATTCATCGTTTTGACTGCCGCGACTAACACATCAACCCCCTTCTCGGCAGACAAGCGCCCCACGAACAAAAAGCCTGTGCGAACACCTGCTGGTGGTGCAGCAAAGTCCACAAAATTGGGCTTGAGCAGAATGCGCGCCGCAGGCAAGCCTCCTTCAATAAACTTGTTACGGCAAAACTCATTGAGCGCGATGTAGCGCGTCACCTTGTCTTGCCAAGTGCCTACCGCACGATGCACGGTGACCATGCCCGCCAACAGCGCCGTCTTTGGCTTTGAACCACGGTAACAGCCGCGCACTGCGCCGCGCCATGGCACTTTGCCAAGGCAGTCTTCACACACCTTGCCTTCACGCAAAAACATAGCCTGCGGGCACAGCAGCCGAAAGTTATGCAGCGTCTGCACGATGGGCACACCCAGCCGGTCTGCCACCCAGTAGATTGCAGGTGAAATCAGCGGGAACGAGTTGTGCACATGCACCACGTCAGGCTTGAAGGTCCGCAGCCGTTCTTCAAATTCGTGTGCCACCGGCGAAGACCAGAAGGTTTGCACGGCTGTAGTGGCGGCTGACATCTCGTTCAGGGCGTTGTTGTTGCGCAAGAAGAGTTCCACCGCATGACCACGGCTTTTCAGCAGCTCTACCTCGGCTTCCATGACCGAGTCTTCGCCGCCTTTGTGCAGGTACGCGTTGTGAACGACAATAATTTTCATCAGCCCCCCCTTCGGTATACGGGGGCTGCAAGGCAGCCCAAAACACCGTCCGCAAAATTACGGGCCATGTTTTCAACGGTGTAGGTCTTGGCACTCGTCTCGCAACCTACCTTTAAGTTGGCCAGCGAAGCTTCATCGGCGAGCAGCGCCACAACGGCTGAAACATAGTCGTCTGTGGTGTTGGGCGTCATCAAGCCGTTGACCCCGTTTTCCAGATACACAATTTCCGGGCTGTGCAAGCCGCAATCTGTGGTGAGCATGGGCACACCACATACAAACGAATCCAAAATGCCCAAACCCACCAAGCCCGGGTTGATCATGACTTTGGCCAAGGCCATCGCATCTACCTTCGCCTGGTCTTTACGTACACCAAAGTACTTGGCCCATCTGTGCTGAGCACAAAAGTTTTCAACCAAGGCCTGCTGCGGGCCGGAGCCGACGACCAGGAACTCAAATTCTGGCAAGCGCGCGCGAATGGCTGTGGCTGCCTCCAGCATGAACTCCACCCGTTTCTCGCTGTACAACGAGCCGACGAATATGCCAACACTGTCGCTTTGAATGTCGAATTCGTCCCTGAGCTGCTTTAGCGCCAATGGCGTCACGTTCTGCCGCATGGCTGTCATTTCAGCGGTATCGACTGAATTGTTCAGAACAGTGACCCTGTTCTGCGGATAGCCGGTGCGCTCAATCAGCGGAAGACTCATGTCTGTATATGCAAACCACCAATCAGCTTGGCGAGCGACTATGCGCTTGAACTTTTCACGATAACTTGTCGGATTACCTTGCAGATTTGCGCCGTGGCCCCACAAGGCCACGCGCTTGCCCCGCGCACCATATTGCTGCGGCAAGTTAGACAACATCTTGTTTTCTGGCGTCAATACGACCAAATCATGCTGCGTCCCCGCTACTGAATGATCAAGCCAACAAAGCTTGCCATCAAACCAATACTTTGTGGGCAGGCGAACCGCCCAGGGCAAGACCCCTTCGTCATCTTTCTTTCGTTCGTTTTGAGTCGGCTCGCCGTGGGCCAGTATCAGTTGAACCCCCCGGCGCGAAAGCTCCTCGCGCAAACATTCAAAGAAGGGCACGCGGTAATGCGTCAAACGCCGCTGCACAACAACAACAATCTTTCGTTGATGTGCCTTTTCGTTACTTTTGTCTTCTTCTTTCATCCCATCCCTATTGCATTGAAAATGCCCAAAGCCGCATTTTCATAACTGTACTCCAGCACAAGCTCCCTGCTGCGTGCTGACATTGCCCGGTACAAATGGTCATCAGAGAGCAGCCGAACGGCGGCATCAACCCAACTCTTAATTTGCAGCGGCAACACGTAGCCGTTTTCGCCATTGCGCACCAGCTCATTCGCCGAACCGGCGTGCTCTGATACCAGGACCGGCAGTCCCGCAGCGCACGCTTCATTGGCCACCACGCCCCAAGGGTCCCAAAGGGTGGGGAATAACAGTATTCGCGCCGAACCATACAAGCCAGGCAACTCATCTTGCCGTGCAAAGCCAGAAAATTTGCAATCCACTTCCGTCGATGCCGCGAGGGCTGCACTACGCATGGCGGGCTCCATATCGCCCGAGCCCACAAACAGCATGGATACCTGTCGCCCCAACCGTTGCGAAACCTGTTGCCCAACCTCGATGGCGAACAGTGGGCTTTTTATCGCGACGAACCGACCGCAAAAAATAAAATCGAATCGCTTCTCAACACTGGGTGAATTGAAAAACGCTGCGTTGTTTGCACATAAATGAGACTTGAAAATAGACTTAGCTGCAATACCGTAGCTTTTAAAAAGAGCAAACGAACCATCGCTAGCACCCACGAAAGCAGTGGATTTTCTGAACACAATTCGCCTCACCAAGCGGTGAACAAAACTGAGTTTTTTCTCAGATGCCAACGTGCCATCTGTCATGCATACATGTCTGGCACCGTTCAGCTTTGCAAAAAAAAACGCTATTAAATGTGAGGGGTTAAAACCGGTGGTGACGACGACATCCGGGTTAAAGGCCTTCAGCTTTTTCCAGATGTCCGGGTTGAAATGAATGAACCGCCCATTGACCGTGATGTATTTTTCTTCCAAAAATACTTGATTGAACTTTCCTTGCGCAATATCCCATTCCCGGTCAGGTTCGCGCCCGGCAAAGTAAAAGACACAAAGCTCCAAATCATCTCTCGCTGCCAATAGATCGTAAATTGGTATGCGATAAGGCGCGGGAATATTGGTGACGATTGCTACTCGCATGGGCAAGTCCAAACCACGAAAAATGGTGCAAGAGAGGTCAAGGTTTTCATACCTTTGCCGCGCCCTTTTTCTGGTAGAAGCCCGCAAGCAGGCTAATGTAGGGCCAGGCAAAGTAAAGCGGCCAAGCCGGACCGGCGTGACGCTTGGTCAGCACAAGCCAGGAGCGCCATGGCAAGCCCTTGCGGCTCATCATCAGCGCCCACCGGCGGCCCAAAAGCAAATTGGTATCCATATACGTGCCTGTCAAGGCATTGCCACTGCACGTTCCGTGCACCCCGGGTGCCACCCATACCCCCACACCAAGCTTATTGGCACGCAGTGCATAGTCGGTATCTCCCATGGCATGTTCGAACGCGGGCTCTACATTGCCCACGCTATGCGCTACTTGCCTTGAGACCAGCACCGTGTTGCCATTCATGGATTCGCATGGCTGGGCCGCATCAGTGGGCTTGATTTTTGAGAAGCGCATTCTTCTAAGCGCTGAAACGCGAACTTCTCCGCCATATGTGAGCACCCCGGTGTGTTCATCAACGGTGCTCCCGACAACGATGGCTGGCTTGACATGTTTTTCGCGCAGCATCGCTTCGCAAGCGACAAGGCGTGAAATCGTATCGGCATACAACATGGTGTCGTCGTTGAGCCAAAGATAAAAATCGTAGTCTGACTGCATCGCCACTTCTAGCGCCTGGTGCATTCCGCGGGCCCAATACAGGTTGCCTTCACCCCGCACAACTTTCACCCAGGGGAACTCTTCAGACAGCGCCTTGGTTGTGCCATCGGTGCTGCCGTCATCAACCACAACAGCAGACAACGCTATGGAGCGCGGGAGGGTGCTGGCACCAAGCGCCCGAAAACAGGCAAGTGTTTTTTCTTTGCGATTGAAGCAGGTGAGAACAACACAAAGACGCATTTGGTTGGATAACTGTGGTGATGAAGTATCAAAAGTCATGGTCTTGCTTTGCTTACAGGTGTGGTCAACGTGCTTTCCAACTGAAAGCGGACAGGTACCGCATCAAACGCCATCTTGGCGTTGCCTGTCGCAACTGCCAGGGGGATTGAGAGTGCGTTGCCGAACAAACGTTCAGCTGTTCTGGCTCGGGTGCCTGCGGGAAGTGCGATTGCGCTTTCAGTGGGTTTGGTTGCCCATACAAAGAGCGATTGTTCTTGACCTTTTTTTGCAAGGCAAGTAACCAATGGACCCTTGCTCCTGCATCCGGAGAATTTGGACGCCATCAACCACTCTTGGGTTTTTTGCATTGCGTCGTAGCCAAAAAGTTTTTGACCGTCTGCGGCAACCATCCCGCTTCGTGAATTGTCCCAGGCGTAGTAGTAAAACCTTTCAATGCCAGCAGCTGCACCCAAAATGAGAAGCTGGTTCAGTCGCGCGATAGCCTCTTCGCGGGTACGCGCTGAAATGCCGGATGGCGGGTCGGTCGCAAGGAGTGTGTCCACGCCTGTTTCAGTGTTCCAAAGGGGCAGTTTTTCGACTCCTTGGCGTTTCATGATTGCCCTGATCTCAATCATTTGCTTCGCAAAGTGGTCGGTCCCTTCGGCATAAAAATGGTAGCAAACGGCTTGAACATACTGTGCCCCTCCATCCGCCAGAAATTTCTCCAGGCGGTCTGGCCCGTTTACAAAACCAGGGGTACAAAGTTTGGCGCTCGGAGATACTTCATCCAATACTTTGCGGGCGGTCTTAGCCATTTCGACCATACTTTTCACACTGCCTGTAAAGAAGCCAGGCTTACCAACATCTCGCGCGAAATCTGAAAAATAAGGTTCATTCCACAACTCATAGGCAAAGATGCGAGTGCTATAACGCTGTGCAACTTGCCGAACATACTCTTCCCAATGGGCAATACGAATGGACTCGGCACCGCAACCAAAACCATAAGGACACTTTTCGTTAGGTCTGGCCGACGCCCAACGCGGCGTTGAACCCAGCGTGTAAAGCACTTCTGCCCCGCTGTTGACACCGGTGTCGACAAACGTATCCATGCGCGTAAATTCCCACTTGCCAGCGCTAGGTGCGACATCGCCCCATCGTGTCACGGTGTCCCATAGCCTCATGCTTCCAATCTTTATCGTTGGCCATTGTGTTGAGATCGCTTTTTCTGTTGGCAATACAACAATGCGGTGAAAGTGCGCGCCAAAATAAACCGGGCCGACAACGTTGGTGGGCGCTTGGGTGGCATCGACGTAAATGTCAGATGTCCACACGGGGCTGGAAAACAAAGAGCCTGCCAGACCAAGTGCAGTTAAAAGTCCGACGGCTCTCATAACGGGTACCTCGCAAGTGTGGATTGACCACGAAGGCCCTGGGTGGCTGGAACCTTGTTTTTTGCGACAAAGGCAAGCGCTGCGCCAAAAATTAGCGCTTGCAGGTAGTCCACTCCATAGGGAACGTAGTAGGCCACTTGCATTGCAAGCATTACCAGCAGTATTTCTGCATGAACATTGGTACGGGGGGTTTTGCATATTTTGTAGAGCCCTGCCAGTACGTAAAAATTGGCAAGTCCATACGCCAACAAACCTAATAGTCCGGTGTTAAAAAGAGTTTGAACATACAGGTTGTGAGCGATGTAGCTGATCTGCTTGGATTGCCCCCGACTGTCAACAACGGTACGAGTGTTGTCTGCGCCGAAACTTTGCCCTATGACAACGGACCGTGCACCCGCCTTGTACCAGTTCTTGACGATTTCCCCCCAGCTTTGCAGACGCTCACCACCGGTCCCACCACCGGACAAGGCACCTGCAGCGGAGTTGCTGACCTGTTGGGTGACTCCCGAGAGCGTATCGTTAAATACCAAAGGTACGGTTGTGACGGCAGCAATGGCGACAACTACCATCATCTGTTTCAGGGCTGAGCCGCTGTTGGTTTTACCAAGCAGCATCCTTACCAATACGCCGACCATAGCCGCAAGCCAGACAGAGCGGTGTTGTAGCACCACGACCATGCTTAAAAGCAGAGGTGATAGAAAGCGCATCAAGGCCAAGCTGGGAGATGCGGCAGCAAAGAAAAAAGCAGCAACCAAAACCTGCGCAATGACTAGCGCATGATTGGAGTAGATAACGCGAATGGGGCCGTCGATGTTGTAGGTGCCGCCAGGAGGCAACAGACTTGTAATAGGCAAGTAGTAAACAACCCAGCGGTAAAACGCAATACCAATAAGTACCAAAGTGCTTGCCACCAAGGCTTTGAATAGCGACAGCAAGCGTTGCTCAGTTGTGGGGAAGCTCATGGCATAGCTGCCAGCAACAATGAAGTAAAAGTAAGAGCGCCCTTGCACACCAGCACTCAGACCATAAGAGGCCAGTCCCGTCAGGATACTCAGCATCACGAGTGCAACGAAAAAGAACCAGGACTTGTTTCCAGATGGGCAGTCCGCAGCGAGGAAAAAGCGTGTTGCTGCTGCGAAACCCAATAGTAAAAAGACCAGATCAGCAGAAAACAGGTTGATGCCCAGGTTTATGGCGGCGCCACCCAATGTCAGTGTGTCGAGCAGGAAAGAAAAGATGACAAGTGAAAGACCAAATACGAAACTGCGGTGCAAGTAGATAAGCAAAACGGGCACCAGCAATCCCAAGAGTAGGGCTACCACAAATGGCAGTGCTTGCAATATGTAGACAAATGCATTCACGTTGAAGCCCTCGCCGCAGTGGTTTTTGCAACATCAATAGCGCTGTGCCGAACAGCTTGCTCATACAGTGCGTAAAACTGATCCACCACCGCCGGAGTGGTAAACCTGCGACGTACAGACTCAATGCCGCGCATCGAAAGATCTGCGTAGCGCACAGGCTCAAGTGTTTCCAGCAACGCAGCGGTGATTGCCGTAGGGTTTGTGACGTCGCAAAGGGTTCCGTCATTGCCTACCACCCATGGCACGGCTCCGCTGGATTCACCTGCGACCACTGGCAAGCCCATCGCCATGGCTTCCGCGATGACCATTCCGAATGATTCCTCAATGGAGGTGTGCAACAGCAGGTCATGCGTTGCCAGTTCTTGTAACAACTGCTTGTGGGGAATGGCTCCATGAAAAACCATACTCTGTTCGACACCTTTTGCTTTGCACCAGGTCTCGGCGGTTTGGCCGGGGCCAAAGTCTGAGCCGTAGAGGTGCATGGTGGCACCCGGGTTGCCCTTTATGAGCGTGCTAAAAGCTAGCAAACCTGGCTCCGGGTTTTTGCGGGCATCCCACCCATTGCAGACCATGGCGATATTGGGCGATATTGGGGCTGTGCGTGCCATTGCTGACGTTGTTGCATAGGAGTCAACAGGGTTGGGCACTACCTGGATGGGCGTTGCAGTTAACGCTTGCACTTCGTTTTTCATGTAAGGCGAAACTGCCGTGATGATCTTGGCGCGTTTGAATGTTTTGAGAGCCATCAATACGCGCAGCCAGCGATATAAGCTTCGTGTCGGGCGACTTGTAGAGTTCAACTTTGCGATCGTGTATGGCGAATCATGGCAAGTTATGACATGCGGCAGGTTGGTGCGCATTGCAGCCAAAGCAAATTCATATACCCAGTGGGCATGCAATACGTCCGGATTTTTGACTTTGATAGCTCGTTGAAGCAGGTCAATTTCAAAACGATAAAGGTCAACAATGCGTCCCGGTAGCCAGCCGTTAGGTCGCCATGCCCTTGGGCGCATGGGTATGTAGCTCAGGCTGAAGTTATTTCCGGTCGCTGTTACGGTGCCTGTTGCTTTCAGGGGCAAGTCATTTGATAGTGTGAATGCGCTGACTGTATGACCACGGGCAAGCAGTTCGCCTATCAATGTGGCCAAAAGTGGGCCGCCCGAGTACCCCAGCGGCAACCCCACCGTTTCACAAGTGAGGAGGTGTTTGATGTCTGCGGTGGCGATAGGGCCGACTAGTCCGATGTGCATTTTTTGGAAAGAGATTGAGTAAATCGAATGATCGGGGACTAACTTGTCAGCGGTGTGACGCCATAGTGAATGAGGTCACAGTGCAAAGTACCCCCTTCTTTTGCCAACACAATGCTTGTCATGAGGCTGGCTGGAACTTGACCAGTCATATCTATGGTGTGGCCGCGACCGATGTCTGCAACCTTATGCCTAACCGCTGCGGCTATTGCCCGCTGCGTTGGGCTACCAATTTCCGCTTGAGTTGGTTCATGGCCCCAAATGGAATAAAAGCCTTCAGGATGCTTTTGCAAATTGGGTTCAAACCAAAGGTAAGGTGCTTTGGATAAATAGGCTGCAGTGGCACTGAATGACGATACAGAGCACACCAACAAATCCGCATTTGCCAAGGCGAGTAGGTCCGAGCAATCAGAGTCAGGCAGGTCAGATGTAGTGACTGCATTCAAGCCTGCCAGCAAAGGTTGCAGTTGTTCCAGTGTGCCGTCAGACACCACGAGGAACTGTACGGCATCGCCCAGTTGTTTTTGTATGGACAAGGCTATGTTGCGGTACCACTGCAAGGGCAGGGCAACGTTGAATTTGCCCTGGTAATCGGACAGTTGCGGCGTCGCAGCACCAAAGTCGCCCAAGCGTACGTGCATGGCGACGGTGATCTTGTCGGGGCTCAGTCTTGCGCGTATTGCCAGCAGATTGCGTGCTGCAAAGCGGCTCTGGTAGAGCGTGGCGTAAACAAAGTCGCGAGCGGCGGCAATGTGTCTGTAGCCGCCCCACATGCCTTCAGTCACCAGCACGTAGCCACTGCGTTGGTGTAGCTGGTGTTCTTCGGCGAAGGGTTTGAAGGCGTCAACAAAATCGCCACCACCAAAGCGCAAGTAGTCTGCTTCCGTAAATTCCACACGTGGAAGGATGCGTTCAATAGCTTTATGGCTAAGCCAGTCATGCCGTGGCGTGCCAAAGTGACGCCAATAGCGACGGGTGTTCAATCCAAAGGCTGGGGGCAACGCACGGGCGCCGATAAGCTGCGCAGCAAGAAAGGAGCGTGCCCAGGGAATGAGTTCATTGCCCAGCCCAGCGCCCCTGCCTTGCACGCGTGGCATGGTGAATCTAAGCGTCATACAAGGTACCTCATACGACGATTAGTCTCTTCACAGCTGTTGGCAAAGATGCGGTTAGTTGCCTCAGCAACTGGGCAACAGGTTTGGATACGAGCCACCGTTGACCAAGCAAGAACACGCTGGCACTCACCAACGCCGCAAAGGTGCCGACAAATAACAGGCGTAAACCCGCAGGCAGTGTTGTGGCGCTGAGTTGCGTTTCCACTGCGAAGGTAAGTGCGGCACAAATTGCCGCCAGGACGGCTGGACCCGTCAACACGGAAATGACGGCCAACCAACTGCCCTTGAGCAATCCCAGAGTTATGTGCGTCACCGCAATAAAACGGATGACGTAGCTGATGAATACGGCCCACGCCACAGTCTCCAACGTAAAACCTGAGGCCCACCATAAAAGTGGCACAAATAGAGTGAGACTAAAAAATTGGATTCCCATTTCATACTCGGCCTTGCCCATTCCGGTCATGACAGGGCCGCCAAGTCCCATCAATGCACTGAAAGGCATGGCAAGAGCGAGTGGCGTGAGCAGGGTGACTGCGCTCAGCCATTTGGCGCCATACACGCCACTAATCATCGTTTCGGGAATAGCAGCGACTACACCAAACATGGGTAAGCAGATGAAGCCAATGACCCCGAGTGCGGCTAAGTAGGTTTGCCTAAGTCGTGTCACATCGTCTTGCATCCGCGCCGTTGCTGAAAACAATACGCCTTGCAAGCTGGAGACAATGTTGTAGGTTGGCATTGCCACGAGGCTAAAAGCCCGATTGTAGAGACCGAGTTGCGTGGCCCCAAAAGTGCGGCCCAGCACAACACTGTCCAGGCAAGACAGCCCCCAATTGCATAGGTTTGTAGCGGTGACCTTTACTCCGAAGCGCAAAAAACCAGCACTGTCATTTTTGATGCATGGCTTGAGCGTGTGTCTGGCCATGTTGTAGGTCAGTAACGTGCCGAAGATGGTTTGGGTCAATTGGGCAACTACAAGACTCCAGACGCCAAAGCCGAAAAAGGCCAGTGGCAAGCCCAACACCACGTACCCTATGAGATAGCTTGCGATCTGTGCGACCTGTAAGCGACGAAAGTCAAGTTTTCTGCGCAAAAGCGCGGCAGATGTCTGCCCCAAGCCTTGGATGGCGAACGTCAAAAACAGGGCTTGAAGTACCGGCAGAGCATCGGGTCGTTTGAAAAAATCGGCAATGGAGCCTGCCGCAATTTCTAAGGCTATGGTTAACGCGATGCCAATTAGCGACTGAAGTGTGAAGACGTAACGGATGTCCCGCGTTGTGATTTCGTGGCGCTGTACAAGTACAGATGCGAGACCAAAATCAGCAAAAAGAGCGCCAAGCCCTAAAACCAGCGACGCAAGGGCTACAACCCCAAAAGACTCAGGACCGAGTAAGCGGGCGAGAACAATCCCGATCACAAACTGGAGTCCCACGCGTGAAAATGCCCCAAGATAGTTCCACTTCAAGGCCCTAACACTTTGCTGACCAAGCGATGGCGCTGAGGTGGGCGAGGTCTTTTTTTCTGTATCCACCGTGTTGCCTTGCCTTGAAGCCTCAGCTTGCATTAGCAAATTTGTTCAGGAACTTTGAGAGGCCATTGATCTGCAAATTAACTCGAACCTTGTTGAAGGTGTGCGCAATCCGCTGAAAGGTAAGCGCATTCAAGATGGCTTGACGTTGCCGCAATGCTGGGCGTTTCTCTTGCTCATGGGCCGATGCGATGTCGAGATCTGTTTCAACATACTTCTCCAACTGCTTTTTGTTCATGGCATTTATTTTTTTGAACTCAGCGTGGTTGATGTCAAACATCTCGTTAATTTTCGAGTCAGTACCGCGACGGTGATCCAGATGCACAAGATTGAAATTGGGCAGCATGAACGTGTATTGCCCGAGCTTGTCCAAACGGCGAATGAATTCCGTATCTTCCCAACCGTAGGAAATCATTTTTCGGTTCAGTCCGCCTGATATCTGCAGTACTGATTTTTCGGCGACAAAAATGCCGCCATTGCAGTCACGAGTTGCAATGTCTTTATGTAACGGGGCATCGGAAAAACGTCTTGTTTTTCCGTACTTCTCCATATCGAGCGAACTGGATATTTCGGCCTTCAGTTCACCTGAAACATCCATGAATATCCTGTTGTGCGGTATGACGACTCGCCCTAAACCCCTGCGCAACATGCGGCACGCCTCACGGAGTGCATCAGGGTGCAGCAGTATGTCGGTGTCGCACATGCAGATCAGCGGGCGAGTCGATAGCGCAACGCCGCCGTTAACTGCACGTGACTTGCTGAACCGACCAGGATTTAGCTCAAAGTGCCTGAGGACATCAGGAAAGGCTTCAACAATTCGCTTCGTACGAATCTCTGCATCTTGCTCCATCAACAGCACTTCAGACTGCGGGAAATGGAGTTGCAGAAAACGCAATACTGTCAAACAGTTATCGACCCTGTCCTCAGTATCGACACGAATTGGAATGATGAATGACAGATCTTTCATGGAGACATCCTCATTGGGCAGCTGTCAAAAACTCCGCATAAGCCACCCCCAGCCCCTGCACAAACCCGGTCCTGGCCGTCCACCCCGCCCGGCTCAGCAGCCCCACATCCATCAGCTTGCGCGGCGTGCCATCAGGCTTGGTGGCATCAAACACAATCTCCCCGGTGTAACCAATCACGTTTTGGACTGTTTCTGCCAGCTCCCTGATCGTCACATCATGGCCCACGCCA
>NZ_JBWMAW010000002.1:0-215622 GCF_056521395.1 Rhodoferax sp. LS1R11
GGGCTTGCGGTACTGCTCGTATCCTGAGCCTTGATCGGCGGCCATCGCCAAGGTTTGTTGTTTCATTGACATGTAACGTTTCACCCTCGGGTGGCGTGGACCTTAATCAGCATTGCCTTAAATGGATGCGGTGCAATGTACCGGTCAAAAGGGCAGTAGGGCCTTGATCTTGAAGCCTGACCCTTCTGTGCGGTTCACTACGCCATATTCCTGCTCAAACTTTGCCGTTAGAAACCAACCCTTGCCACTGTCGTATTTGACGGCAGGGCCGAATGCATAGGCCTTGCCCTTACTGTTGGCAACGGTTGCGCCATTTTGCTGGTCATCGGTAGTCTGCTGGTAGATATAACCACCCACACCTAACGTCCACCCATTGCCCAGGGCCCATCCTGCGGAATAGTCGGCATGGAGCTCTTGTCCGGAACGGTAGTTGGTCGTGTTGTTGACTCCATTGAAGTCATACATGATTTTCACATCTCCATTGAAGCCCTTCGGCTGAACATAGGACAAGGCGAATACTGGTTCGATATTCCAGTAGTTCCGGCTGAGGTTGGCCACTTTGCTGCTGTCATAGCTGCCTGTGGGCGCGGTGACATCCACAGCCCACACATAGTGCAGCTTATCTGATGCGTGGTAGCCCAGTCCCGTGCCGAACACCATATCTGCCAGGCCTGAGGTGCTGCCGTTGGCAGTGCCCACCTGAACCTTGAGATTGACTAAGGGTGCGATAGCGTGGAACAGCAACTGTCCACCCAAGATCTGCCGCTCTGTTACGTGAACTACTCGCAAGGCAAGGGCATCCGCCTGCACATTGAAATTCAGGGGAATCTTGTTTCCGCTGTTGTCCCGCAAGGTAGACGCTTCATAGTGGGATGCATAGGTCAGGTAGTAGGTGCCAGGAGGTGGCAATGCGCCGGCCAGGTAACCTTCATTGCCGTTGGGATAGACTCCACCGCCGCCCTCGGTCGCCTGTGCGGCGCTACCCAAGGCGGACAGCAAGATCGCTGCTGCCAGTGTGGTCCATTTCAGATTGTTACAAGTCTTCATTTTTGTCTCCTGTTTATTTTGAGAATATGACCCACTCGCCTGACTCGGGACGATGGGTCAATACCAGCCGATGCGCTGAAAGAATGCAATGGACAGCGGGGCGCTAGCGCCCCACCATCAACCTTCATTTAGACCGGATACTGCTGCACCGATGGCTCGATGGTGATCCATTTGAGTTCAGTGAATTCATCGATGACCGCACGGCCATCAAACTTGCCGTAGCCGCTGTTCTTGGTGCCACCGTACGGGGCCTGCGCTTCGTTCTGTACGGTGGAGCCGTTGACGTGCACCGATCCTGATTCGATGCGCATGGCCACGCCCAGTGCGCGGGTCACATCACGTCCAAAGACGGCAGCGGACAGTCCATAGTCGCTGTCGTTGGCTACGGCCACGGCCTCTTCCACACCCTTGACGCGGACCACAGTGGTGATGGGGCCGAAGGTTTCGTCGCCATAGATGGTCATGCCGGGTTTGACATGGTCCACGATGGTCGCCGACATGATGGCTCCATTCGCCTTACCACCGCACGCCAGGACAGCACCCTTGGCCAGGGCATCGTCAATCATGGCGTTCAGGCGCGTGCCCGATTCGCTGGCCACCATGGGGCCGATCACGCAACCAGGGTTAACGCGCGGGTCTCCCATCACCAATTCCTTGGCGCGGGCCGCAAACTTGGCGACAAACTCATCAGCAACTGCCTCGTCCACAACCAGGCGTTCGGTGGACATGCAAATCTGGCCTTGGTAGAGGAAAGAGCCAAACACCGCGGCCTTCACGGCTTCGTCGATGTTGGCATCGTCCAGCACCACCTGGGGCGACTTGCCGCCCAGTTCCAGCAGGCAACGCTTCAAATGGGTGGCCGCCTTTTGCGCAATGATGCGGCCCACGCGGGTGGAGCCGGTAAAGTTGATACGGCGCACCGCATTGTGCGCGATCAGCGCATCGATAACTTCCGGCGCATCCTTCGGCGCATTGGTCACCACGTTCAAAACACCGGGTGGGAAGCCGGCTTCCACCAGCGCATCGGCCACCAGCAAATGGGTTTTGGGGCTGGCTTCCGATGCACGGAATACCACGGTGTTGCCGCAGGCAATCGGGTAGGCAATGGCACGGGCGGCCAACACCACGGGCCCATTCCATGGCACGATGCTCAGGACCACGCCCACGGGCTGACGCACGGTCATGGACAGTGCACCAGGCTTGTCGGTGGGAATGGTTTCACCCTGGATCTGGGTGACCATGGAGGCGGCTTCGCGGAACAGGTTGGCGGCCAAGTGCACGTTAAAGCCGGCCCACAGGGCAGCGGCGCCCACTTCGGCGGCCATCACCTCAATGAATTGCGGCGTCTTGGATTCCAGCACATCAGCGGCCTTGAGCAGCAGGCGGCGGCGCTCTGAGGGCGCGCTGTTGCGCCAGCTCAGGAAGGCGGTCTGGGCCGAGTTGACCGCAGCCACCGCATCTTCCACACCACCGGCGGCAGCGTTGGTGATCACTTCACCGCTATCGGGGTGGTTGCGGGTGAAGGTGGCGCCGGACTTGGCAGCCACGGTCTGGTTGTCAATAATGAGTTGGGATTCCATGCTGTTTTCCTTGGGTTAATGCTTCGGGGTTATTCGGGTTGACTGCACGGCTTAGGCGCCCTGGGTCAGGATGTCGGCCATGCGTTCGCCAATCAGGGCGCAGGTCGCCATGGTGGCCACGCCGGGAATTCGCGGCATGATGGAGCTGTCGGCAATGCGCAGGCCCTGCACACCGTTCACGCGCAGCATGCTGTCCACCACAGCCTCGCCGTCCCGGCCCATGCGGCAGGTGCCGGACTGGTGGAAGTAGGTGGTGGCGCCATTACGCACAAAGTCTTCCATGGCTTTGCCGGTGAGTTTCTTGCCGGGCGCCACTTCGCGCTTCACAAAGTCTTTCATGGCGGCCGAGTTGCCAATCTCGCGGCACACCTCAATGCCAAAGGCCAGGGCCTTGACGTCATCAGGATGGCTCATGAAGCGGGCATCGACCACCGGGCGATCGGCAGGGTTGACCGAGCTCAGGCGGATCTCGCCACGGCTCTTGGGTGCCACCAGGCCGGCGCACAACGCCCAGCTGGTGCCGGGAGGCGAATACTCTTTGCCGACCACATCGCTGGCATAGGGCAGCTCGATCTGCACCAGGTTGACGTCGGGCGATACCAAAGATGCCTGGCTCTTGAGAAAGCCCGCTGCATTGGCCGCGCTGTTGCGGTGCGGAATGTGTTCCTTGGGCTCCCAGATGCAGCCGCCGTGCAGGATATGATCCTGGAAGTTGCGGCCCACTTCCTTGGCATTCACCAGTGTCTTGATGCCGTGCTGGCTCAGCTTGGCCTCGTCGCCAATGCCGCTGAGCATCAGCAGCTTGGGCGTGTTGATGCCGCCGGCGCTGACAATCACCTCAGTGTTGGCGCTGATGTTCTTGGGGCCAGCCGCAGTGGCGATCTGCACACCGGTGACCTTGGTGCCGGCAAAGGTCAATCGGTCCACATGGGTGTTGACGATCACCGTGACATTGGGACGCGACAAAATCGGGTACAGGTAGGAGCGGGCCATGCTCTGGCGGCGGCCATCACGGATGATCTGGTTCATCAACGCGAAGCCAATGCCGCCTTCTTCACGCACGCCATTTTGGTCGGAAAACACCGGGTAGCCCAGGGCACGGCAAGCCTCCAGCATGGCGGGTGCCACGGGGTGCGGGTTATTGGCCGGCTGGCACCATACGGGGCCGTTTTTGCCGCGGTAACGGGCGTCCGGTGCGCCCTGCCAGTTTTCCATGCGACGGTAGATTTCCAGCCCGGACTCGTAGCCCCAGGCGCGATCGCCACTGACATCGGCCCAGAACTCCAGGTCGGCCTTGAAGGGGCGTGCCCAAATGGTTGCATTGATGCTACTGCCGCCACCCACCACGCGGCCCATGTGTTCTGGAATAGCGCGGTTGTTGGTGCTGGGTGCGGCCAGGGCAACGTCCTTCCAGTCGCGCTCCGAGCCCAGGTTGCTGAACCATACGCTGGGGTCCATCACCGAAGACGCCACGTCCCAGTCGCCAGCCTCGATCATGAGAATGGAGGCGTCCTTGCGCGTTGCCAATCGCCCCACCAGCGCACAGGCCGCTGAACCGGCACCAACCACTACATAGTCATAGGCCGCTTGCAGCTTGGCGCTGCGCTCGTTTTGGTTGGCGCGAATGGCATCCAGTTCGTCGGCCAAAGCGCTCAGTCCAATAGTGGAGAAGCCTGCAGCAGTGGCTGTGCGCATAAAGCCACGGCGACTCATGCGACCGGCAATCAGGGCGCGCTCAAGATGCTCCAGCAAGCCATCGGATGGGGAATTCGGGTTTTGTGAATCGGTATTCATGGTCATGCGTTTTGAATGGGTAGTGGTTAAAAGTGCTGTCTCCAGTGGCACTTGCCATGCGCACACACTGCGCCACCGAACATGCACTTTAAAAATTTGTCGCCACTCCAAATACATCGGGATTTCCCTAGTACCTGGTTGTTCCATATGAGAACAACTGGGGCGCCAAAGAGCACCCAGGCCAAGTCCGCAGGCCATGCGCAATAGGTGTCTACGCGCCCTGCGTTCTGCGGTAAATCAGACCGCGAGACACCCGCAGCTTGCGGGCCGCTGCGGAGACATTGCCACCGCACTCTTTCAGCGTTCTGGCGATCAAATCCACATCGGCATCACGCAGACTGGCGGGCTCAGGTGGCTCGACTGCAGGCGGCGCTGAGTCTTGCTCCGGCACGCTCACACCGGGTAACGAAATGTCCGCGCTGATGTCCACCGATGGGGTTTCTTGCGATGGCTTGCCAACAGCAAAGAGTTGGCGGTGGCCGTCGCGCGCTTGCAGTTCACAACGCACATGCACCTGCAATCCGTTTGGCAAGCGCAACAAGGAATGGGAGCCACCTCGGCTGGAGGCCAGTTCCGAAAAGCTGCTTTGCAAAATCTCGTCCACTTTGCTGGAACCGGTCTGCTCGCCGTCCGGGGCCATACCCAATAGCCTGGACGCCGCTGCGTTACGCCAGACAATGCGGCCCTGCATATCCACTCCCATCAGGCCCGCCATGGGCGTATCCAGCATAGCCGTAGAAATCTGGAAGCGCACGATCAGGTGCTCACCGGATTGGGATAACAGCAAACGGTTTTCGATGGAAGACGCGTACAGGCCCACCACAGATGCCGCATCAAAATTAAAGGCAATCCCTTCGCTGGACATGTCCAGCACACCGGCCAGATTGCCATGGATGTCGCGAATGGGGGCGGCCGCGCAGTGCATGAAGTTGACACTCTCGGAGAAGTGCTCAGCCCCCTGTACAGAGGCCTGTTTGCCGGTGCGCGCGACAATGCCAGGCGCAGTAGTTCCTACGGCCTCTTCGGCGAAGTTGACGCCTATGCGGTGCGCCACCGGCGTAACCTTTTCATGCACGCGACGTGAGCAGGTCGCCCCGATCAATACCCCGCTGGGGTCGGTCAGCATGGCGCCGCAATTCGTGGCCCCCAGCACCGCGTCGAGCTCAGTGGCTTCTGCCAACCAGGCATCGCGCAGCAGGCGATTCTTCTGCAAGGCCAGCTGCGCCCGACTGGCGGACACCGGCTGGAACTCCAACTGCCCGCGCGGGTCCTGCTTCAGCCTTAGGCAGCGGGCCCAGGACTGGAACACGGCCTCGCTGACCACACCTGAGAGCAGCTCACCTTCTTCAAAATACCGCTGGCGCGCCAGTGCAATCCGGTCCGCCTGGGTAGAAAAGAAGAGGGATTGCATGGCCGGTCCTTCAAGAAGTGGCTGATGCTATGTCAATTACGATGCGTCCGGTTGCGCCATGGGTGCTGCGCGCTGGAAAGCCTCCAGGGCATTGCAGTTCGCTTCCACTGCCATGATGAATGGCCAACGTCCCAGATCCACCTTGAAACGGCGTGCGCTCTCAACTTGCGGAATCAGGTAGGCATCGGCCAAGCCGGGCGCATTGCCAAAGCTGAAACCGGCGCGCCGGGTGTCGGCCGCCAGCAGGGCTTCATAGGCATCAAAACCATCGCTGATCCATCTGCCGCACCACTGGTTGATGGCCGCGTCATCCGCACCGAAGCTGGCACGCAGTGTGTCCAGAATGCGTTTGTTGTTCACGGGGTGGATATCGCAACCGACCAACGCCGCCAGCGCCCGCACATGGGCCCGGTCATTCACATCGGTGGGCAGCAAGGCGGGCGTGGGGTAGCGTTCTTCCAGCCATTCGATGATGGCCACGGACTGCGTCAGCACCTGCTCGCCATCCACCAGCGCCGGCACCAGGCCCTGCGGGTTGAGCGCCTTGAAGGCCGCGCCATGGTGTTCGTTCTTGCGCAGGTCCACCGCCACGTAGTCGCAGCTCAGACCTTTGAGGTTGAGCGCAATTCGCAGGCGGTGCGAGGTGCCGCTGCGAAAGAAGTTGTAGAGCTTCATCGCGCCGGCCTATTCGGGCGCGCCAACCGTCAGGGCCACTTCGGCCACACCGGCCACGCGGCCGGTGATCTTGTCACCCGCCACCACCGGGCCCACGCCTTCGGGCGTGCCGGTGTAAATCAGGTCGCCAGGTTGCAGGTGGTAGAACAGCGAGAGGTCGGCAATCAGTTCACGCACATTCCAGATCAGCTTGTCCACATCGGACGACTGCTTGGTCTGGCCGTTGACTTCCAGGGCGATGGCGCCGCTGTCAATGATCACGCCTTCCATGGGCACGATTTCCGAGCACACAGACGATTGCTCCACGTCTTTGCCCAGGTCCCAGGGTCGGCCCTTGTCGCGGGCTACCAGTTGCAGGTCGCGGCGCGTCATGTCCAGGCCCGCGGCGTAGCCATAGATCAGCGTGTGGGCGTCTTCCGCCTTGACGCGAAAGCCCGCCTTGCCAATGGCCACCACCATCTCCATCTCGAAATGGTAGTTGCTAGTCTCGGGAGGGTAGGCCACGGTGCTGCCCGAAATCGTCAGGGTCTGCGGCGCCTTGGTGAAGTAGAACGGGCGTTCCACCGACTTGTCCACCGGACGGCCCATTTCCACCGCGTGGGCGTGGTAGTTGCGGCCGACAAAGAACAGGCGGTTGATCGGAAAACGGGCATCCAGCCCATGAATGGGCGCGGACATGGCGGATGGGGGGCTAAACAGGTATTGGGTCATGGTTTTTCCAAAAAAGGTTGAAAGGGTTCTATCGGGATGTCTGCAGGAATGCGTGGCGAGACTCAGCCCCGGTTCTCGTACACACCCAGCTTGCGGTGCAGTGGCGCTTCATCCGCCACAAACAGGAAGGCGGGTTCCGTGGCAGAGCGGTTCTTCAGGGTAACTGCGGTATAGCCGGGCGCACAGCAGGTGTCTGCCTCGACCAGGGTGAAGGCGGTGGTTTCCACCTGCACATCAGTCTGGCCTTCGATCTGGTGAAACACTTGGGCGGGCGAGCGTGCCGGCAGGCGCAAGCTCTCGCCGGGGCGCAGCATCAGCGCATAGAAGCCCAGGATGTTTTCCACATCGGCGCCGGTCTCGGGGTTGACATAGGTGACCTGCACCGCGTCGGAGGTGGTCTGTTCTTCAGCCAGCGACAGCAGTGCCGCTTTGGCATCGACCCAAGGGTAGCGCAGCATGGGGTAGGCCTTGTCCGAACGCTGGAATACCTTGGTGGGCACAACACCGCCACGGGCATAGGCCTTGAAGCCCTGGCCCTCGGTGACGCTCTGGCTGGGGCCTTCTAGGTGGTAGGAGGTTTCGGTGTAGTAGACCAGGGGCAGGTCCAGCACATCCAGCCAGATCACCGGGTCTTTGCCGTCATGGCCGTGCTCGTGCCAAAGGCCGGTGGGCGTGAGGATCAGGTCACCGCGCTGCATGGGGCATTTTTCTCCCCCCACCAGCGTCCAGGCACCGTCACCTTCCACCACCATGCGCACGGCATTGGGCGTGTGACGGTGCACCGGCGCCAGCTCTCCAGGCAACAACAGTTGCATGCCCAGGTACATGGCAGCACTCGCCTGCATGTTGGTCAGGCCGTGACCTGGATTGGCCAGCACCAGTACGCGGCGCTCGGCCTTCTCGATGGGTGTCAATTCACCGGCCTGTATCAACAGCTCGCGAATCTCGCTATAGGGCCAATGCGTGGTCTGTGTCTTGCGCGTCGGGATATTCGGCGGCAACACGCCGCGCAAGCTGGGCCATAGGGGAACTAGATTACGCTTAGTGAGTTGGTCGCGGTAGGTCTGCGGCAGGTCTTCCAGACGCCCCAGGGTGTCAAAACGGTTGTTTTCTTCCATGTGTGTTCTCCGGTATAAGTCAGGCTGCGCCCAAACCAAGGGGCGCGGGTGTGCGGTTGACGATGTCGTGAAACAAGGCGTCAAACAACGTTTTGTCTGTTGAGCCCATCAGTGGGTCTGCGTTTTGCGCAAAGGCATGGGCAATCGCGTCCCAGTCTGACGCCAGCAAGTGAGCTTCTGCCAGCGGGAGGAGTTCGTTTTCCTCCGCACGCAAATGCTTCCAGGTGAAGTCAGCGTAGGCGGCAACGGTGGCCTGCAAGGCTTCCAGACTGCCGAGTACCCCGGCTTCGAAGTTGCCCAGATCACGACGCATGCCCGCCAACGCTGCCAGCTCAGCCTGGTGCTGGCTCTGCAGGGAGTCAATCAGGCTATCGGCCAGTTGCGTGCGTTGTTTCAGGCAGGCAAACAGCCAGTCGTCTTCCTTGGGGTGGTGCAAGCGGTCGGGGAAAGCATCGATGTAATAGACCATGGCCCAAAACAACCGGAAATCCATGACCATGCGCTCTGCTTGCACCTCTTGCAACATCGCCTTGATGTTGTTGATCACCGCGCCCAGGGCGCGATGCTCCGCGCGAATGATGCCGATGGCTTTGGACTTGGAGTCGCTCATGTGTTCCTCCCTGCGCAGTCGCAGGGTTTGCTAGCCTTAAACACCCAGGTACTCATGCACGATGCGCGGCTCAGCCCGCAGTTCGCTGGAAGTACCGGACCAGACGACCAAGCCTTTTTCCAACACGAAGTGGCGGTCTGCCAGATCCAGCAAGGGGCCCAGGTTTTTGTCGATCACGATCAGGGACAGGCCTTCATTCTTCAGCTCCCCCAGCGCACGCCAGATCTCGGTGCGAATCAGTGGCGCCAGGCCTTCGGTGGCTTCGTCCAGCACCACCAGCCGCGGGTTGGTCATCAGGGCGCGGCCGATGGCCAGCATCTGCTGTTCTCCGCCCGAGAGTTGTGAGCCCATGTTGTTGCGCCGCTCCTGCAGGCGCGGAAAGAAGCCGTAGACCCGCTCCAGACTCCAGTGCTTGAGGCCGTTGGCGGCATTGCTGCGCGCCGTGGCAACCAGGTTTTCTTCCACCGTCAGGTTCGGAAAAATCTGGCGGCCTTCCGGCACCAGGCCCAGACCCAGCTTGGCAATCTGGTGGGACGGCAGACCTTCGGTGCGTTTACCGCCAAATTCGATTGCACCCGCCTTGGGCTCCAGTAAACCGAACAGGCACTTGATGGTGGTGGAGCGGCCCATGCCGTTGCGCCCAAGCAAGGTAATGACCTCACCTTCGGCCACCGACAGGTCCACACCAAACAGCACCTGGGCGGCGCCGTAACCTGCCTTCAAACCCGTCACCTTCAACAGGGGTTGCAGACTCATGCGATCTCCTCTTCACCGAGGTAAATGGCGCGCACTTCCGCATTGCCACGGATTTCCTCGGGTGTGCCCGTCACCATCAGGCGGCCGTACACCAACACGCTGATGCGGTCAGCCAGGGCGAACACGGCGTTCATGTCATGCTCGACCAGCAGAATCGTGTACTTGCGCTTCAGCGACTGCAGCAGTGCCACCACGGCGGCCGACTCCTGCACGCTCATGCCCGCCATGGGCTCATCGAGCAACAAGAACTTGGGCCGCGCGGCCAGCGCCATGGCCAGCTCCAGTTGGCGACGCTCACCGTAGCCCAGTTCGGATGCCAGCGCCTGGCTGCGCGCGCTGAGGCCCGCTGCCTCTATGCCTTCCTGCGCGGCGGCCAGGGCCTCACGGTCCCCCAGCAGCGATTGCCAGAACCGGAAGGCATGAGTGCGGGCACCCAGGGCGGCCAGCGTAGCATTTTCCAATACAGTGAATTCGTCGAACACCGAGGTGATCTGGTAGGAGCGCACCAGCCCCAGGCGGGCACGGGCATTGATGCCCAATGCGCTCACATCTTCATCGCCGAAGCGGATGCGCCCGCTGTCCGAGCGCAGCTCGCCCGACAGCTGGTTGATCAACGTGGTCTTGCCTGCACCGTTGGGGCCAATGATGGCATGCAGTTCGCCTTCCCTCACGTCCAGCGACACCTTGTCCGTGACCAGGATCGCGCCATAGCGCTTGGTCAGGGCTTCTGTTTGCAACAGTGTTTTCATGCGGTGCCTTTCTTGGCGGAGCGGTTCTGCAGCCAGCCTACCAGGCCGGTTTTGCCCAGCATGGCGACCGCCAGAATGGCCAGGCCAAACACGGCCATCCAATGCTCGGTGGCGGCCTTCAGTACTTCTTCCGTTCCGAGAAAGGTCAAGGCACCCAGGAAGGGGCCAAAGACGCTGCCCAAGCCACCCAACACCACCATGACGATGAGCTCGCCCGACACCGTCCAGGCCATGCTGCTGGGTGACGCATAGGCATTCAGATTGGCCAGCAGCATGCCGGCCACTCCGCAGAGCACGGCCGACAGCGTGTAGGCGGCCAACTGGTAGCGCTGCAGCGCCAGGCCGACGGACATGACACGACGGGCATTCTGGCGACCGGCGCGCAAAGCCATGCCAAAGGGAGAGGCCCGCAGGCGCAAAACCCACCAGGTCAACGCAACCAACACACCCCAGGCACAGTAGTAGACGGCCATGGGCGTGTTCAGTTGCAGGCCGAAAAATTCACTGGCAACTGCAATGCCCATGCCATCGTCACCGCCATATTGCTTGAGGCTAACAATGACGAAGTAGCCCATTTGTGCAAAAGCCAGTGTGATCATGATGAAGGCAATGCCCGAGGTGCGCAGGCTAATCAGGCCGGTCGCGCCGCCCACCACGGCACACACCAGCACACAGGCTGCCAGATGCACCCATCCGGAAGACACACCATAGAAAGCTGGCAGCGAAACGCTGTACATGCCAATGCCGATAAACAGGGCGTGCCCCAGGCTGACCAGGCCACCAAAACCCAGCGCAATGTTCAGCGCGCTGGCTGCGATGGCGTAGACCAGGACGCGGGCAAAGAAGGCCACCCAGAAGTTGTCATCCATGGCCGTGGCAACCGGCGGCAGCACGGCCAGGGCCAGCAGCAACAGCACCGGTATGAGCTGTGCCGGACGTAGCAGGTTCTTCATGACTTGGCCTTGTTGGCGGGAAACAGGCCTTGCGGACGCCAGGCCAGGATCACGGCCATCAGCACGTAAATCAGCATGGAGGCAAGGGCGGGACCGGCGGCGTTGGCGACTTCTCTGTCGGCAAAGGCGCGGATGATCATGGGCAAAAAGGTGCGTCCCAGCGTATCGACCAGGCCAACAATGATGCCGGCATAGAGCGCACCATGCACGGAGCCAATGCCGCCAATCACGATCACCACCAGCGTCGTGATAAGTACGGGCTCGCCCATACCGCTTTGCACCGACAAAATCGGCCCGGCCATGGCGCCGGCCAGGGCCGCGAGAGCCGAGCCCAGTGCGAACAGCATGGCGTTCAGCAGGCCGATGTTGACACCCAAAGCACCCACCATCTGCGGGTTGACCGAACCGGCTCGGATCAGCATGCCGACTCGGGTCTTGTGGATCAGCCACTGGCTGCCAGCAGCCACCACCAGGCCGACGGCAATGATCAGGAATCGGTAGCTGGGGTAGCTGAAGCCCATGAATTCGACCGTGCCGGAGAGCGATTCGGGCAGCGTGACAAACATGGGCTGCGGGCCCCAGACCATGCGTACCACTTCATTGAAGAAGAGCACCAGGCCAAAGGTCGCCAGCACATGGTCGAGGTGGTCACGCCGGTACAGGCGGGACACAGCCACCCATTCCAGCATCATGCCCACCACCACACCGGTGACTACCGCCGCCAGCACTCCGAGTGCGAAAGAGCCGGTGTACCCGCCCACCACGGCCGCCGCATAGGCGCCCAGCATGTACAGCGAACCATGGGCCAGGTTGACAAAGCTCATGATCCCGAACACCAGCGTCAGGCCGGCGGCCAGCAGAAACAGCATGACGCCGTACTGCAGGCCGTTGAGCAACTGCGCGATGAGCAGGGAAGCCGACATCACTTAGCCTTGCACAGCGCTACGTAAGCATCCTGGTGGCCAGGCAATGGCGTGCCCAACTGCTTGACTGTGACCTCGCTGCCTTCCTTGACGGTCTGGAAGGCGTAGTAGTTCTGCACCGGCATGTTGTTGGTGTTGAACCGGAACGGACCGCGGATGGACTTCAGCTCGGCACCGGCGGACTTAACTGCGGCAGCGAATGCCGCCTTGTCAGCGGTATTGCCCTTGACCTTGCGCACGGCAATGTCCAGCAGTTTGGCCGTGTCATAGGCAACAGCCGCGTAATGACTGGGAACGCGACCGTACTTCTTGCTGAAGCTGGCAATGAAGTCAGCGTTGCCCGGTGTCTTCAGCGCCACATCCCACATGGCCCCCGAGATGGTGCCGACGGCTGCATCGCGCAGCGAAGGCAAGGTCGTGCCGTCCACGGTAAAGGCGGACAGCAGCGGAACCTTTTTCCCCAGGCCGGCCTGGCTGAACTGCTTGACGAAGTTCACGCCCATGCCACCCGGATAGAACACGAACACGGCATCGGGTCCGGCAGCCTGCAACTGGGCGATCTCTGCCGCATAGTCGGGCTGGTTGACTTGGGTGTACACCTCGTCAAGCACCTGGCCCTTGAAGTAGCGCTTGAAGCCGGCGACATAGTCCTTGCCGGCCTGGTAATTGGGCGCCATCAGGTAAATACGCTTGTAGCCGCTGTCCTGAGCATACTTGCCCATGGCCTCAGCGGTACCGTCGTTTTGCCAGGACATGGAGAACACATTGGGCAGGCAGCCAGCACCGGCCAGTGGGGACGGACCCGCATTGGTGGCAATGGCTACGGTGCCTGACTCCACAATTCGCGGCAGACTGGCCATCAGCACATTGGAGAATCCCAAGCCCACAATGGCGTCCACCTTGTCGCGGTCAATCAGCTTGCGTGCAATCTGGTTGCCCAGCTCGGGCTTGAGCTGGTCGTCTTCACGCAAGACCGTGACGGCTTCACCACCCAGTTTTTTCCCCAGGGCTTCAATGCCCAGCATAAAGCCGTCGTACTGGTCCTGGCCCACAGCGGCCACGGGTCCGGACAAGGGCGCTGTAAAGCCGATCTTGATCTCGGCATGCGCTACGGACAGACACAGAGCGGTCGTGCTGCAGGCAATAGTTTTGGCGATGGTATGCAATTTCATATTTGTCTCCTCATTGGTATAAGCGCCCCCCGCAGGGTGGCGCAATCATTCGTCAAATCAGTGGGTGCGTTCAGCCAGTTATTTCAGTCGAGCTTCAACATCACGCGCATGTTTTCTATGCGTACCGAATAGGTTTTGATGTTCTCGGTGAGTGGTGCGCACAGGGCTTGACCGGTACAGACATTAAATCGACCCTGGTGCAAGGGGCACTCTATTTCGCGCCCTTCCAGAAAGCCGTCGCTCATACGCGCGTGGCCATGGGTGCAGATGTTGTCGGTGGCGAAGACCTCGCCTTCGACTTCATACAAAGCAATCTCCCTGCCCGCCACCTGCACGCCAATCACATCCCCCTCGGGCACATCAGCCAGGGCAGCAGCATCAATCCAGTTTTCAGACATGAGGCTGATCCTTAAATGGGATAAATAATGGAGTTGGCGATCATCTCGCTGTCGTACACGCACAGGCGTGACTGGAACTTCAGTCCCTCCGGTGTGCGCACGATGACATCGTGGTAATAGCCGACATTGAAGACAGTGGAGTCGCCGTCATACTTGGTGCGGATCACGGTGTAGTTGGCTTCCGAGGTGATGCGGTCGCCATCAATGCCGCGCTCCACCTTCACCACACGCGGCGTGCCCACGATGTGGCGCTGGTAGTAGGGATCGTGGTACATGGTTTCTTTGACGCCATACACGCGGTCGCGAATCATGTTCTTGCTCTCCAATGCCAGCAGGCAAAGGGGCAGGCCCTGGTCGAAGTTCTCGCGCGGCTGCAAGCGGTAGGTGCCCTCCTCCACAAAGAAATCGGGCCATTTTTCCCACTCGGACGAGTCGCAAACCATGGCGTAGTCGCTGTAGAGGTTAAGCAGTTCGAAGTAAGTCTTGAAGTCCATCATGGTTATTCCCCCATCACCTTGCGCCAGTAGTTGTACATGCCACGAATCAGGGTCTCGGTGACCATGTGGTCCGCGTCCGCGATGTCATAGCCACCCATCTCGATGACCGTGCGGTGCGCCGGCTTTTGTTCAAAGCCTTGTTGCGACCATTCAATAACCTCACCGTCGTCCGCAGACACAAAGCCTGCTGGGCCGAACAGATTGGCCTGGATCAGGCGACGTTCCTTCATCTCTGGTGTGTCATCAGCAAAGCCGAAGTGGGTCCAAACAAAGTCAAACGAGCCGTGGCCGTTGGGTTGGATGTGACGTGTGGAAACGCTGTTGACCTGCTGCTGGATGATCACGCTCGGGAAGATCGTGGTCATCACCGCCGTGGGGCCGCCCCACCAGGGTTCCGGCACGATGTCCAGCAAGCGCGGGTCGTTCACCTTCATCTGGTCCTTGAAGCTGTCCACACCGGACACCACATCCGCGTTCTTGCCGCCCTGCCCACGCGTGGAAATCATGGCGGCATGGCGGAAGTGTTCGTCCATCTTCAGCTCAGACTTGTTATCCGCGCGCCACAGTCCAAAGGTGGAGAACCAGGTATGCAGCAGGCCGGGGTGGTACGGGTCTTTGATGTTCTCTTGCATCAATTTCCAGTTGCCCGGAATGCGCTGGCGGCGGTAGCCCAGAATCTCCAACTTACGGCCATCGAACACGCGGTCAAAGTATTTCAGGATGGTGGGGCCCAGAAATTCTTCGAAGGGTTCAATGTCGTGGTCGAATGAGGCGAACACGACACCACCTCGTACTGCCACCTTGAGTTTGGTCAACCCATGGTCTGACACCTTGAAGTCTTTGGGCATGCCGCCGTTGACTTTGCCCTCTTGCTTGACGCCGCGAATAAAGGGCACGCCCTGCAGATCGCCCTTGAGGCTGTAGTTCCATTGGTGGTAGGGGCAGTGGAAGTCCTTGGCATGGCCGTTGCGCTCGCGGCAAAATCGCATCCCCCGGTGGGCGCACACGTTTTCGATCACATTGACCCCACCGTCCGGATCACGAACCATGACGACTGAGCGCTCACCAATCACGGTACGGCGGAAGTCGCCTGCGTTGGGGATTTCCGCTTCCAGTCCGACATAGCACCAGTGGTCGTTATAGAACAGGCGATCCAATTCCTTCTTGTACAAATCTTCGCGGGTATAGGCCCAGAAGGGCACCCGGCTCGTTCCCTCGCCCGGCCATGTTGGGTTCTCGGGGAACACGGTGTTGGTTTCACTCATCGCTTGTCTCCTTTAGTTGCTTGGCTTTGGTTGCCTGGGTGTCAGTGCATTCAGGGCGTGTCAGACGCCACTGGGATAAAAAGCATCTGCGTGGACATGGCCGGACTCCACACCCATGCGGGTCACGAGCAGGTTGAGGGCGTCCACCATGGCAGGGGCGCCGCACAGATAGGCGCGCCAGCCTGCCAGTGCCCCGAGGTCTTTTTCAATCGCGTCGGTGACCAGCCCGCTGCGATGACCGGAACCGGTAGTTCCGGTGGCCACGACAATGTGGACGATCACGTTCGGGTGCGCCGCTGCCAAGGCCTGCAGGCGGTCTGCGTCGTACACGTCTTGGGCACTGCGCACGCCAAAGTACAGGTGAATGGGGTTTTGCATGCCGGCCGCCAAGGCGCCCCGCACGATGGACAGCACCGGAGCCAAGCCCGTGCCGCCACCCACGCAGAGCATGGGGCCGGTGTGTTTTTTCCGCAGATAGGCAGTGCCCAGCGGGCCGCTGATACGAAGGGCCGCACCGACTTTCAGTTCATCAAAAATGAAGGCGGTGACCCGGCCATCGGGTACCCGGCGAATCTGGAATTCCCATTCGCTGTCATCATGCAAACCAGCCATAGAGTAAGGGCGGATGTGTTCGGGAGTGAACTGCACGCTGGAATATTGCCCGGCGCTGAATTCAATCGGCTTGGCCAGCTTGACCCGGATGCGGCGGATGTCATGGGTGGCTTCTTCAATGGCCGTGACCGTGCCCTTCACAATTCGCGCGGTGTGCACGACCACCTCATCCACCTCGGGCAATTCGATGGTGCAGTTGTCGGTCAACACGGCCTGGCAGGCCAGCACATAGTCGTCTTTTCCCGCGTGGGGGCGCCCGGCTTCGGGGCCGCTGTCGCGCACCTGGCCAGACAAAACGCGGCAGCGGCAGGTACCGCAGCGTCCAGACATGCAGCTGTAGGAAATCGGCAATTGGTTGGCCCGGAGCACATCCAGCAGATTGCTACCGCTTTCCACATTCAGCCGGACGTTAAGGGGTTCTACGACGAGTTCCATATTTTGAAGGCAGATGCCTATGTCTCCTGTTTGGCGTGATTGTGGAGATTCGAGAGATATAAGTCGATAAACCAAATCCAATAGTTAGAATCACCGTTGTGAATAAAGGTGGCTTGTATGAACTTGCGAGAAATTGACCTGAATCTCCTGGTTGTCTTCAATCAGCTTCTCTTGGACCGCAGCGTCTCCACTGCGGCCGAAAAGCTAAGCTTGACGCAACCAGCCGTTAGCAATGCCCTCAAGCGATTGCGCGCCGTACTAAAGGACGAGCTGTTTTTGCGGACATCACGGGGCATGGAACCCACGCCGTACGCATTGCATTTGGCAGAGCCCGTAATTTATGCGCTGAACGCGCTCCAAACAGCGTTTACCACACGCGACTCGTTTGACCCGCTATCCAGTGCACGCAATTTCCAATTGGCAATGACCGATATTGGTGAGATGTACTTCATCCCGCCGTTGATGGTTGCGTTGTCCAAGTTGGCACCCAACGTGCGTGTGAGCACGGTGCGGCCTAACTCCGGAAACTTGAAGGAAGACATGGAATCAGGCACGGTCGATTTGGCGCTAGGCCTATTGCCCAACCTGCAGGCAGGATTCTTTCAACGCCGACTGTTTCGCCACAGGTATGTGTGCGTCTTTCGCAAGGATCATCCGGTAGCCAAATCGCCAATGTCGTTAAAGCAATTTTCTGAACTTGACCATGTTGGTGTCATTGCTGCAAATACGGGGCACGGCGAGGTGGATGGTTTACTGGAGCGTGCAGGCATCAAACGCAAGATGCGATTGGTGGTGCCGCACTTCATTGCCGTGGGTCACATCCTTCAAACAACTAATCTCATCTCCACTTTGCCAGAACGATTCGCAGAGCGATGCGAGGTACCTTTTGGTCTCGCTACATCGCCGCATCCAGCACGCTTGCCGGATATTGCAATCAATCTTTTTTGGCATGCTAAATTGAACCGGGATCCTGCCAACATGTGGATGCGAAAACTTTTTGTAGAACTGTTCGCCGATAGTGACGGCAAGAGAGCGCCGTCGCGGGCGACACGGGGCACTTAATGATGAACATTGTCACCTTATGGAATAGGAGAAGACCTGAAATTTCATGCTTTTTCCCTTGGAAAGGATGCATCAAATTCTCAGTTGAGGTATTTTGCCGCCGGAACAGGAACTCCGTTGCGAGGAGCGTCGACACACTGAAAACTGCTTGCCTTTGAGGCGTCTCCGCTTAGGTACGTTGGAATCTTAGAATAGGTACAGATAGGTCGCTCCATCGCGACAGTAGTGCCAGATGAATCTGTATATTTTGTAGCGATGATGCTGTCTTGCGTGTTTTTCTTTTCGATCCAATCAACGAGCTTCAAGATAATGTCATGAGATTGATCTTTTGGAACGAAGGGTGAATACGCTTGACCGAAATCGCCTACACCTGCGCCGCCTGTGATGCTGCTGCAGTGACCCATACCCGGTACTTGGTAAAAACGGAAGAAACCTTGAGTTCCGGCAAGATCGCCGCCTTGTGCCTGAACCACACGTTCGTCATACTCAATCGGGCTTGAGTAAGGAACACCCGGATCCATCGTCCCATTGAACATCATTAGCGTTCCTCCATTGGCCTGAAACTGGGCCAAATTGGCATCGTTTGCGTTTAGGGACGAAGCTAGGCGTGCATCACACCGCATCCATATCGTGATCAAAATCGAACATCGTGTAATTCCAATTTGCTCCAAGCGCCCACTTAAAAGAGTAAAACTGCTGGGACGGCCATGAGACTGTGTCGCCTTGGAATGCCAAACCGAATACAGCGCTTTCAGAGCCAAACGGGAGACCGGAAAAAATTCTCTCCCCAGTCCGTGGATTAACCGGCCCGGTCCATGTCGCTTTCAATGCGGTCAACTGTGGTGCTGTAAGACACGTGTCATTGTCAGCTCCCGAGCACTTTGGCAACGTTTCAGGATCAAAGTTGCATTGACGAGGATCAGTCAGGTAGTTGTCTGTAGGCGCACCTCCGTCCTTACCAACGCAAGCGGGTATGACTTTGCTTGTAACCATGTCCAACTTAGCTTGCGAGAGCATGGCACCCGGCGCATTTAGTGCCTGCATGTTACTCAAAAACAGCGTTTTGAGATGTGTGCGATTGTTTGCCGGCGCGCCTACCACGATACCGTTGTAATCTTCCGGGTAGCGTTGAGCGATCGAAAGGGGCTGCTGACCTCCGGTGGAACACCCTGAAAATATCGAGGTCCGTGGAGCAGCCTGATAGCAAGCAGAAATCAGTGTCTTCGCTGCAACAGTCATTTCATGATTTTCACGATAACCAAAGTCACTCCAGCGTTCAGGATGGTCTACAGCCAGATTGGAATCAGGCGCAGTGCCGAGATCAGTATTGGCCGAAGCGAACCCTCGTTTCAGCCCTTCAGCTATACCGGTTCCGTAAGAAATAGCACCTGCTCCGCCGCCATTTCCAGTACCAAGAAAGCGGCCGTTCCAATTTTGTCTAGGCATCCATAGTTCGACGGCAATGTTTGAGTCTGCTGATGGCCGCATCGTTGCAGTGACTTTGCAAAAGGCCGGAAGACCTGTTAACGCTGTTGGTTGACCAGGGGGCGTGGTCCCCAGCCGAAACTGCAGTTGCAGACTGAACTGTGCCGCCGGCGATTTTTGTTCCGATGAAGCTTTCACAGCCGACCTTCTCAGCATTGGTTACTGTCGAATCTCCATTGCTGCCACCGCATCCAGTCGCCAATACAGCCGTTTGGACGACCGCAGTTGCAGTGAAGTATGAGGGCGTCCAAGTTCTCTGGCACTCGAGTTGACTGCAGAATTTATTTCTGATGTTCATTCAGTAGTGTCACACACGTTGTCACATCGGAACGTCGTAAGTTAATGATTTGCCTGATAAATTTGATGCTTGAGTCTGGTCTCGATTTGAACGTCGAAAGTCAGACTTCGGGTTTTTCGCGGATTCCCGCCAAAACCCACCATGCACCAAGGCAAGCTCGTATTTGCGCAACTCCTCGTCTACCGGCCGCTGAGTTCGTTTCGCCGCTGTGTTGCCGATCACCGGGGCGAACACAAGGTCAAGGACTTGTCGTGTCTGGACCAGTTCTTCGCGATGGCATTCGCCCAATTGACCTATCGAGAATCTTTGCGGGACATCGAAGTCAACCTGCGTGCGCAAGCTCGGTATCTGTATCACATGGGTTTTCGTTGCCAAACGATTTCGCGCAACACGCTGGTCAATGCGAACGCTACACGCCCGTGGCAAATCTATGCGGACTTCGCCCAGCACCTGATTGGTATTGCACGACCGCTGTACGCCAAGGAGCCGTTTGGCGTGGAGCTCGACGCGGCGGTGTATGCCTTCGACGCCAGCACCATCGATCTCTGTCTGTCGGTATTTTCGTGGGCACCATTTCGCTCGACCAAGGCCGCCATCAAGCTGCATACCTTGCTCGATTTGAGAGGAAGCATCCCCAGCTTCATTCACATTGCGGATGGCAAGACCCACGAGGTCAACGTCCTGGACGATTTGGTGCTGGAGCCGGGGGCCTTCTACCTGATGGACCGGGGCTATCTGGATTTCGCTCGACTGTTCGTCATTCACGAGGCGCAAGCCTTCTTCGTGACGCGCGCCAAGAGCAATACCAAATTCAAGCGACGCTACTCGCACCCAGTGGATCGAATCAACACTGCGGTGCTGTGCGATCAGACGGGTGTGCTGACGACGCACTATTTGAGCAAGGACTACCCCACGACGCTGCGCCGCGTGGCGGTCAAGGACGATACGGGAAAACGACGGGTGTTTTTGACCAACAACTTCGCATTGAAACCGCAGTTGATTGCCGACCTGTACCGCCAGCGCTGGCAGGTGGAGTTGTTCTTCAAATGGATTAAGCAGCATTTGCGCATCAAGGTGTTCTTTGGCACCAGCGAGAACGCGGTAAAGACGCAGATCTGGATTGCGATATCCACCTATCTGTTGATCGCCATTGCGAAGAAACGATTGCATCTTGAGCATCACACCCTGTATGGAATCCTACAAATCTTGAGTCTGTCCATGTTTGAAACTATCCCAATAAATCAACTACTTACGCCACCCTCGACAAATTCAGAGTCGGATTTCGAGCCCAATCAGCTCGTTCTCCTCTGATGAACGTTGGGACACTACTGATGTTCAGTGAATGTCTCCGTTTTTTTTAAATAGAACCCATCTGCTGCATTGATGTACCGTCTACATCGATCGTGATCTTCGGAAAAGTGGCTTACACGCGTTCAACAATGACGGCGATGCCCTGCCCCACCCCGATGCACATGGTGCACAGGGCATAACGGCCACCCATGCGGTGCAACTGGTTCACGGCTGTCGTGATCAGCCGGGCGCCACTGGCACCCAACGGATGTCCCAGCGCGATGGCGCCGCCGTTCGGGTTGACGCGGGCATCGTCATCCGCCAGGCCGAGGTCGCGCAACACGGCCAAACCCTGCGCTGCGAAGGCCTCATTGAGCTCAATCACATCCATCTGCGCCAGACTCAAACCTGTCAGTGCCAATACCTTGCGCGTGGCCGGGGCCGGGCCAAAACCCATGATGCGGGGCGCCACGCCGGCTGCGGCCATGCCCACCACGCGGGCTCGTGGCGTCAGGCCATGACGCAGGGCCGCGGATTCGTTGGCGAGCAGCAGGGCACAAGCGCCGTCGTTCACCCCGGAGGCGTTACCGGCTGTCACGGTGCCATCGGGGCGCACCACGCCCCTGAGCTTGGCCAGGCTCTCCAGCGAGGTGGCGCGGGGGTGTTCGTCCTGCGTCACGATGATGGGGTCGCCTTTTTTCTGCGTAATCGTCACCGGGGTGATTTCCGCATCGAAGAAACCGCTTTGTTGGGCACGCACCGCGTTGAGTTGCGAGCGCAGGGCCATCTGGTCCTGCGCTGCACGTTCAATACCAAAGTCCATGGCCACGTTTTCAGCGGTCTCAGGCATGGAGTCCACACCGTACTGCGCCTTCATGAGCTTGTTAACAAAGCGCCAGCCGATGGTGGTGTCATAGATCGCGTTGGCGCGGCTAAAGGCACTCTCGGCTTTGGGCATGACAAAGGGGGCGCGGCTCATGCTTTCCACCCCGCCCGCAATCATCAACTGCGCTTCGCCGCTCTTGATGGCTCGCGCGGCTGTGCCCACGGCGTCGAGGCTGGAGCCGCAGAGGCGGTTGATGGTGGCTCCGGGCACTTCAACCGGCAGCCCTGCGAGCAGACTGCTCATGCGCGCGACGTTGCGGTTGTCTTCTCCAGCCTGGTTGGCGCATCCAAACAATACGTCCGTTATCTCAGCCCAATCGACGTTGGGGTTGCGCGACATCAGCGCGCGCAGCGGAATGGCGCCCAGGTCGTCGGCGCGCACGTTCGATAGCGCGCCGCCATAGCGGCCAAAGGGGGTGCGGATCGCGTCGCAGATGAAAGCGTCTTCACTTCTCTTCTTCATTATCAAATTCCTAAAGCAAAATTTCTAAATTGCACAGTTCGTACCCATAGCCCGCCTCACGTGCCAGTTGTGCCAGTTCTTCCTCAAGTCCATTGCGATCTTGTTGTCTGGCCCAGAAGACAGGCCCCCCTTCCCAGCGAGGGAATCCATAACCTTGTGTGAGAACGACGTCAACGTCCTCGGCTCTTGTCGCGACACCTTCTGCAAACAGAAGGGCAGCCTCGTTGACCATCGACAAAAGTGCCCGCCGTTGAATATCGTGTGCAGATAGACTGCGTCGTTCAATGCCGCGATCGATGCTGGCTTGCTCGATCAAGGTACGGACCGTCGCATCTGCCGTCGCTGCCTTTTTCCCATCCTTGTAGGCGTAATATCCAGCGCTCGTTTTACGCCCCAAACGACCTTGTTCGCACAACTTATCCAGGATGGAAACATATCGCTCGCGTGGATCCCGCGTCATTGCCTGTGCCTTGCGCATTCGCCATGCAATGTCCAGGCCGGATAGATCTGCCACCGCGAAGGGCCCCATCGCAAATCCCATGTCAGTCAACGCACGATCGACATCCTCGGGCCACACGCCATCCTCCAACATAAATTCACACTGTCGGCGGTACGCGTTATATATGCGGTTGCCTATAAATCCAAATGAATTACCACACAAGACTGGCGTTTTCTGCAGCCGAGTTCCCAAACCCATCGCTGTCGCTAAAACATCAGCAGAAGTGTTCTTCCCACGAACAACCTCCAACAACTTCATCACGTTGGCTGGACTGAAAAAATGAAGTCCTAAAACGTCTTGGGGACGCCGGGTAAATGCAGCAATGGCATCCACATCCAGATAGGAGGTGTTTGTTGCCAGTACCGCACCTCGACGGGCATATGTATCAATCTTTCTGAAGACGTCTCTCTTTACGTCCAATTCCTCAAAGACAGCTTCTATAACCAGGTCAGCTACCATCAAACGTGACCAGTCTGTCGACATCATCAAACGTGACTCGCACTTTTCTGCAAGTGCTATTAGCATCTTTCCGCTTTGCACACGTTCGTGGTAATGAGATTTAATTCGATCCAGGGCGCGCCCTAAAGCGTCGTCGCTTTGCTCCAGCAGGAGAACAGTCAGTCCAGCATCCAATGCCGCAATGGCGATACCCGATCCCATGGTTCCAGCACCAATGACGGCCACAACATCCACTTTCCGTGGCTTAGCGTGCAGATCTGAGGGCAATTGACTCGCCTCACGCTCGGCATTAATCAGGTATCTAAGAGCAAGTGATGAGGATGACGAAGCCAAACCAAAAAACAGTGCGCGCTCAATCTCCAGCCCATCATCAAACGATTGCGAGGTAGCCAGCACTGCGTCTAAGGCGGCAGCGTACGCGGGCTGCAACTGCTGACGATAATTGAGCTTTGATCGCTTCGACGTAACGCATTCCTGTACTTTTAGTGCGTCAAGACGAGTCTCCCGTACATTGATCCATGAATCCTTCGACGCAACTAATTGAGCCACATCTTGTATTGCAGCAGATAGAAGATCATCCTCGCAAACAGTGTTAAACAAACCAGAGCATGAAGAGTTCATGACACTTGTCAATTGACCAGAGAGAAGCATCGTGAGTGCAGCATCCACTCCAATCATCCGGGGCAGCCGCTGCGTACCGCCGGCGCATGGAATCAATCCCGAAATGACTTCCAGAAAACCAATTTTGGCCGTCGCTAAAGCAACGCGTCCATGACAAGCCAGGGCAAGCTCCAGACCACCACCTGAAGCAATCCCAGCTATGGCAGCAACAACTGGTTTTTGACTTTTCTCAACGGCGGATATGACCGCGTTAAGATCCGGCTCGTGAAGGTATGACCCGGTTTCGTACCCTGAAAGTTCCACGCCCGTTGAAAATGTATTGCCATTCCCCACCAACACAATGCCTTGGACCAAATCATTGGCAAGGGCGGCCCCTATCATTTGAACTACCTGCAAGCGAATAGCTTGCCCCAGGCAGTTAAGTGGCGGGCTATTTAGCTCAATGACGGCGACTCTGCTTTTGATCTTCAGCATATTTTTTATCGGAGTACTCATCATTCGGAACGCATCAGTTGCTTCCCTATTACGAGTTGCTGAATTTGCGTAGTTCCTTCATACAAGCGAAGTAGTCGCGCATCACGATAGAAGCGTTCAACTTTGTACTCATTGATATATCCGGCACCACCATGAATTTGAACGCCCCGATCAGCGACACGCCCTACCATCTCTGTGGTGAACATCTTGGCGCAAGATGCCTGCATACTGACCTCTGCGTCAAACAGTCCAATTGGCTTTTCTTCGTAGCGGCTAGCCACTGTTTGTACTAGGCTCCATCCGGCCAATATTTCCGCCTGGCTATCTGCGAGCATCGCCTGTATAAGTTGAAAATCCCCAATACGCTGACCAAATTGTTTCCGTTGACGTGCGTAGGAAAGACTTTCTTGCAAAATGCGATTCGCCATACCGCAAGCCAAAGCAGAGAGGTGCAACCGCCCCCTGTCCAATACTTTCATTGCAGTTTTAAACCCACGGCCCGGAATTCCACCAATGATGTTTTTCTCTGGAACCAAGACATTGTCCAGGTAGACATCGCAGGTCTTAGTCCCACGTTGACCCATTTTCTTGTCAGCCCTTCCCAGCGATATTCCATCAGTCACTGCGGGAACAATAAACGCCGATATGCCATTGGCACCGCCTCCACTTGTACGAGCCATCAATGTGAAAGCACCCGCCCTTGGGGCATTCGTTATGTATCGCTTGCTTCCGTTGATGGCATAATTTTCACCAGTTAGAACAGCGGATGTTTTCAGCGAGGCGGGGTCAGACCCAGCGTCTGACTCGGTCAATGCGAATGCAACAATCAGGTCTCCGGACGCAATCTCAGGCAGATATTTATCTTTCTGCTCCTGTGTTCCGTCCATCAAAATTCCTTGCGATCCAATTCCAATGTTTGTACCAACAACAGATCGAAACGCGAGTGCCGTGTGACCCAACTCATATGCCACTTGGCATTCTTGCGACATGGAAAGTCCAATACCACCATACTGCTCAGGTATAGATATGCCAAATAAACCGAGTTCTTTCATGTCGGAGATGATGTCCAAAGGAACCTCGTCACGCTCCTCCACATGATCTTCTGCTGGCATCAGCCGATCACGAACGAATTTGTGAACGCTGTCTATTAGCAGAGGAAATGTCTCTTGGTCTAGTGCCATCGGTTTCCTCACCTTTCTTTGCGGAGCTTTTGACACCGCGAATAATTTTTTACTCGTGAACTAGCCTCTTGAACCTGCCAACGCAATGGTCTGCAGAGACTTGACGGGTTTGACTCTTACCCTAAAGTTTTTTCTGAGGCACTCACAAGCTCAAAATGCTCTACGTGCGGCGCTTGAGCAAAGTAGGCTCCGACTAGGGCTCGCCATTCCGTAAATAATGCCGATCCCCGGAAGTCAACCGTGTGGTCTTCCAGTGTCATCCACGCCAATTGCAGGACGTACCGATCCTTTGATTCAATACAGGCATGAAATTTGTGGGATAGGAATCCCTTAGCCTTAGGAAATATCGTTGTCAAAGCGGTATGAACCGCATTTTCAAACTCTGCGTTCTGTCCTGGCTTGATCTGAATGTCGGCTATTTCCAAAATCATTTTTTAGTACCTTTTTGATGGCGTGAGCATCATTGACGGTTGAAGAATTTACCTTCGACGGTGGATGTTTGAAGCTTCAGTGGATGTGCGTACCACCATTGACATCAATGGTGGCGCCAGTAATAAAACCGGAAAGTTCGGAAGCAAGAAAAAGGCATGCACCGGCCATCTCACGCGTTGTCCCAGTTCGCCTCAATGGAATTGCTTCGATGATTCCGCGCAGCCGCTCATCTGAGAGTCCATCAAGCATTTGGGTTTCAATCATTGCCGGACAGATAGCATTCGCACGAATTCCAAATGCGCCAAATTCGCGGGCAATACTTTTTGTCATACTCAACATACCGCCCTTTGAAGCTGCGTAGTGCGAACCGCCAACCAATCCGCCTCCTCGTTGTGCAGCCAACGACGCAACATTCACTATGGTTCCTGATTTTTTCTCCGCGAAAATTCTAAGAACGCTTTGGCACAAAAAGAAGGCCCCTTTTAGATTGATATCAAACATGAGGTCAAGGTCTTTTTCGCTGATCTCCAGTATCGGTTGCGATCGCACAATTCCGGCAGAATTCACCAAGCAGTCAATTGTTCCGTGAAGCTCCATGACCTGACGAACCAAGTTTTCACAATCGTCAGGTCTACTTACGTCACACCGTACGCCATGCACTGAGATCGGTCCTTTTACTTGTGCTTCTATGGACGATTTGACCTCTTGCAACACCATTTCGTCCATCATGACGTCAACCACCACAACCTTTGCACCATGTTCGGCAAAGAGTTGGGCTGTTGCGTAGCCGATGCTCCGTAGAGATGCGGCGCCCACGATCACGCACACTTTGTCTTTAAGTAACATACTTCTCTCGTTTCTAGTTTTTAATGTCAACTGATTCGATTGGCATCGAGTTGAGAATCCAATCAACGGCTGATGTATGACGGGGTGCCCATCCCAGTTCCAGCTTCGCATGCACCGACCGAACTCGGCTGTTACTCCCAAATGAGTAATACGCTCTTGGAATGCCCCAAAGACTGGCCGCAGCTTCAGGATCCAACGAATTCACTTCGGAAAGGCCCAACCTCTTTGCGATAGCGGTTCCAAGTTCAAGAAACGACGCTTCTCCATTAGCCGCAAAATAGAATGAGCCAGCCGGGGCTTTTGCCAACGCTAGTAAATAAAGGTCAACAACATCATCGATATGTACGTTGGACCATACGTTCTTCCCGGCCCCAACAATTTGTACAAACCCAGTGCGCTGAGCGTTTTCAACAAGAAATGGAATTTGGACACTCTTGGAATTTAAGCCTCGACCCTGACCATAGATGAGACTCGGGCAGATTACTATGGACCGAACGTCGGATTTTGCAGCTCTCAGCACCATCACATCAATATCGCGGCGTGGTTGCTTCAAGGGCTGAACAATCAGCGGTGTATCTTCGTCGTACACCTGCTCGCTAATCTTCATACCACGGGCGTCATCGCCAACAATGCTTGATCCACTGGTATGGATGAAAGGTTTTCCAGAACCTTCTAACCCTTTTAAAATCGCATTCACCGAATCTGGATGATCTGCGCTGGCAGCATTAATCACGCCATCGGATTGCGTTGCCTCATGGATTAGCAAATTAGCATCGTTCAGATCGCCCATGACGGGCTCAATTCCCCACTCGAAAAGTTTCTCTGCATTTGCACTGCCTCTGACCAATCCGCGTACACGGGCCCCAGTCTTGATTATTTTTTCGGCTATTGAGCCGCCTATGTATCCGGCAGCACCGGTTACAAAATATGTTTTAGACGCGCCCATTAACGGCCGAACCCTGTGGATAGACCGGGTATTGCGGCCACGATTAGCGTTCCGACAATAAGGGCTACGATGTATCCAACAATTGGCTTCATTCCCTTACTTGGACTCACGCCGCTGATAGCACATGCTGCGTAATATCCAACCCCAAATGGCGGGGCAAATAGACCAATACCCATAGCTAGTACGACAACCATTGAGTAGTGCACGTCATTGATGCCGAACTGCTTGGCGATCGGAAACAGCAACGGTCCGAACACAACAATGGCCGGAATCCCTTCCAGCACACTACCCAGAATAATGAATGCCAAGATGGACACAGCAAGGAATCCCGCTGCCCCTCCTGGTAGCTGCGTCATCAATTGCGCAAGTTCACGCGAAAATCCTGACTGCGTAAGAGCCCAGGCCATGCCTGTTGCCGTTCCGATGATCAACAAGATTGCGCCAGACAGTGCGGCTGTATCGATCAATGCCGGCCAGAGTTTTTTGTAATCCAACTGACGATAGATCAGTGCGCCGGCAAGAAGTGCATACGCGATTCCAATGGTTGAAACTTCCGTGGCGGTGGCTACTCCTTCCATCACCGCAGCGCGAATAATGAAAGGAAGTGCGAGTGCAGGACTGGCAACCAGCAAGGCACGTCCGATTTCACTCCAGGTTGCGCGTTGAGCACCTGACATATCAGCATTGCGGTTTCTCAGCCACACGACAAAGCACAACAATGCCGCTAACACCAACGCCGGGACTAAGCCGCCGGAGAACAAAGCCGCGATTGAAACTCCTGTTACTGATCCAATGGTAATGAGCACGATGCTCGGAGGAATCGTTTCAGTCTGGGCTCCAGTGGCCGCGAGCAGGGCAACCATTTCACCCTCATCAACGCCTCGCTTGCGCATTTCAGGGAACAGAACCGGTGCGATAGCTGCCATATCCGCTGCCTTCGAACCTGAAATTCCGGAAACCAAATACATGCCTCCAACAAGCACGTAGGAAAGGCCGCCACGAACATGACCCAATAACGATGCGAGGAATCTCACCATCGCCTTTGCCATACCGCTAAGTTCGAGAACAACTCCTAGGAAGACAAATAGTGGAACCGCGAGGAGCACGATGTGCGACATGCCTTCATCCATGCGACCAATAATGACACTTGTGGGTTTAGTAGTCGTCAACGCTATGTAGCCCAATGTCGCCAATCCGAACGCGAAGGCAATTGGCACTCCGGTGAGGACCAAAATGGCGACAATGACAACAAAAAATATGAACAGGTTGATATTCCCAAGGCCTTGAAAAACGGGACTCATTAGATAGAGTGCGCCAACTGCCACTACTGAAACAGCTAAGGCTGACACTAACCGCTTCCAATTGGAAACCTCAGCTAATTTCAACGCTGCGGCAACGCTCATCAGCAATATTCCGGCGGGCAAAGCCGAGGCACGCCAGGCATTGGATATTTCGAGTGAAGGCGATGTGACGATAGCCTCGTCCATTGCAAATTCGTAGGCTGGGTAACCGACCAGGACCAAAAAAGTGGCTGCTGCGACTACGCCCAAGAGATCTAAAAATGCGCGCCTTTCCGAGGAGGCCATATCTACAAGTGCTGTCATGCGCATGTGCGCTGACCGCCGAAATGCAATGACGGATCCCAACATCGCGAGCCATAAAAACATCACAGACGCAAGTTCATCGGACCAAGTGAGAGGCCGATGGATGGCATATCGACTCACCACTCCACCAAACAGCACCAGAATTTCCAACAGCACCAAGATAGCCGCAGGAACCTCAGTTACGAATGCCAGGATCCGGTCAACTTTTGCGACGGCCCTAAGCCACGCGGTATCCACGCGGACGTTCGCTTTAACTTCTGACGACTTCTGAGTAAGATTTGACGTGTCCAAAGGGGCGTCTCCAAATGAAATGTTCGCAGATGCGCGAATCTTGCAATTGCATCGACTTGCTGTCGATAGTTGTATCTCTCTGCACTGCCAGCGGGACACTGCAGGGGAGACAAGTAGGAGTCGATCCAGCCTGACCGACCTCCTGGAATGTGTCGGCTAGACAAGTTTTCCTGTGTACTTTTCGAGCAGGGACCATGTTTCAGGGCCGAACTTCTTTTGCCATTCGGCGTAGTAGCCTGCTTTCTGCAAGGTTTCACGGAATGGCTGTCTCTCCACTCGATTGAACTGCATACCCAATCCCTTCAGCTTGGCTTCAAGCGTCGAGTTCAATGCTTCATGCGCAGCACGTTGCTTCAATGCATGCGCTTCAAAAATTAGAGTGGCCATCGCTCTCAAATCTTCGGGCAATGAATTCCAATTTTTCTTGTTTCCCACCAGAGAAAAATACTCCCACATATGCGATGTGGTGGAGCAATATTTCTGAACTTCATACAGTTTTACTGCATCAATCGTTGGCAAGGCATTTTCCTGTCCATCGACCACCTTGGTCTGAAGCGCTGTGTAGAGTTCACCGATTGGCACGGTTGCAGGAGATGCATCCAGACTTTTGAACATAGATGTCCACAACGGTGTTGCGGGCACTCGGATCTTCATGCCTACCAGGTCTTTAGGGGTGTTGATTGGTTTGGACGAGTGCGTGATTTGACGGAATCCGTGGTCGAAGACCCTACCGACTTGGGTCAAATTGACCTTATCAAACGACGCTCGAATGTGCGCGCCAAGGTCACCATCCATAGCCTTCCAAACGGTTGGATAGTCAGGGAATGCAAATGCAATCGAATTGATTGCAGCCGTAGGCATCAGGTTCCCATAGATTGAACCTGCTGTGCAAATGAAATCGATTGCACCGGAGCGAACTTGGGAGAGCGTATCCGTATCACTACCCAACTGACCACTTGGATAGACCTCGACATTCAAACGCCCGTTCGACTCTTTCAAAATCTCTGCACATGCCGCCTTCAATGCGATGGGAGTTGGATGGCTCTCAGGCAAGGTAATCGCTATTTTAAAATTGAATTTTCCGGCACTTTGCGCTAGTACTGCACCCGGAATCAATGTTGTGGCAGCTACGCCAGCGATAAGCTTGAGTGCATCTCGACGTCCGTTTTGATGGATGCCGATTACTTTTTCTTCGTTTATAGATGTCATGTTGTCTCCTGCTGTTTTGTCTCGATGATGTGAAGTGAGTCAGAACACGTTGGGTTGATGAACTTCGATGCAATGGCCATCTGGGTCGTAGAGAAAGACCTGATGCCAACCGGGAATAGCCCAGCATCCGTAGTCCGAATAGCGGATACCCATGGCATCACATTTGCGCATGAAGCCCTGGATGTCATCGGTCCGGAAACAAAAGTGACCATGTCCCATTGGGTTAACGAACTTCTTCATCTTGAAGCCAGTTTCCAGATCACGCTCCGACCAATGAAACTCAATGTCCCCATCGGTCAAAAAGTCAACCTTGCCCGTATATGCACGGTCGTCGCGATCTCGACTGATGACGGTATGTGCGTTGTCGGTAATCGTTCCCAGTTCAAATAAAGTCTTGTAGAACTTGGTCAATCTGGGCAAGTTGTCTGTGCAAATGTTCATGTGATGAAACTTAAATTCCATAGCGCTTTCCTTAGGTTAGGTTGCAACCCCTCTAGTAGCTAAAGCCATTAGAGGTCGCTCCACTTGATTGGGCTGGGAGCTCTACTTAGCCCTGAACGGTGCGACGTGTAAGTTTACATATGAATCAATAAATTCGCCCATGAAATTATATAGGGGTTATCCCTAAGATATATGCCGTTTTTTTGCTGATAACGGTGTTTTGCGAATCGCCAATGAATGATAGGATTCACAAATGAATCAAATAAACCATGACTACTTGTCTCTTGCTGCAACACAAGGGGACACTATTCGACGAGAAATCTGCAGTGCTTCATCTGTGCGGAGAGTCGCAGCGATGCTCAATCTAAACCCGGATGATTTCGTTGAAGGTGCTCCACTTCCGCGGGGATGGCAATTCATCTTGATGGGCGCGGATACAAGAAGGTCGCAACTGCGTGCCGACGGCTTTCCGGGCCTTGGTGTGACGATGCCGGACCTTGGACTTCCACGGCTCATGCTTGGCAGCAGATCGGTTGCGTACGTGATAGACATACCTATTGGCGCTTCGGTGATGCGTAACAGCTCAATACAAAGCCTCACTCGGAAGACCACGAAAACAGGACCTATGGTGGTGGCCACAATTCAGCATGAATTGCGACTTCAAGATGACGCCGCCCCTGCACTCGTTGAAACTCAAACGTATTTTCTACTACCAGCAACAAAAGGCGCTTCAGCGCCGACTGGCGCTGATATCTCTGCAAATGTGACTGGGAAATGGGTCAAGACGGTGGTGCCGGATGAGACCTTTCTTTTTCAGTACTCGGCTCTTGGATTCAACTCACACAAGATCCACCTTGACCGAGCACATGCACGCAACGTAGAGGGCTTTCCTGATCTAGTCGTCAATGGAGGACTGGCTACATTACTACTGACTGAATTTCTGCGTCAGGAAGTAGGCGTGTCCCCTGCATCCTTCAATGCACGTCATGTGTCGCCTCTATTTTGTGGAAGCCCTATCACTATGGTTGCCAACAGGATTGACTCAAGATGGCAATTGCAGGCCTATGACAACCGTTCAACGCTCGCTGTCGACATGGAGGTGCAAACCAATGAGCTTTAATCCCTTAAAAGGCATTCGGGTGCTGGATCTGACAAGTGTCGTTGTAGGCCCGGTCTGCACCTGGAGACTAGGTCAATATGGAGCAGAGATCATCAAGGTCGAAAGCCCAGAAGGTGACCTAATGCGAGGTCTTGGCGGGGCATCCCCCACGGGCAGTCACTCTGGAACGTATCTTCATTTGAATCGGGGAAAGCGCAACATCTGCCTCGATCTAAAAAACCCGGAAGCCCGCGATGTAATGGAGCGACTTGTTGCATCTGCAGACGTCATCGTTGCCAACATGCGGCCTCAAGCCTTGAAGAAACTCAGGTTGGATGCAGAAACAATCAGAGGTCGTTATCCGGAAAAAGTTTATTGCTTAATCACTGGATATGGAACAGACGGTCCGTACGCGGGTCAGCCCACTTACGACAGCGTTGTTCAAGGAGCAACTGGAATGGCAGGCCTTTTTCTTCGTCGCGATGGAAGCCCCAACTATGTGCCTATGCTAATTTGCGACCATGTTGCGGGAGAAATTGCAGCAGGGTCAATTCTTGCCGCCATAGTTGAACACAAGGCCAGCGGAATTGGCTGCACGATTGAAGTACCCATGTTCGAAACCATGGCTGCGTTTGTTCTGCAGGAACATCTTGCACAACATAGCTTTGATCCGCCAGTAGGACCGCCCGGAGACCTCCGGCTATTGAGCCCTCACAACAAACCTGTAAAAACAGCTGACGGGTGGATTTCCTTCACTGTGAATACGAATACACAGGTCAGTGCGTTCTTGAGTGTTACCGGTAGAGATGAACTGCTCAATGACCCGCGATTTATTTCTGTGGCAGCACGCGCAAAAAATGTAACACAATGGTTTGAAATCAGAGGTACACCGCTTACGGATAAGACTACCAATGAGTGGCTGGAAATATTGCAAAAGGCCGATATCGCAGCTCAGCCGTGCCATACCCTTGAGACTCTTCCCCGAGACAAACATCTAACCGCAGTCGGATTAATTCAGCACGAGCAGCATCCCACGGAGGGAAAGACTGCCGCCATTCGTGCCTCAATACGTGTCAATGAATCCTACTTACCACTGCGGAGTTGTTCCCAACCAAAAGGTTGGGAAACAAAACAATTGCTCAACGAAATGGGCTTCAACGAAGACGAAGTGGTTGCCATGTTGAGGTCAGGTTCGGCAATAGCATCTGAACACTGACGCATCAAGGCTGTCATCTGGCAACCCAGTGCCTGTCGACTTTATGCAGGCATGTTAACTCGCACAGTTCCACCTACTTTTCCCGACAACGTACGCGCAGCGGTACCCAGCACTGCCGTCACTTCCGGGATCGACTTTCGCTGGTTCTGATCAATGCGCTCGGCGTAGGGCACGGTCAGTGCAGCCAACGCCTTTCCCTGCGTATCAAGAATAGGAAAACTCACCGCATATAGGCCGCGCACTTGCACGCTGGGAATTGACTCAAAGCCAATCTTTCGAATCGTGTCCAGAATCGCAGCTGTTTGAGGATCTGATTGATCCGGGCGCCGCTGAATAGATTCTTCAATCCACAACCTGGTTGTTTCAGGATTTTGAAAAGCCAAAAGCACACGGCCTGATGCTGAAATCAACACGTCGAGTTCGGAACCTGTTCGAACACTAAAACCCATTCCACTGGGCGCATCAACCTTGGCCAGCACCAATTGCTTACCTTGGGAATAAACTGTGAGGTGGCAGGATTGGTCAAGCTCGTTGGCCAGTCTTTGCATGATCGGCATCGCTTCAAAAAGCAACCTGTGCGTCGGAGGATTTATGTGCGACAGTTCATACAGCTTCGTGGTGATCGTGTAAGTACTTTCATCGATCTGTGCTACATAATTTCGGTCAACCAAGCAAGTCACCATACGGTAAATTTCGCCCACGCTACGACCTAGTTTTTTCGCCATTTCCTTCTGGGATAAAGGTCCGTCGCTGCGGCACAGCATCTCGAGGATATCTAAGCCTTTTTCCAGCGCTGGAGCCGAATAAATTCGGCGTTCACCTTCTGCCGTGCTGCATGCAACTGTCGACTTATCCTCCATCAGAGCCTCACCAATAGTAAATTCATAGCTGCAATGGTAATCTTATCGGTGAATGATGCTATCTCTGCTTTGCCGTGAGTACCTTGCACCGTGATTTTTGAATCGTACAAACCGGCGAGCTGTTAATAAAAATATTAACAATCAATATCCAATTGATAAAATCTATCTCCACATATAGGAGTGACTCTGCCTATGCCAGCCAGAAACAACTGATTGCCAGCAAGGCCCCAAAACGAAAGACTTCACCAACTATCGGACCCGCTACAAAGGCTTCATTGATGAGGTGGTGCGCGCCAAGAACCGCAACAAGTCACGCATCCGTTCACTGATAAAGCATGTCTTTGGCGTAGTTAGGCGCCTGTGGGGATTTGGCAATGTGAGTTACCGCGGCTTGCTAAAGAAAGCGACACGGGCGCTCACTTAATTGGCGCTGGCCAACATCTACCTCGGTCGGCAGAGCCTGTTGGCACAGGTGTGATCATGAGGCAGGAAGGCAGGCCAATAGGCCTGCGAAACCGGCCCAAAAGGGTCACAGCTGGCGAAATATATTTCGATTTCGCAAACCGTAGATGTTGCAAAGCCCGGCCAATCTTTAGCCCCACTTATTCACCACAGCGCCTAGAACGAGTGTTTGATACCCAGGTTGAACAAGGTGGCGTTGGTGTCAGCAAGCGTACCGCCCGCCACCACCGAGGTCATCAACCCGGTGGTGCCGCCATTCGCCATTTTGTCGGTCGTCACAAAAGCCACGGTGCCGTACAGGGTGGTGCGTTTGGACAAGGCGTATTCATCGCTCAAAATGAATGACGTGGTTTTGTTGGTGCTGTCGTCCTTGTCCTTGCCGTAATAAAGCGCGGCGATCACGGTGTTGTTGGAGGCAGGCTTCCAGTCCACGCCCAAGCCAATCACTTCGACATTGCTGGTCTGCGCGCCTGCGGCATTTTTGTTCGTGCCACGCAAGTAGTTGAGCTTGCCGGTCAACGAGCCCATGGTGTAGCCCGCGCCCACGGAATACATGGCGCTCAGCTGGTCCGACGTATTGGCTCTGTCGGTCGTCTGGTAAGCGGCCGACAAAGACACCGGGCCGGTGTAGCTGGCACCCAGTGCCAGCACGGCGCCACCTGTCGGGCCAACGGCACTGTTTTCGGCCACGCTATAACCCACGGCAAGGTTCACCGGACCGACCGTGTTGCTATAGGAAATGGCGTTGTGCATGAACACACCGACATCGCTGTTGGTATTGGGACCGGCCAGCACGCCCGAGTTGTAGGCCCATGAATACAGGCCGGAGAAGTTCTCGCGCAGACCACGCGGATCGGTCGCCGCAAAAGCCAATACCGCCGGGCTGTACATCGTGCCCAAGGTCAGCGTGCCCAAGGTGGCAGACGACAGTCCGACATTGGCTTGCCGACGGAAGAGTGGGGCTACCGAGGCGCCCGTGTCCGCAGAAAAGTGTGATTCAAGATTGAAACTGGCCTTCAAGCCATTGCCCAAATCTTCCGAACCCCGGAAGCCCCAAATGCTGGGCGAAATGCCGCCGTTGTAGACCTGTGGAGAGGACACCGTCGGTGCCGCGTTATTTTGGAATAACAAGCCGAGATCAATATTGCCATACACGGTCACGGAACTTTGCGCCACAGCCGCACCAGACACCAGCGCCAGGGCAGCCACGGCCACCAGTTTTTTGGGCATTGAATACTTCACCATCTTGCTCATTGAAAGCTCCTCATTGTTGTTTGAAAAAAGTCACGCATGTGACTGCGTGACGATTCCCTACCGCAAAATGCATGCCCGACGATGCGGAGATGGGATGACGAGGCTATTTCAGAGAGCAAGGTGGCCGTTTGTTGTCGCGGAACGGTTGCCAGGGAACGGCTTTACCCTAGACTGCGTTGCCCGCGTTGATACAAGGTTGCTCCAATTTGATTCACCTTGATACAGATGAGGCGCATCGTTTCCATCACGACGGCACGATCAAAAAAAAGGGGGGCTGAGTTTCCTCAGCCCCCCTTTTTTATAGTTCGCCTGCTTATTTGGCAGCAGAGGCAGCGGGTGCTGCAGCAGCAGCTTTTTTGGCCACAGCGGCTTTTTTCACTTTTTTGGCAGCGGGCTTTTTAGCGGCTGTCTTCTTCACGGCCTTGGCGGCAGACGCCGCAGGCGTTGCAGCTACGGCGGGTGTCGCTGCGGTGGCGGCAACAGCGGGGACAGCAGGTGTAGCCTTCACGTCAGCAGCAGGTGCTGCAGCGAAAGACACGGCGGCCACAGCAGAAATCAAGGCGCCAACGAAGAGAGTTTTGATAGAGGTCATGATGAATATTTCTTTGAACAAAAACGATAGTCGCAGCTGCTTCGACTAACTCAAGCAGGCCCGATTTCATTCAGGCTTGTATCTACAACGCTGGGGTGACGCACGGGTTGACCGGCACACACGATTTATGACAAATAGACGGACACGCGTCTTACTTGACCAGTTGATTGAGCTGGATGATGGGCAACAGCACGGCCAGTACGATCAGCATCACCACCACACCCATGGCCACAATCAGCAGCGGCTCCAGCAGCGTGGCGAGTTGCATGGCGCGGCGCACCACCTCGGTGCTGAGTTGTTTGGAGGCGCGCTGCAGCATCACTGGCAGCTGGCCGGTTTGTTCCCCTAGGCGGGCAAACATCGAAAGCAAACCGGGGAAGCGCTTTTTCTGCGCCAGGGCAGAAGCCAGTGGTGCACCTTCGCGCACCAGCACCAGCGCATCCAGCGCGTCGGCTCGCATGGCGCGGTTGGACAGCGTCTCGGCCGCGGCCTGCAGTGCTTTCAGAATGGGCACCCCGGCTGCGGCCAGCATGGCCAAGGTGCTGGCAAAACGTGCAGTGTTGTAGCTGCGCGAGAGTTTACCCAGGATGGGCAGGTTCAGCCAGGCGGCGTCAAACTTTTCACGAAAAGCGGCGTTAGCCAAGGCGTACCGTGCACCTATAGCTATAAAAATAATAGCGACCAGCATCAACCATCCGTAGCTGCGCACAAAGTCACTCAAACCGATCATGAGCACAGTGAGGATGGGAAGCGCCCGCTTGCTGCCCACAAACACGTGGGCCACCTGCGGCACCACGTAGGTCACCAAAAACAGCACGATGGCAATCGCCACCAGCGTCACGATGGCCGGGTACAACGCCGCGCCCACGAGCTTGGCCTGGAGGGCCTGCTGCTCTTCCAGGTCATCAGCCAGGCGCTCCAGCACCAGCCCCAGCTTGCCGCTTTGCTCGCCCGCACCGATGACGGCAATGAAGATGGTCGTGAATTCCCGCGGGTGTTGCGACAGCGCCCGCGCGAAGGTGGAGCCGCCGTTCACCTCGGCGCGCAAGGAGGCCACCAGGTGGCGCTCCACATCACGCTCGGCTTCATCGGACAGCGAGGTCAAGGCCCGCTCCAGCGGCAGGCCGGACGACACCAGACCGGCCAGCTGGCGTGTCCACACCCCCAGGCCGGTGGCGTTGAAAACGCGTCGTTTGTAGCGGCCAATCCCCGAACCACTTTTACCCTGTTGCCGGTCAGCCTCGGGGCCGACAGCTTCGACGTTGAGCGGCACCATGGCCTGGCTGCGCAGCATGCCGCGTGCGGCGCGGGCCGAGTCGGCCTCGATCACGCCTTTGCGGGTTTGTCCCTCGGGGGTGAGGGCTTCAAATGAGTAGACCGGCATGCGCTGTGCTTTTCAATACGGCTAGTCGCGCGTCACGCGCACCAGTTCTTCGCGCGAGGTCAGGCCCAGTTGCACCAGCCGCTCGCCATCGTCGCGCATCAGCTTCATGCCCCCCGCCAGGGCGGCGGTGCGGATGTCAGCCTCCGAGGCGCGGCTGTGAATCTGGGCACGAATGGCGTCATCCGTCACCAGCAGTTCAAACACGCCGCTGCGCCCCGCGTACCCGGTCTGGCCACAGTGCGCGCAACCGGCACCGTGGCAGTGCACACAGAGCTTGCGCACCAGCCGCTGCGCCAGCACCCCCAACAGGGAGGAACTCAGCAGGAAAGGCTCCACCCCCATGTCGGTCAGCCGCGTCACCGCACTGGTGGCGTCATTGGTGTGCAGCGTGGCCAGCACGAGGTGGCCGGTGAGCGAGGCCTGAATGGCAATCTGCGCCGTCTCGAAATCACGGATTTCGCCAATCATGATCACGTCCGGGTCCTGGCGCAGGATGGCGCGCAAGGCCTTGGCAAAGGTGAGTTCAATCTTGGCGTTGACCTGCGTCTGGCCAACGCCCGAGAGTTCGTACTCGATCGGGTCTTCCACCGTCATGATGTTGCTGCGTGCGGCATCCAACCGGCTCAGCGCCGCATACAGCGTGGTGGTCTTGCCCGAGCCCGTGGGCCCGGTCACCAGAATGATGCCGTGCGGCTGCTCGATCAGGCGCTGAAAACGGGCCAGGCTGTCGCCCTGCATGCCCAGCGCTTCCAGACTGAGCTTGCCTTCGGACTTGTCCAGCAGGCGCAACACCGCACGCTCCCCATGGGCGCTGGGCAATGTGCTCACCCGCACGTCCACCGCCCGCGTGCCAATGCGCAGCGAGATGCGGCCGTCTTGCGGCAGGCGCCGCTCGGCAATGTCCAGGTCGGCCATGATCTTCAGACGCGAGATCAGGGCGGCGTGCAGCGCACGGTTCGGTTGCACCACCTCGCGCAACGTGCCATCGACCCGAAAGCGCACGCTCGAATGCCGCTCGTAGGGTTCGATGTGGATGTCACTGGCGCCATCGCGCGCGGCCTGCGTGAGCAGCGCGTTGAGCATGCGGATGATGGGCGCGTCGTCCGAGGTTTCCAGCAAGTCCTCAATCGCGGGCAGGTCCTGCATCATGCGGGACAGGTCGGCGTCACTCTCCACCTCACTCACCACGGCGGCAGCGCTGGACTCGCCCTGCGCGTAGGCGACGCTGATGCGCTGAATCAAAGCCTGGGCGCCGAGCGACTCCAGTTGGCCCACGGGGTATTTGCGCATCACCTCACTGACGGCGCTGGCGCCCGAATCCGGGTGCACAAACAGCGTGAGCGCGCCGGCATCGTCTTCCAGCAGCAGCTGGTGGGTGCGGGCAAAGGCGTAGGGCAGCGGGTGACGCATGGCAGACAAGCTCCCGGTCAAGGCTGCGTGTTGACGGGCGGCAAGGTCAGCGTCGGGCTCTCACGCTTCAGCATCACCTCGGAGGCCGGGCCTTTGTTGTTGGACAGTTCGGGCAGCAGCGGCGCCTCGTTGATGGGCACCAGTTGGCTCGGGATGGGTTGTGCGTCTTTCATGCCGGAGCGCATCAGGTCATAACGGTCCATCGACAGCCGGTCTGTGGCCTGTGCGTCACGCACCACCACGGGCCGCAGAAACACCATCAGGTTGGTCTTGGCGCGGGCGCGGGACTCGCTCTTGAACAGGTTGCCAAAAAACGGCATATCGCCCAGGCCCGGCACTTTCTCCTGGTTGCCGGTGTACTTGTCCTGCAGCAGACCGCCCAGCACCACGATGGCGCCGTCGTCCACCAGCACGGTCGACTCGATCGTGCGCTTGTTGGTGGTGGGGCCATTGGCGGCCAGTTCGGTACCCGCTTTGACGGCCGAGGTTTCCTGGTAGATCACCAGCTTCACCGTGCCGTTCTCGTTGATTTGCGGGCGGACCTTGAGCGTCAGGCCCACGTCCTTGCGCTCGATGGTCTGAAACGGATTGACCGTGCCGGTGGTGCTGCCGGTGTTGGTGAACTGGCCGGTGACGAAGGGCACGTTTTCGCCAATCACGATCTTGGCTTCCTCGTTGTCCAGCGTCAGCAAATTGGGCGTGGAGAGCACGTTGCCACTGCCGCTGGTCTCCAGAAAGTTCGCCAGAAAGCCCAGCACATACACCCCGTTGCTGCGGATCGCTGCACCAATATTGAGGCCCGAACCCGGCGACACGGCCCCCGCGCCGGTGGCGAGGTTGATGATGTTTTTGCCCGCCGTGCCAAAGTTGGTGCCCAACAGGCCAATGACGCTGTCGCCGCTCTTGCCCAGGGGGCCTTGCCACTGGATGCCGAACTCGGCCGCCTTGTCGGCGTTCACTTCCACAATCAGGCTCTCCACCAGCACCTGGGCGCGGCGGGCATCGAGTTTGTCGATGACGGCACGCAACTGGCGGTACTGCGGCTCGGGCGCGGTGATGATGAGCGAGTTGGTGGCTGAGTCGGCCTGAATCTGGCCGCCGGTGGAGGCCGCCGGGGTGGCGGCACTGGCCGTTGCCGCCGCGCCAACTGACGCCGTGGCCGGGCTGGCGGCAGCGGTGCGGACCTCGCCGGACATGGCCGCGCGCAGGGTGGCGGCCAGTTTGGTGGCATCGGCGTTTTTCAGGTACACCACGTAAATGTTGCCGGCGGCGCCGTTGGTGTTACCCGCGGCGGGTTGATCGAGCTTCTCGATCAGGGACTTGACCAGGGCCACGCGCGCCGGGTTGGCGGCACGGAGAATCAGCGTGTTGGAGCGCGGCTCGGCAATCAGCGTGGTCTTGAACGAACTGTCCGCCTGACCCGCAGGCGCCGCGGCGCCCGACGACTCCACCAGGCGCAGCACCAGGGGCGCCAGGTCCACCGCGATGGCGTGTTTGAGCGGCAACACCTCCACACCCGTGGCGTTGGAGACATCCATGGCCGCGATGATGCGCGCCATGCGCCGCAGGTTGTCAGCGTAGTCGGTGATGACCAGCGAGTTGTTGCCGGGATTGACGTTGATGGTGTTGTTGGGGCTGATCAGCGGGCGCAGCACCGGCACCAGGTTGTTGGCCGACTCGAAGTTGAGGCGAAAAATCTGCGTGGTGATCTGGTTGCCCACCGCACCACCCAAGGGGCCCTCGCCCACCGCGACCGCGCCGCTTTGCAGCTTGGCATCGGCCTCGGGCACCACTTTGTACAAACCGGCCGACTCCACCATGGTGAAACCCTGCAATCGCAAGGCGGCCAGAAACTGGTTCATGGCAACCACGCGGCTCACGGGCTTGTCGGTCACCAGGGTGAGGGTGCCCTTGACGCGCGGGTCCACCACCACGTTGTACCCGGTGATGCTGGCCATGGTGCGGGCCACGGCGTCAATCTCGGCGTTGCTGAAGTTCAGGGTGACGGGCTCACCGGCCCGGGTGCCCGCCGCGATCTGCGCCTGGGAATTTATAGAAAAAAGGCCTATAGCCCCCGCCAATAGGGCGGGAGAAGCTATCAAATAAGTAGCATTAAACAGGGGTCGGAAGTCACGGAATTTCATACGGATTCAACCCACTTTGATGATGGCGCGTGCGCCGTCTCGGCGCCCGATGATGTTCAGGAGATTGGACAAAGCGTCAAGGCGCTCGGGGGTGGCGCTGGCAACGCCGTCAAACCGGAATTTCGAGCCCACCCACTGGCCAGCGCCGGACAATTGTAGGCTTCCGTCCAGTGTTTCCAGCTGCAACGAGGGCGTCGCCCCGCCGAGCACCGTGATGCGGTAACTGCCCATCGGCTTCAGGGTCGACAGGCGTGACGAGATTTGCGCGGCATCCAGCTGCGCCCGCCCGGCCAGCACCAGGCGCCCGGCCGCCCACGCTACCTCCAGCCCTTGGGTCGACACCGCCAGTTGACCTTCAGCCTGCACGGTGTTCCACGGCGTGCCCAAGCCGGTCAGCCACTGCGCAGGCCACTGGGACAGGCTGTCGGCCAGCACCACCTTGGCACCGCCCCACTGCGGCAGCAGGCTCAAGTGCAAGGGCTGCCGGGTGCAGCAGTCAACCTGCAGGTCCACCTGCAGCCCTGACAAAGAGGGTTTGATCCCCCAGCTGATCCGGCCCGGCAAGGCGACGGCGTCATGGCTGCCGGTGCCGCCCGCCAAGGCCAGTTGGGTCGAACCGTTCCAGACGGTGCCGCGGGTGGCCTGAAACAGGACGCGGTCCCCGCTGCCCTGCTGCAAAGCCGATGTGAGCCAGCGTGCCGGGGCATTGAACAGCACCGCCAGCACCAGCCCCAGCAAGGCGCCCGCCAGCGCCCAGGCCCACGGCGGGGAGGGGTTGGAGTCAGAACGGGATCGCGCCACCGGCAGGGACCTCAGCGTGCGGGCAGGTTCAACACCAGGGCACCATCCCAGGTGCCAGCGGCGTTGCGGGTCAACCGCGCCTCGCCCGGCAAGGCGCGCGCGTTCAGGCGAGCCTGGGCCAGCCACTGCGCCAGGCTGTCGGCGGAAATCGCCTTGAGCGTGACCGTGACCCGGTCGCCCACCACGACCAATTGCGCCGTGGCGCCCAAAGGCTTCACGGAGGCTTCCAGCAGACGGCGGGCCTCGTCAAACGCCATGCGGGGCTGTGCCTGCAGCGTTTGGGCCTGCGTCTGGAGTTGCTGCATGTGCTGCAACTGGGCATCGAGCGCCTGGTGCTGCTTGTCAGCGGCGCGCAGGGTGGCCAGCGCCGGGGCCAGTGCGACCCACCACACCAGCGCAGCCGCGACCAGAGCGAGCGCAACGAGCAAAAGACGCTGCTCGCGGGGCGATGTTTCATTCCAGCGAGCCTGAAGACGGGATGGCAACATCATAAGCCCGCTCCCTGCCTGACCACGACGCTGTCACCATCGACGATGGCCGCATAACCTTGGGGCTTGAGCTTGAACGACAAGGCGGCGACGTCATCGGGGCTGAGTTGGAGGCCTTTCAGGCGCAATTCACCTGCTGCGAATTCAATAGCACTTGGTGCAGCATTGGCCGGGGCTACAGCCCCAAAAGCCCCTAACATCGCCTCCAGGTCACGGCCGGACGCCAAGCCGCTGGACTGCTGCAAGGCGGCAAGCTCCTTGGCCATTTGAATGGGCGCATCCACCACCACACGCACGACCGGGAATGTGGTGGTCAACACGTCCCGCACGGCCACGCGCTTGGCGCTGACCAGGGCCTGCTCTTTCCAGGCCCAGGCGTTCAGGCCCAGCGCATTGACGGCCAGCAAGGCCAGCAAGGCAAACCGCGCCGGGCGCCAGCGCGGGGCCCGGGCCAGGGTGGTGAATGCCTCGGACCAACGTTTCCAGGTGCGGGCGCGGCTGGAGTTGACCAGGTCAAACTGCGCCAGGTCCCACCGGGAAGCCGCGGCCTGCAGGCTGCGCTGGACGCCCTGTTGCAGGGTGACTGAGCGCCCCAGCAACTGTTCGGCCAGACCGGCCACGGCCGGTTCGGCGACCACGGCCCGGTCTTGCGGCCACTTCAGCGCAGTGACCGACGCCCTGGACAGGGGCCACACCGTGACACCGGCGCCGGTGTTGAACACCAGCTGGGCGTGGTCCGGCTCACCCAACACATGGAGCGTGTCGAGCGGCATGTCCGGCGTGAATTCCGGCACGATGCGGCTGACCGGCAAGCCGCCCTGCTCCAGCGCCTGCAGCCCGGCACGCAGCCAGGCCCGGTCACACACGGCCACCCAGACGGGCGCATCAGCATCCGGCTGCGGCTCGATGGCAAAGTGCAGCTGGGCCGTATCGTCCAGCAGACGGTCTTCAAGCAAGCCCTCCAGCACGGCGCGCACGCGCTGGGCGCCGCCTTCCTTGAACAAGCTGCGGCCGAGCGTGCCCTTGGGCAATGACACCTGGTGCCAGGACACATACGGGGCGGCCACCAGCGCGACCACCTCACCGCCCCGGCTGGCCACGCCGGGCAGCAACCCCAGCGGCACGCGCGACTGCTCGCCTACCGTGCTGCCATCGGGCGTGAGCACGTAGTCATACAGGGCGCCCGTCTCGGACGGCGCGTGAGGGAGGGTAACGATCAGGGTGGTCATGCGCAGGTGTTGTTAAGTCATTGTAGAGAGCCAGGCGGCGCGGCCACACCCCGTTTTTTGGACAATGTTTTGACATCCAGCCCATCGCGCTGCACCACGGATTGTTCGACCACGGTGGTCTGCTCCACCTGCAGATTGCCGCGCACTTCAAAGAACCGGGTGGAGACGCTGTGCTGCGCGTCGTTGAATGGCGTGGCGGTATGGCCAACGACTTTGGAGGCGTCGGCCAGCGACGCCAGATGGGTGGTGTTTCGGGCCGTCACCAGACGGTGGGCGTCCGCCAGTTCAAGGCCCGCCACACAGGCATAAATCACCTCGGCCGGGGCGGTGTTGAGGTTAACCGGCGTGCGCACCGGCAGGACCGTGATGAAGGGGCGCAACTGGCGAATGCTGGCAGGCGACACGCCGACCCAGGTCAGTTGCTCCACCTCCTGCGGCACCAGCCGTGCCGCGGCACTCGCGCCCTGCTCGCCCTGCGGTTCCAGCGCCAGGCGCAGGTTGTCGGCCATGGCCTTGAGTTCGCTGGGGGGCAGGTTGAGCAGGTCAAACAGGCGGGCAAACGCCAGGCGGCTGGGTTCGTGAACCTTGCCTTCCTGCACCAGGTTGGTCACGTTGAGGCGGGACTGCAAGTCCACCATTTGCCCGGACAGGAAGGCATCGGGCGTGTCCTCCGCCGCGAGCGCATCACTGCGGTCAGCGGCCAAAAAGGTGGACAGCCGGGCCTGCGCCAGGGGCACGGCCCAGGGCTCGGTCAGGTGGTCGGCGCCGCCCTTGCGGCCATCTTCGCGCAGGATCAGCCGGGCCCAATCCAGCGCCCCGGTCAGCACCCAGGACGACTGCACACGGCCCCGCTCGGCCGCCTCGACCTCCACCCCGCGCCACTGCTGCCAGAGTGCGGCGGTAGCCAGCGTGGCGACCAGCACCACGGTGAGCATGGCCGTGAGGATGGCGGCACCGCGCTGGGTGCGACGGCCTGCCGGCATCATTTGCCACCGCCCACGGTCGGATTCAGCCAGTCGCGCGTCAGGGTGCCGCTGATGGCTTGGCCCGGCGCCAGCGTCAGCACCAGGCGCACGCCGTCGGGAATCATGAGGTCACCGGCCGCGGTGTTGTCCGTGGCGGCGCCTTCGCTGGAGAGCGGATTGCTCCAGGTGTCGCTGCGGTAATAGTAGATTTGCCATTGGTCCAGCGGCACGATGCGCACTTCGCGCTTGCGGTCTTCATCGCTCGGGTTCTGCGCCCACTGGGCGGCTTTTTGCCAGGCCTGCTGCAAGTCGGCCCGCGTCGTCACGGGAGGTGACTGCCATCGCAGCCACTGGTTGCTGCCGTCCACCAGGCGGCGAGACCAGGCCACCACACGCAGGCCTTCGCCCGGCGTGGCGGTGCCCCGGCGCAGAATGCGCAGCGCGCGGCCATCCCAATCCAGACTCGGGGTGTTGGGCTGCCGGGCCAATGCGTCCAGGTCCGCGCCCCACTGCGCCAGCCCGGCCTGCAGGGCGAGCACGTCATCGGCGCGCTGCTGCATGCGGGTCTGCGCACGTGTCATGCCGTCCAGGCCACGCCAGCTCAAGACCGCCATCAAAGCCATCAGGCTGATGGCCACCAGCAATTCAATGAGCGTGAAACCACGCAGACGACGCCGGTTCATCAGTAGCGCCCCACCACGGTGGAAAGGCGCAGGATGGAGGACTCGCCACTGAGAACCTGGGCATCGACCCGACGAAAATTGGGGTTGGGGGTGGGCCGCACGGCCAGGTTCACGCTGAAGGTCTGGCCACCCTGCACGCACGTCACCACGGTGTCGCCCACGCCCGGCATTTGTTTCGACAGGCGGGTGCGAATGAGTTCATTCTCCGCACAGATCTGGGCCAGCAGCACGTCGGACTGGCGCTGTGCATTGCGGGTGAGCGAGGCCGTGGCCTGCAACCCCGCGGTCAAGGCAATGGCCACAATGCCCAGCGCGACCAGCACTTCCACCAGGGTGAAACCCCGCGCGCCGTGAAGGCTGGTCGTGGTCCTTTTCATGGCAGGTTTGGCTGAATGGCAAACGGGCGCACACCATCGGTGGCCAGGCGCACGCTTTTGCCGGGCTGGCTGCGCGACACCAGCACCACCTCTTGCGGGCCAATGATGGGCTCGGGCCCGAGCAGCAAGGTGACGCCACCGGGTTCGGCCGCTGTACCCGCGGCGCGGGTGTCCTGGTCCAGCCATTGCGCGGGCAAGTCGGACGCCACCAGGCCCTCGAACCGGAACCCGGCGTCACGGGCTTGCCACCGCACCGGCACGCCCGTCACCCGTGAGCGGGCCCGCGCCGACTCCAGCAAAGCTGCCAGACGCTGCCCGTCACGCTCCAACTGCACCGCAGAGCTGTCGCGCATGGCCAGGCCCACACCGGCCGAGACCATCGCCACGATGGCCACGACGACCAGCAGCTCCAGCAGCGTGAAACCGGTGCTTCGGGTTTTACGGCTGCCAGCTGCCAATGTCTGCATTTTTGCCCTCGCCACCGGCCTGACCGTCGGCGCCGAAGGACATCACGTCCACCTCACCCTTGACGCCGGGGTTGATGTACACATAGGCCTTGCCCCAGGGGTCGTTGGGCAGTTGGTCGAGGTAAGTCTTCCAGTTCGGCGGCACCGGGGCGGCGGTGGGCTTGACCAGCAAGGCCTGCAGGCCCTGCTCGGTCGTGGGGTAACGCTGGTTGTCCAGGCGGTAGAGCTTGAGTGCCTGCATCAGGTTGTTGACATCGGTTTTGGCCGCCGTGACGCGGGCATCGTCGGCCCGGTCCAGCACGTTGGGCACGATCAGCGCTGCCAACACGCCAATGATCAACAGCACCACCATGAGCTCGATCAGCGTGAAGCCTTTTTGGACTCGTTGGCTCAATGGGACGGGAATTGCGTTCATGGGGTGGGGTCACTTATTGATCGTGGTGGCTTCAATGATAATCGGCCCATGCAGACTCCCACGTACAGCCTCTGGTGGCTACGAATTGTTACTTTCACGGTCGCTGCCCTGGCTGCCGCCAGTGCGGCGTATTGGGTATTGAAATGGATGGCGCCTGCCCCTGCAGGCCCCGGCATTCCCGTGGCGTTTGCCCAACCGGGGCAGACCGACCCGCTGGTGATGGCCCGGTTGCTGGGCGGCGGACAAGCTGCGGCGCCGGTCTTACCCAGCGCCCAGGCAGAGAGTGTTGCCAGCCGATTCAATCTCACCGGCGTGGTGGCTGAACGCAGCCAACGTGGCTACGCCCTGATTTCGATTGATGGCCAGCCCGCCAAACCGTACCCTGTGGGCACCACGGTGAGTGACGGCTTGGTGCTGCGCTCGGTCGCGCCCCGCAGCGCCGCGCTGGCAGCGAGCGTGGACGCCCCGGTGAGCGTGACGCTGGAACTGCCGAAACTCAGCACGCCCTAGCCCTGTGCGTTGCGGGGCAAGCCCGCCACAAAACCAGCAAATTACGCGCCCAGTTCGACCCGCATCGCATCCACCACCGCCTTGTAGTCCGGCTTGCCAAAAATGGCGCTGCCCGCCACAAAGGTGTCGGCCCCGGCGTCAGCCACGCGACGGATGTTGTCGATCTTGATGCCGCCATCGACTTCCAGGCGAATGTCCTTGTCGCTGGCCGTGATGCGCCGACGCACGTCTTCGATCTTGCGCAGGGCGGAATCAATGAAGCTCTGGCCCCCAAAACCCGGGTTGACACTCATGATGAGGATCAGGTCAATGTCTTCAATCACCCAGTCCAGCACGTCCAGCGGCTCGGCTGGGTTGAACACCAGACCGGCCTTGCAGCCTTTGGACTTGATGGCCTGGATGCTGCGGTGCACATGGCCTGAAGCGTCGGGGTGAAAGCTGATGAAGTCAGCACCCGCCTCGGCAAAAGCCGCTGCCAGCGCGTCCACCGGCTGCACCATCAGGTGCACGTCGATCGGCACGGCCACGCCAGCCGCGGTTTTGGCATGGGGCTTCAAGGCGCTGCAGATCATGGGGCCGAAAGTGAGGTTGGGCACGTAATGGTTGTCCATCACGTCGAAGTGAATCCAGTCACTGCCAGCGGCAATGACGTTTTTGACCTCATCACCCAGGCGGGCGAAGTCGGCAGACAGAATGGAGGGGGCGATGCGGAAGGTCATAGCCGAATTTTAATCGGTTGAGTTTGAAGCGGGTCCATTGGGTGGCGTGCGGTCCGTCCCACAAGCTTTCAGGATAGCATTGCACCATGTCCAAGTATCAATTCAGAGTTGAAGTCGCACCCCACTACCTGGCTGAGCAATCGGCGCCAGAGCAGGGTCTGTATGTGTTTTCGTACACCATCACCATCTCCAACACGGGCGAGGTGCCCGCGCAGCTCATCTCGCGCACCTGGAACGTGAATGACGCCAATGGCCATACCGAGAAAGTCAGGGGCTTGGGGGTGGTCGGGCAGCAGCCGCTGCTCAAACCGGGCCAGACCTTTGAGTACACCAGCGGCACCCGCCTGCGTACCCCCACCGGCACCATGCACGGCAGCTTTTTCTGCGTGGCCGAAGATGGCGAAAAGTTTGACACCGATGTGCCCATGTTCGTGCTGGACGCCCTGAGTGCCAGTGGCGGCACCCGCACCCTGCATTGACGGCCCGCCCCATGAAGCGCTTGCATGATCTGCCCGAACTGCTAAGCGCCCTGGACCCCCAGGCCGACATGGTGCAGCGGCACCTCTGGCTGATTGCGCTCGTCGAGTGGATTCGTGGCGACGCCACCTCCGTGCCTGCCTCGATCGCCCGGGTGCAACTTTTTCTTGACGCCCTGCTGGCTCGCCCCGAGACCCGTCTGCGCCTGCAGGCCTGGTGGCAGGCGCTGGTGGACACGATTGACGGCACTACCCTGTTGGCCGACTACGGATTTGCCACCCGCAGCGCCTTTGCCAGCGAGTTTGGCGAACGCCTTCGCCTGAAACTGCTGCCCTGTACGCCCGAGACGGCGGACGCCTCGGCCCTGTTTTCGCTGGTGCTCTCCAAGGGCTTTGACGCCCAGTGGTTGACCGCGCTGGACGAGCCCATGCTGAACCAAATTGCGGGCTTGCTGGCCTTGCCGGCCAAACCTGGCGCCGAGGATTTGGGGCCTGCCATCTCGCAATGGCAAGGCAATGTGCTCGAAGCCATCACCTTTTGTACCAGCCAGATCCGGGCCACCGGCTTCTCGCCCGAATTGCGTTTGCGCATGAGCGCACCGGCGCGCGAAGCCAGCCCGTTTCACGCCCTGACACGGGACTTTGACACCCTGCGTGAGGTCTACCTGGCCTCGCCCGACGTGGACACAGACGAACGCCAGGCCGCTCTGCAACAGTGTCGCGAGCGGTTGGAGGCCTGCCGCAGTGCGGCCGCCTCGGTGTACACGCACCTGGACGCACACGGCATTTCGGTCAACCTGGTGTTTCAGTTGCGCCAGTTGCGTGAACGGGTGCTGCGCATTCGCGCCCTGCTGGACTGCCTGATGTCGGCGCACACGGGCACCAGCACCGCGCGGCTGCTGTCACACCTGGTGACCGTGGGCCAGGAGCGGCGCAGCCTGCGGGCGCTGGTGGCCTCCAACTCGTCCATGCTGGCGGCCAAAGTGGCCGAACGCAGCTCCGAAACCGGCGAGCACTACATCACCCGTACCGTGGCCGAGTACCGCGCCATGCTGCGCATGGCGGCTGGCGGCGGCGCCTTGACGGCAGCCACCACCTGGATGAAATTCGCCGTGATGGCGCTCGGTCTGTCGGCCTTCTGGGGCGGGTTTTGGGCGGGTGTGGCCTACGCCGGCAGTTTTTTGGTGATCCAGTTGCTGCACTTCACCCTGGCCACCAAGCAGCCCGCCATGACAGCGCCCGCCATGGCCGCCAAGCTCAAGGACTTGAGCAACCCAGGCGCACTGGACGCGTTTGCCGACGAGGTCACCCACCTGGTGCGCTCCCAGGTGGCCGCCGTGCTGGGCAATGTCTTGATGGTGTTCCCGGTCGTGCTGCTGATCTCGGGCGCGATCCAGCTGGCCACCAGCCACCCGATGATTGACGTCAAGGACGCCGAGTATGTCTTTCACTCGCTCACGCTGTTGGGGCCGACCGCCCTGTTTGCGGCCTTCACCGGCGTGCTGCTGTTTGCCTCCAGCATCATTGCGGGCTGGGTGGAAAACTGGTTTGTGCTGCACCGGCTGGACTCGGCCATGCGCTACAACCCGCGCATCACGACCTTCCTGGGCGAGGAGCGGGCGCAGCGTTGGGCGGCGTTCACGCGGGCCAATATTTCAGGCTTTGCGTCCAACATCTCGCTGGGCTTCATGCTGGGGCTGATTCCGGCATTTGCCACCTTCTTTGGCCTGGGGCTGGAGGTGCGCCATGTCACCCTGTCGGCCGGGCAACTGGGCGCGGCGTGTGCGGCCATTGGCTGGGACGTGGTGCGCGAACCCGCACTCTGGTGGTGTGTGGCGGCCTTGCCGGTGGTGGGCGCCCTGAACCTGGGGGTGAGCTTTTACATGGCCTTCCGGCTGGCGCTGCGCGCCCACAATGTGACCGGTGTGGCCCGGGCGCAGATTCGCGATGTCATCTGGCAGCGCTGGCGCCATGCGCCGCTGAGCTTTTTCTGGCCAACACCGGATGCGGTGCTGCCATCAGAGCAAAAAGGCTGATGCCCATGGGTGAATTTGACCTGATCGAGCGCTACTTCAAACGCCCGGCACGTCAGGCCGTGCTGGGGGTGGGCGACGACTGCGCGCTGCTGCAACCGGCACCCGGCACGCAGCTGGCCATATCCAGCGACATGCTGGTGGAAGGCCGTCATTTCTTTCCCGACGTGAACCCGCAGTTTCTGGGGCACAAGGCCCTGGCCGTGAACCTGAGCGACCTGGCCGCCTGTGGCGCCAAACCGCTGGCCTTTACCCTGGCCCTGGCGCTGCCCCGGGTCGACGAAGCCTGGCTGGCGCCCTTCTCTCAAGGCCTGTTGGCGCTGGCCGACGCGCATGGCTGTGAGCTGGTGGGCGGCGACACCACGCAAGGGCCGCTCAACATTTGCATCACGGTGTTTGGCGAAGTGCCCGTGGTTCAGGGGCGTTCACAAGCCCTGCTGCGCTCCGGCGCCCGAGCGGGGGACGACCTCTATGTGAGCGGCACACTGGGTGACGCGCGGTTGGCGCTGGAAGTGCTGCTTGGCAGCGTGTCCGTACCCGAAGCGGTGCTGGCAACCGCCCGCCTGCGGCTGGAAACCCCCACCCCGCGCGTGGCCCTGGGCCTGGCCTTGCGCGGCGTGGCCACGGCGGCCATTGACGTGAGCGACGGCCTGCTCGGTGACCTCGGCCACCTCCTGAAACAGTCCGGTGTGGGAGCCACGGTGGAGGTGGAGCTTGCTACTTCTTTGATAGCTTCTTACGCATGCTGTACAAGCGCTACAGGCCTATTTGACTCAAAAATAACACCACTTCAATGGCAAACCTGGGCGTTGGCCGGTGGTGACGATTACGAGCTGCTGTTCACCGCCCCCGCCTCGGCCCGCGCCGCCGTCGCCTCGGCCGCCCGGACCAGCCAAACGGCCGTCACCCGCATTGGTCACCTGGACGCCGAGCGCGGCCTGCGGCTGGTGGACGCGCAGGGACAAGCCGTGGTGAATACGTTCACGTCGTTCGACCACTTTGCCTGAGCGCCAGGCATCACGCCTTGTCTTCCAGGTTTTCGTGGTGCGCCGTGGCGCCGCGCTTCCAGTAAGCGGCAACGCGCATCGCCTTGGGGTCGAGACCCTTCTCCTCAAGCAGCAGGCGGCGCAGGCTGGCCATGGCATTGGCCTCGCCCGCGCACCAGGCATAACCTTCGCCAGGCGGCAGATCCAGCGCGCGGACGGTCGTCTGCAGGGCCTCGGCTGTGGATACCCACTGCACGCTGACATCGGCCGCACTGCGCAGGTCCCGGCGGTCGGCGGCATCGGCCAGCTGCACCACCACCAGTGCGCGGGTGCCGGCGGGCAGTTCTTCCAGGCGACGGTGGATGGCCGGCAGGGCCGTTTCATCGCCCACCAGCAGGTGCCAAGCGTAATCGGTGGGGATGATGAACGAGCCGCGCGGCCCGCCAACAGTGGCCCACTGGCCGGGCGTGGCGTGTGCGGCCCATTGCGCCGCACGGCCCTCGCCGTGCACCGCAAACTCAATCGTCAATTCGCGGGCGGCCGTGTTGTAGCGGCGCGGGGTGTAGTCGCGGCGCACCGGCTCGGCACCCTCGGCGTCCAGCATGAACTTGACGTGGTCGTCAAACGACGCGCTGACGAAATCGCCCAGCGACTCACCCGCAAACGTGATGCTCCGGAAGTGAGGGCTGAGGGTCTCGACACGCGTGACCTGCAGGTCGCGGCGCTTGAGTTCGTGGCGCACACGTTGCACGCGGCTGACGGGGGTATCTGTGGTCATGGTGGTAAACAGTTAAATAGTTGACAATATCTCCTATCATGCACAAATCAATTGACAATGTCAACCATAAGCCCACCTCGCCGGAAGACGATGTGCTGGAGTCCATTCACACGGTCATGCACCAGTACCGCTCCCAGCAGTACCGGGTGCTGCGCGACGGTCCGCATGACATCACGCACATGGAGAGCAAGGTGCTGGGCTACTTTGGCCGCCAGCCCGGCGCCACGCAAAGCGACCTGGCGCAGCACAGCGGGCGCGACAAGGCGCAGCTGGCACGCCTGATCAAGAGCCTGCGCGAGCGCGGTTTGCTGCTGGCCGAGGCCGACGAAGCCGACCGGCGCAACCTGCGCCTGACGCTGAGCGCCGAAGGACAGGCGGTGCAGCACACCTTGCAGCAGCAGGCCCGGCAACTGGGTGCCAGCGCCGTGGCCGGCTTCAGCGCGCAGGAACACCAGACGTTGCTGGCGCTCTTGCAGCGCGTGCAAAACAACCTGGGCCCCCAGGAATCGCCACGGCAAGCCCAGGAGGGCACTGAAGCGCGCAAGTAGTCGGCCAGCGTTTGCCGGGCTCGTCACGAAACTCCCCGGTGCATGGGGCGGCAGCGCATGAATTTTTAAGCGTTTTAGGGCTGTAGCCCAGATGATACGTGCGCAAGCAGCTATTAAAAATATAGCAATATCGGCGTGTAACCGACACCGGCGACAGGCCCTCAACGATGCAAAACTGTTGATATTTGTCAACCCGCCGCCGCCCATCAGGTTTCAAATTGTCGCGTCATGGGCTGGTTGATGGAAGCGCCAAACCAACCAGCATGACCAGAACCGGGGAGTAACCCATGCTGACAGCGGACCTTCTCAAAAAAGTATTTCCTCTGTGCTCAGACCCTGCCGGATGGGCGCAGGCGCTGAACCCCGCGCTGGACACGTACCAGATCAACACGCGGGCACGTCTGAGCAGCTTTCTGGCGCAAACGGGTTTTGAATCAGGGCAGTTCAACCGCCTGATCGAAGGCCTGTTCTACAGGACCGCCGCCCGCCTGATGAAAGTGTGGCCCAGACGCTTTCCCACCGCGGCGTCTGCGGCACCTTATGTCGCCCATGAGGTGAAGCTGGCCAATTTTGTGTACGCCAACCGGCTGGGCAACGGCAACGCCGCCAGCGGCGACGGCTTCAAATTCAGGGGGCGGGGCATCAGTCAGGAGCGTTGCGCACCTTGCGTGCGGCCTGCGTCTGTCCGCCATAACCCCAGTCGGTCGCCGGCACCTCCCGAACGATGACGTAACTGGCGTGGGCCAGCGGCGCCCCCTGCCCCACCTGGCGTTGCAACTCCGCAAATGCGGCGGCAATGAACGCCGCCTTTTCTTGCGCCGTGTTGGTGCCCGCCGTCACGCTGATTTCCAGAAAGGCGGTGGGGCCGGCGACGTCTTGGCCGCCAATATGCCAGCGGGCAGCGGGGACGTCGTCAATCATCACGGCCGTGACCTCCGGGCGTTTGCCCAGATGCAAGGCCGTCAAATCGGTCAGTGCGCTCGCCAGTGCGCGGTAGCGTGAGGGGTTGTGCAAGGGCGAGATTTTGAGTTGCAGCGTCGGCATGATCAGGCACCTGATTTTGGGGTGGACGAGCGGGCGTTACGGCCAGGCGCCCGGCGGATCAGGTTGTCAAAGGCGGAGTTCATGGTGCAGTCCTTCTTAAGTGGGTATGGACTGAACTTTATTGAATTAAGCAATCGTCGGAAACCACCAATATCTCATATTGGTTTTGCACTAATTGCAAAACAACAGCAAAATCCGCCCATGCAACTCCAACTTGATGACGTCGCGCTGTTCACCCGCATTGCCGAACTCGGCACCCTGTCTGCCGCCGCCCGCGAGCGCGATGTGCCGGTGAGTCAGGTCACGCGTTCGCTGGCCCGGCTGGAGGCGGCTTGTGGCGTGCGCCTGTTGCACCGCAGCACGCACGGACTGAGCCTGACCGACGAGGGCGACACGTTTCTGACCTATGGCCGGCGCCTGCTCGATACCACGGCAGAACTGGGCAGCGAGCTGACCGGCAAGCTCAACGGCCCCAGCGGCTGGGTACGCCTGAGCACAAGCCCCCTGATGGCCGAATGTATTGTGGCGCCCAGTCTGTGCGGCCTGTACCAGCGCTACCCGCAGCTGCACCTGGACATTGGCGCCGATGACCGCATGGTCGATATGGCGCGTGACGGCATTGACATTGCCATTCGCAGCGGCACAGCCAACAGCGAGACGCTGGTGGCACGCCAGATTGGCACGCATGGGCGCACGCTGTACGCGTCACCGGGCTATCTCACCGCGTTTGGCAGGCCCGCCGATGCGGCAGATTTGCAGCGCCACCGGCTGATTGCCAGCAGCGCCAGCCCGACCCTGAACCGCTGGACGCTGGGCAACACGCCAGGCTCCAAAGAACTGCAAATCAAGGGCCACACCCGCACGGACAACAGTGCCTTGCTGCTGAGCCTGGTGCTGCATGGTGTGGGCATCGCGCGGCTGAATGACCTGTATGCCCTGCCACTGGTGCGCGAGGGCAAATTGGTGCCTCTGCTGCAAGACCAGTTCATCAGCCCGCCGATACCGATCTTTGCCGTGATGCTGCAAGAGCGCCACCGCCTGCCCAAAATCCGCGCCTGTATCGATTACTGGGCGGAGTGGTTGGCGACGCTGCCGTAAATCAGGCCTGTTGCCAGATCACTTTTTGACCCGACGCTTCCCACGCGTCGTAGTTCTTGGCGTAGATGTCTTCAATGCGGTTGCGCTTGACCTTGAACGTGGGCGTGATGATGTCGTTGTCCACGGTCCAGGCCGTGGTCACCACCACAATGCATTTGAGTTGCTCGTGCGGGTCGAGCGTCGCGTTGATGCGCTCCAAATGCGCCGCCAGCGAAACCTCCAGCGCCGACCGGGCGGCCGGATCACGCACCTGCGCCACCGCTTCAGGGTTGAGCATCACGATGCCCAGCGGCTGGCCCAGGTTGGCGCCGGTCACCACGCAGGCCTCCACGGCCTCATGCATGACGAGTTTGTCCTCAATCGGCGCAGGCGCCACGTACTTGCCCTTGCTGGTCTTGAAGAGGTCTTTGACCCGTCCGGTGATGTGCAGGTTGCCCTGCGCGTCAATGTGCCCCTTGTCGCCGGTCCGAAGCCAGCCGTCCTCACCCAGGGCCTCGCGGGTTTGTTCGGGCGCCTTGTAGTAGCCCTGCATCAAGGCGGGGCTGCGCATCTGGATCTCGCCGGTCTGCGCATCAATGCGCACCTCCACGCCGGGGTAGGCAGGGCCGACGGTTCCCTCCTGGTTTTGGCCCGGCAGGGTGAGGTGCGACAACGCCAGGTTTTCGGTCATGCCGTAACCCTCATTGACCGGCAGCCCCAGCCGGCGGTACCAGGCCAGCAGCGCCACGGGCATGGGCGCTGCGCCCCCCGCGGCAAACGTGCATTGGTCCAATCCCAGGGCCTTGAGCACCTTGCGCCGCACCAGACCACCGATGATCGGGATGGAGAGCAAGCGGTTGAGTTTGGCCGGTGGCATCTTGTGATGCACCCCATGCTGAAACTTGACCCACAGCCGCGGGACCGAAAAGAAGATCGTCGGCCGGGCGCGCTGCAGGTCCGCCGTGAAGGTGTCCAGCGAGTCCGCAAAGTACACCCGCAGGCCGGTGCGAAGCCAACCGTGCTCCACCAACACCCGCTCGACCACATGGGCCAGCGGCAGGTAGGAGAGCATGCGGTCATCGACGTTCATCGGGATGCGCTTGATGCCCGTGTCCAGCGCCCACGCAAAGTTGCCGAAGCTGTGCATCACACCCTTGGGCTGACCGGTGGTGCCCGAGGTGTAGATCAGCGTGGCCAGCTCCCCGGCATCGCGCGTGACCTGACCTTGCATGGGCTGGTTGCGTGCGCAAATAGCGTCCCACCCTTCGTAGTTCTTTTTGGCGTCAGGCGGTGACAGGGGGTAACTGATGCAGGGCATGCCGGCCGGTACGCCCGGCTTCATGCCCTCCCAGCCGTCGAGCTTGCCAATGAAGCAGGCGCGCGCTTCGCTGTGGGTCAATATCTGCGCGACCGTTTCATGCGACAGCGTGGGGTACAGCGGCACCGACACATAACCCGCCATCCAGATGGCCAGGTCACTCATCAACCACCAGGCGCAGTTTTTGGAGAGGATGGCCACTTTGGCACCGGGCTCCCAGCCCTGAGATTTCAGGTGGGTGGCCATGCGCCGCGCCTGGTCAGCCACCTGGGCCCAGGTGAAATCCTGGGTCACACCGCCCCCCATGGGCTGGGTCAGTGCGACACGTTCGGGCGATGTTTTCTCCCAGAGGTACAGACGTTGCAGGGCCAGCATGTCAGACGGTACGGTGTTCACGGATGACTTCTCCTTGTGTGGTGCTTCATGGGGCATGGTTAGCTATCCGTCCAAATATCACTATAGGGATTTCCCCTCGCCCGGGCCCACGCTCCGGGTGACCACCAAAGTTATACTGGGGCCGCTCTCGTCATTGGGGAGTAGCCGCCCTGCAACAGCAGGGGTTCGCGTCAACATACTTGGTCCTCACGGCCATGGTGCGAACAGCTTCCAGCCTGGCAAGACCTTTGACCGCACTGCCTCCGGATGGGCCGGGGATGCCGTGTGGTCTTCGGTATTCACTGGCCCCTGGAGTTCTCATGGAAGCTTTTCTCATATCCACCGGTGTCGTCGCGCTTGGCGAAATGGGCGACAAAACCCAATTGCTGGCGTTCCTGCTCGCCGCCACCTTCAAACGCCCCGTCCCCATCATCCTGGGCATTCTGGCCGCCACTCTCCTGAACCACGGACTGGCCGGCCTGGTCGGCGTCTGGATTGCGGCCCAATTGGGGCCCGATATGCTTCGCTGGGTGGTGGGCATCTCCTTCATCGCCATGGCGGGGTGGATTCTGATTCCCGACAAGGCCGACGACGATGCCGCCAGCGGCAAGCAGCGCTTTGGCGTTTTTGGCACCACCTTCCTGGCCTTCTTCCTGGCCGAGATGGGCGACAAAACCCAGATCGCCACCGTCGCCCTGGCGGCCCGCTACCACGACCTGATCCCGGTGGTGGCCGGCACCACGCTGGGCATGATGCTGGCGGACGTGCCCGCGGTTTTTCTGGGCGACACCATCGGCAAGAAGGTGTCCATGCCCCTGGTTCATGGCATTGCCGCGGTCATCTTCGCCACTCTGGGCGTGCTGGCCTTGCTCAACGTGGGCAACCTGTTCTGACCCGGGTCACACCGCATCCAGCGAGGCACGGGCCTGACGCAACACATCCGCCGAATGCATCAGGGCCTCGCGCTCGCTGTCGGTCATGGACGGCTCCACAACGCGGGTGCCGCCCTCCACCCCGACCAGCGTGGGCAACGACAGTGCCACGCCATGCAGGCCGAGCGCGCCTTCCTGCACGCGTGACACGGTGAGTACCCGGCGCTCGCCGCGCAACATGCTGCGCAGCAGGTTGGCCGTCACCAGGCCAATGGCGTGGTTGGTGGCGCCCTTGCGCTGAATAACTTCGTAGCCCGCCTCCCGCACCTCTTGCGCGATGCGGGGCTCCTGGTCGGCCGACCAGCCCGGCCAGTCTCGCAGGGGGACACCCCCCACCCGCGCGCCTGACCACAAGACCACTTCGGAGTCCCCGTGCTCGCCCACCACTTGGGCATGGATTGAATGGGTGTCCAGGCCCAGTTCCTGGCCCAGCATTTGCCGCAGTCGCGCGGTGTCGAGCATGGTGCCCGTGCCCAGCACGCGCTCCAGCGGCAAGCCACTGGCCTCGGCCATCACCAGCGTCAGCACATCCACCGGGTTGGTCACCAGCACCACCGTCCCGCCAAAGCCGGCCAGCGCCCGGCCAATGTCGGTGATCACACGGACGTTGTCGCGCAGCAGGTCCAGCCGCGACTGCCCGGGCTGGCTGTTGCGCCCGGCCGCCACGACCACCACCTGCGCCTGGCGCATTTCCTCGATGCTGGCCACCCGCACCTTGCAGGCCGGGTAAAAGGCCGCCCCGTGGGCCAGGTCCATGGCCTCGCCCTGCGCCACCGCCTCGCGCGTGTCATGCAGCCACAACTCGTCGGCCGCCCCTGATTGCAGGGTGGAGATGGCCACGCTGGTGCCCACCCAACCCGTCCCGATGATGCCGACGCGTTTGATCATGTTGCTTCTCCCTTGGTGACAGGCCATTTTCACCCTTTTACATCGGCCTGCCTGCGTGACCCGGGCGGGCCACCCGATAATTGCGTCATGCTTGATCACGCGATTCCTTCTGTCAACACCGGGCCCAGGCGTCCCAATGCGCGCTTCATGCTGTCGCACCCGGCGCACTTCATTGCCATGGGCTTTGGCTCGGGCTTGAGCCCCTTTGCACCGGGTACAGCCGGCACGCTGTGGGCGTGGCTGGCCTTTCTGGCGTTGCAACCCTGGATGAACGACACACGCTGGGCGTGGCTGATGCTGGCCGCCGTGCCGGTGGGCTGGTGGGCCAGCACCGTCACTGCCAAAAACATGCGCGTGCAAGACCCCGGCAGCGTGGTGTGGGACGAGATTGCCGCTTTCTGGCTGGTGCTGTGGCTGGTCACGCCAGCTGGCTTTTGGGGGCAGTTAGTGGCCTTTGCCCTGTTCCGGTTTTTTGACGCCGTCAAGCCAGGCCCGGTCGCCTGGGCCGACGGCTTGTTCCATGACGTGAACCCGGTCACCGACCCGGCCGCCTGGCGCAAGGCGGGCTTTGGCATCATGCTGGACGACTACGTGGCAGCCGGCTGCACCCTGCTGGTGATGGCGGGATGGAGGTTTTACCAATGACTTATATGCTATCAAAAACAGAGCAGCCTGCGCACGTCCTACCTGGGCTACTGGCCGATTTACTTCAAAAAAAGCAATTGAAACTGGCCACCGCCGAGAGCTGCACCGGCGGCATGATTTCTGCCGCCTGCACGGACCTGGCAGGTTCCAGCGCCTGGTTCGAACGCGGTTTTGTGACCTACTCCAACGACGCCAAAACCGAGATGCTGGGTGTTGAAGAACGCCTGCTGCGCCGCGCAGGTGCGGTCTGTGAAGGTGTGGCGCGGGCCATGGTGGTGGGTGCCCTGACCCACTCCCACGCGCAGGTGGCGGTGGCGGTCACTGGCGTCGCCGGCCCCACGGGCGGCAGCCCGGCCAAGCCTGTGGGCACGGTGTGGTTTGGGTTTGCCGTACCGGGCCAGGTCATCACCGAAAAGTGCCACTTTGAAGGCGACCGCGCCGCCGTGCGCGCGGCGACCGTGCAGCACGCCTTTGCGCGCCTGGTGGCGCTGCTGGGCTGACCCACGCGACTCATCCCGGGCGTCAGACCCGAATGAAGCTTTTCAAGCGCCTCCGTGGCGCAGGCCCGACCGGCAACGCATAACCCACCCGAGCCCACATTTGCACCGTCTGCGCGGGTTCAGGCGCCTCCAGCAGGCCCCGAATATCGGCATACGGTTTGGCCTGCTCCGGGTATTCCTGCAAGGCCTGTTGCAAGGGCTGCATCGCCACCCCGTGACCGGTGGCGGCCAGCTGCACGCGGGCGTAGGCACGCCCTGCGTTGATCTGGGTAACGCGGTCATTGCCCGCGGTCACCATCCAGAGAAAACCTGCCGTCGAGTCCAGCTTTTTCTCAAAATCCTTGATCTGGCTTGTGGTGGCGTAGTCATCCGGACCGGGCGCCTTGCTGCGGTCAAACAGGCCGACGCGGCTCATCAGCACCACCATCGGATCCAGCAAGGCCAGGCCGTCGCGGTGCGTCGCGACCTCTGAGGCGCCCACGCGCAGCACCTTGTAGGTTTCCATCACCACGCGCGGTGTGCTGAGTTCAATGCGCCAGGCTTCCCCCGCAATGCGCCGGTGCGCAGCCAGGGCCGCGGACTGACTCGCATCGACAAAGCCAAACCGCAAGAGGTTGAGCTTGACCGCCTGCGCCATGGCTTGCCAGGCCTCGGCGGCCACGGGGCGAGCCGTGTCGTACGCGTTGCGGTTGGTGTGACGCTGCAAAATCTGGCCGAACAACGGGTCCTTCTGAACCGCGGCGTCGGGCGTCAGCCGGATACGCGCGATGGGGCGCACATCCACATGACGTGACCCAAAAGTGCCCTGCGGAAACAAGGTGATGTCGGCCCGCAGGCCCCGCTCACGGGCAGCCAGGTCCAGCAGTTCAAGGAAGGTGCCGTGACTCATCATGATCTGGCGGTACTGCGGGTCGGTCTGCGGCAACAGACGGGTCAGGTCACAGCTCAGACCGATTTCGTTGGGCGTGCCCAGATCGACAAACCAGGACTGCAGGTTGTGCGAATGGGGCGCCAGGATGGCGTAACTCAAAAGCCAGCGCCTCACATCAAGGTCCGCCGCCAATTCGTCCCCCGGGCCGTTCCACGCTTCAACGGCTTCAGCCGGCATGCCGGCCGTGCAGCCTGTCAGAGTCGTCGACCCGATGGCAGCAGCCACAGTGCGCCCACCGACGACACGGATGAAATTGCGACGATGCATCAAAAGCCCCTTTGCACGAGTTGACTGATTTTGCATTACCCTTTGCCCCACTGTGCGCCTGTTTGGCACGATGGCCCTCACTTGGACTACCCCCATGAACTGGTTTGACAATTTCGAATTCCGCCACTTCGATGTCAGTGGCGCGCGCATCGCGGCCCACGTTGCTCGTGGCATGCCTGGCGACCGGCCCGTGATGCTGCTGCTTCACGGCTTTCCACAAAGCCATGTGATGTGGCACCGCGTCGCACAACAACTGCAACAGGATTTCTATCTGGTCATGCCGGACCTGCGCGGCTATGGCGACTCGTCCAAGGCACCCGGGTTGCCCGACCACAGCAACTACAGCAAACGCGCCCTGGCACAAGACATGGTGGAGGTCATGGATGCGTTGGGTGTGGCCACGTTCTACCTGTGCGGCCATGACCGCGGCGGACGGGTCGCGCACCGGCTGGCGGTGGACCATCCCACACGGGTGCGCAAGCTGTGCGTCATCGACATCGCGCCCACGCTCGACATGTATGCCGCCACCCACTTCGAATTTGCCCGCGCCTACTACCACTGGTTTCACCTGATCCAGCCGCAGCCGCTGCCCGAGAGCATGATTGGTGGCAACCCGATGGCCTACTTGCATGCCAAGCTCGGAGGTTGGGGTTCTGCCGGCATGGACTACATCGAACCCGCCGCGCTGGCCGAATACGAACGCTGCTTTGGCCAGCCCGAAACCATTCATGCCATGTGCGAAGACTACCGCGCCAGCGCAGGCATTGACCTTGAACATGACCGTGCCAGCCGTGCCGAGCAGGCCCGTGGCGGCGGCAAGATTGCCTGCGACACCCTGGTGCTGTGGGGCGCACGCGGTGTGGTGCAACGCCTGTTCAACCCGCTGGACCTGTGGCAGGCCCAATGCGCGAGCGTGGTGCAGGGCCAAGCTATGGCCGCCGGGCATTTCATCCCCGAAGAATTGCCACGGGAAACAGCGGCCCACCTGGCCGCTTTTTTTACACCGCATGGCTGATCCCGCGTTGTTGCAATCATGGCCGTCCGGCGGTCTGGCCCTGGTCATCGGCGCCACCGGCGGCCTGGGCGCAGCGCTGCTGGAACAACTTGAAAACGACACCTCGTTTGCGGGCGCCGTGGGCCTCTCGCGCGCCAGCGTGCCCGCGCTGGACCTGTGTGATGAAGCCAGCATGGCCCATGCGGCACAACACATTGCCGCACGAGGCCAAGACCTGCGCCTGGTGATTGATGCCACAGGCATGTTGCACAGCCCAGCCCATCAGCCCGAGAAGAGTTGGCAGCAACTGGACCCGGTGCACATGGCCCAGTCATTTGCCGTCAACGCCATCGGCCCCGCGCTGCTGATGAAACACTTTTTGCCGCTGCTACCGCGCCAAGGCAAAGCCGTGTTTGCCACACTGTCCGCCAAGGTCGGCAGCATTGGCGACAACCGCTTGGGCGGCTGGTACAGCTACCGCGCCAGCAAGGCCGCGCTGAACCAGCTGGTGCACACCGCCGCCATCGAACTGCGCCGCCGCCGCCCCGAGGCCGCGTGCATCGCCGTGCACCCCGGCACGGTGCATACCAGCCTGTCCGCGCCCTTTGCCAAAACGGGGCTGAAGGTCATGCAGCCCAGGGATGCAGCGCGGCGATTGCTGGGGATTCTGGACGGACTGGGCGCCTCTGAATCCGGCGGGTTTTTCAACCACGATGGGGTGGCTTTGCCCTGGTAGTTTGGGGGGAAAGATGGCGTTGTCAGAGAGGTTGAGGTGGCGGCATTTGCGAATCTACTGATCAGGTTTTAACGCTGCGCTCAGGAACTCTACGAACACCTGCACGCGTGTCGACAGTTGGTGGCGCTGGGGAATAACCGCATAAATGTCAGCGCTGGGCGTGTAGTACTGCGGCAGTACTTGCACCAGGCGACCACTCGCCAAGTAGCGTTGAATGTCAAATTCGGCTCGCATGAGAACACCCAACCCATCCAATGCCCAGTTGACAGCGATCTCGCCGTCGTTGGTCGACAAATTGCCGCGCACCTTGACCGTCTCAGGTCGTTGCGTGGTCTCGCTGCCCGACGACAGGCGCCACACGCCATAGGCCTCGTCGCCTTGCCGGATCACGATACAGTTGTGCCGCACCAACTCATGGGGCTGCTTGGGTTGACCATGCCTCGCAATGTATTTGGGAGAAGCGCACAGCAAGCGCCGGTTTGAGGCGAGGTAACGCGACAGCACACGGGCATCCGGCGGCTCGCCGAAACGCACGCAGATATCAAAACTGTCGTCTGTGAGGGGCGGCGGGTGCGCTGAAAGAAGCAGTTGAACGTCCACTTGTGGGTACTTCGCCGAGAAGTGAGCGATGAGAGGTGCCACATGCATCCGTCCGAACCCAAAGGTGGCGTTGATGCGCAGCAGTCCCTTGGGTGCCCCCTTGTCGCGGGCCATGAGTTGATTCAGGTCGTCTACGTCGGAGAGGATCTTTTTTGCTTTGTCAAAAAACACATCGCCCTCCGGCGTCAAGCTCATGCGCCGCGTGGTTCGATTCAGCAGTGAGAAACCGAGCCGAGCCTCCATTTGAAGCAATCGTTTGCTCACCGCTGACGTCGTGATGCCCAGTTCCCGCGCAGCAGCGCTCAGGCTCCCGCTGGACGCCACAGCGGCAAAGAAGCTGATTTCGGATGGCTGGATGGCGTTGCTCATGAACTTGGATTATCAACTTTAGGTTGAGACGGGTTCCACTTTACCCCCAAAAACAGGGGATCTCGGCGCTTTAAAGTTCACATACACCAACCAGGAGATCATCATGAACAGTGGAACCAAGGTACTCAAGATCGCAGCGATTCCCGGCGACGGCATCGGCAAGGAAGTCATGCCCGAGGGTCTGCGCGTCCTTGAAGCAGCATCGCGGCGCTTCGGCTTCGGGCTGCAGCTCACACAGATCGAGTGGGCCAGCTGCGACTACTACGCCAAGACCGGCGCGATGATGCCCGACGACTGGAAAGAGCAACTTCAGGACCACGACGCGGTCTACTTCGGCGCGGTCGGCTGGCCGGCAACGGTGCCCGACCACATCTCGCTGTGGGGTTCGCTGCTGAAATTCCGCCGCGAGTTCGACCAGTACATCAACTTGCGCCCTGTGCGGCTGTTCGACGGCGTGCCGTGTCCGCTGGCCGGGCGCAAGGCCGGCGACATCGACTTCTTCGTCGTGCGCGAAAACACAGAGGGCGAGTACACCAACCTTGGCGGTACGATGTACCCAGGTACCGATCGCGAGATCGTGATCCAGGAGTCTGTGTTTTCGCGCTTCGGCACGGACCGGGTGCTGAAGTACGCGTTCGAGCTCGCGAAGAGCCGGGCCCGCAAGCACCTGACGGTTGCAACCAAGAGTAACGGCATCGCGATCAGCATGCCCTGGTGGGACAGTCGCGCTGACGCCGTCGGCGCTGGCTACCCCGAGGTCACCATCGACAAGCAGCACATTGACATCCTCAGCGCACGCTTCGTGCTGCAACCGAATCGCTTCGATGTGGTGGTCGCGAGCAACCTGTTCGGCGACATCCTGTCCGACCTCGGCCCGGCCTGCACCGGCACGATCGGCCTGGCGCCGTCGGCGAACCTGAACCCGGAGCGTAGCTTTCCGTCGCTGTTCGAGCCGGTACACGGCTCGGCGCCAGACATCTATGGTCAGAACATCGCCAATCCGATCGCGATGATCTGGTCGGGCGCGCTGATGCTCGACTTCCTCGGCCACAGCGAGGCGCACGACGCGATCGTCAAGGCGATTGAGACGGTGCTTTTGAGTGGCCCGCGCACGCGCGACCTTGGCGGCAGCGCGTCGACCACCGAGATAGGAAAAGCCATTGCTGAATTAATCTAACTTTCCGGGATCGCGTCGCCAGCTCGTCGAAGGGCAACATACCCTTGGCTGCCACCACCGCGCGGACGTTCAGCCCGTGCGTATTGCTTGAGCAGGTAGCCGCTAAGGCTCGCGGCTATGAACTGGACTCAGCTTTCGCAAGGGCCATCACTTGGACGGTTTTCTGAGCTGCCTATGCGGCAGTGAACACCAAGGCCGACGCCATCGAACATGCCATCATTTTCTGAGCTGCCTATGCGGCAGTGAACGCACCACCAGTACGGCGGGCGGCGGCATCACTTTTCTGAGCTGCCTATGCGGCAGTGAACGTGAGGTACAGGGCCTGACGTTTGAGCTCAGTTTTCTGAGCTGCCTATGCGGCAGTGAACCCGTCCACACCAGTTGGCATGAGGTACATTGCTTTCTGAGCTGCCTATGCGGCAGTGAACGGTTGCTCTGAGCAGTGCGACCTGTTCGAGATTTTCTGAGCTGCCTATGCGGCAGTGAACTTGACTTCGACTTTGAAACCAAAACCCTGCACTTTCTGAGCTGCCTATGCGGCAGTGAACCCCACGCAAGCCCGCGCCGCCATCTCGCGCAATTTCTGAGCTGCCTATGCGGCAGTGAACGCCACGAATTCCACTGATCTAGTGCATCCACTTTTCTGAGCTGCCTATGCGGCAGTGAACGATCACACAACGGAGGGTTAATCGCTCTGCCTTTTCTGAGCTGCCTATGCGGCAGTGAACTGACAGGCTGACCCGTCATGGGATCAATGACCTTTCTGAGCTGCCTATGCGGCAGTGAACACAAAGCCCTTGCATCATGGCTTCTTTCCACTTTTCTGAGCTGCCTATGCGGCAGTGAACGCAGTCAGAGCCAGCGTTGTCAGCCATCCATTTTTCTGAGCTGCCTATGCGGCAGTGAACTTGAAAGCGTTGTAAGCGTCCAGGTCTTTCGATTTCTGAGCTGCCTATGCGGCAGTGAACTTTGGTCGCTGGTTTGTTAGTAATTGGGTATCTTTCTGAGCTGCCTATGCGGCAGTGAACTCAACGAGAAGTTGCCGCCCATGGTCAACAGTTTTCTGAGCTGCCTATGCGGCAGTGAACGCCCGCGTTCTCCACGATTTTGGCCGCGGTGTTTTCTGAGCTGCCTATGCGGCAGTGAACCTGGACGGCTTCTATAAATTGCAGCTTCGTCCTTTCTGAGCTGCCTATGCGGCAGTGAACGGCAAGGGCGCGGCAATGATGCGCGTCAGAGCTTTCTGAGCTGCCTATGCGGCAGTGAACGAATTTGAAATCAACACGCCAGCCCGCCAGGCTTTCTGAGCTGCCTATGCGGCAGTGAACGATGAAGCGGCCACGTTCTTATGGCCGGTGAATTTCTGAGCTGCCTATGCGGCAGTGAACCGCATGGTCAAGCCCTGGGCGATGAACCCGCTTTTCTGAGCTGCCTATGCGGCAGTGAACTTCGAGGGCGTCTTCTGACCAATTCACCTCTTTTTCTGAGCTGCCTATGCGGCAGTGAACGTTACGTGTCAGACCATGCCGTGAAGATCAAGTTTCTGAGCTGCCTATGCGGCAGTGAACTTTTACGCCGACCACGGCGTCTTCATTGGCCCTTTCTGAGCTGCCTATGCGGCAGTGAACGGTGAACCATCGGCAAGTGGCCTCATGACGTATTTCTGAGCTGCCTATGCGGCAGTGAACAAAATGGATACAGCACTGATTGAAGCCGCATCTTTCTGAGCTGCCTATGCGGCAGTGAACAATGGATGTGGCAGGGTGCACGCTAGCAATGATTTCTGAGCTGCCTATGCGGCAGTGAACCATCCGAAAGCGGGTGTTGTTCTTCTCACCCATTTCTGAGCTGCCTATGCGGCAGTGAACACTAACTCTCGCAGGGCCTGCCCAGTACTTGTTTTCTGAGCTGCCTATGCGGCAGTGAACTTTTTATCATCGACCGCTACGAAATCCGCTACTTTCTGAGCTGCCTATGCGGCAGTGAACGCCTTCGCGCTCACGATGCTGGCCCGCAAAGTTTTCTGAGCTGCCTATGCGGCAGTGAACCTCCCATCGGGGCGGCGCTTGCTGCTCAGGTTTTTCTGAGCTGCCTATGCGGCAGTGAACCATGATCGTCGCAATGGTGAGATTGGCCAGCATTTCTGAGCTGCCTATGCGGCAGTGAACGCGCCTCTCCCTGATCTAAAGCCTCTCGCTGATTTCTGAGCTGCCTATGCGGCAGTGAACGCCAGCATGTCGATCAGCGTTTGCACGTCGCTTTTCTGAGCTGCCTATGCGGCAGTGAACTTGAAAGACGTGCTTCAGAAGTGTTTCACTGCTTTCTGAGCTGCCTATGCGGCAGTGAACGATCCGATCAGCTTGTGCTGCAGTTTCATCACTTTCTGAGCTGCCTATGCGGCAGTGAACGTGCCGCCTGAAGAATTTCTGATCTCGCGCAATTTCTGAGCTGCCTATGCGGCAGTGAACCTTCGGCGCTGTACGCATGGGCGGTGGGGCTCTTTCTGAGCTGCCTATGCGGCAGTGAACAGCGGTCGCGCTCACCGTGACATTGCCAAGCCTTTCTGAGCTGCCTATGCGGCAGTGAACTTAATCAAGACAGCCTGACCGTCATATCCAAATTTCTGAGCTGCCTATGCGGCAGTGAACTCAATCGCCTGACGGCGTGTCATCTTCAGTCTTTTCTGAGCTGCCTATGCGGCAGTGAACGGACGTGGGAACCGCTTGCCGTAGATACGTCTTTTCTGAGCTGCCTATGCGGCAGTGAACACCTCCATGACACCAGCAGAGCGCATGGCCCTTTTCTGAGCTGCCTATGCGGCAGTGAACGTTCATGGACGTTAAAAAAGCCACTTTGGACATTTCTGAGCTGCCTATGCGGCAGTGAACGATGATGACTTTGATGTTTCGCTCGCTAGTTATTTCTGAGCTGCCTATGCGGCAGTGAACGTATTTTTTCATGGTGTCTTTCGTTGCGGTCATTTCTGAGCTGCCTATGCGGCAGTGAACTCAATCAACTTCATGGAACCAAAAGCGAAGACTTTCTGAGCTGCCTATGCGGCAGTGAACACTATTGCAACAGACGCTAGACGCCCTTGAGATTTCTGAGCTGCCTATGCGGCAGTGAACCCAGCGGCTTCGCGGGATGCGCGGATGGCTTCTTTCTGAGCTGCCTATGCGGCAGTGAACTTGAGCCGTTGGCTCGGGTCATGTTTAACGAATTTCTGAGCTGCCTATGCGGCAGTGAACGTGGTGTACGACGTCACTACCACCAAAGGCATTTTCTGAGCTGCCTATGCGGCAGTGAACATTCGCGGCGGCGGCAAGGTGCTGCGCGGCCTTTTCTGAGCTGCCTATGCGGCAGTGAACATGGAGTCGATTGCACAGCAGCATGCTATGGGTTTCTGAGCTGCCTATGCGGCAGTGAACCCAGTGATTCCGTGTATTAACACATCTTTAATATTTCTGAGCTGCCTATGCGGCAGTGAACCCAATGTAGTCTTTGGGGTAGCCGTTCCACGCTTTCTGAGCTGCCTATGCGGCAGTGAACTAGGGGACTTCCAACTTTGCTACAAGCCAATTTTTCTGAGCTGCCTATGCGGCAGTGAACGCGGTGCGTCCGCTTTGGTAGATGCCGCCGTTTTTCTGAGCTGCCTATGCGGCAGTGAACTTTCGCAAACGCGCCGTGTCGGCTACGTTCCTTTTCTGAGCTGCCTATGCGGCAGTGAACGGCACAAGCCCCCCAATAGGCCACCTTCCAATTTTCTGAGCTGCCTATGCGGCAGTGAACAAACCCGGTACTGCAAGTGGTTGTCACACCATTTTCTGAGCTGCCTATGCGGCAGTGAACGCTACACAACTTCAAATGTTGTGGCGCAACTTTTTCTGAGCTGCCTATGCGGCAGTGAACCAGGGCCTTGCGGTCCTCCTCAACCTTGATCTTTTCTGAGCTGCCTATGCGGCAGTGAACGCATTTCTCAATTACGCAAGGTCGTTCGCGCTTTTCTGAGCTGCCTATGCGGCAGTGAACAGAAATGGATGACGAGTCCAGTCGTTGCGACTTTTCTGAGCTGCCTATGCGGCAGTGAACTCCCCATCCCCCACGATGACGAGTCCCACAATTTTCTGAGCTGCCTATGCGGCAGTGAACGGCGACACCGCTGCCAAAGCTGTGGCCCTGGCTTTCTGAGCTGCCTATGCGGCAGTGAACTTGTGTTTTTAATCGATCGATGTGCCCGTACATTTCTGAGCTGCCTATGCGGCAGTGAACAAGTACGTGCAGGCGGCGGCACCTGTTGAAGTTTTCTGAGCTGCCTATGCGGCAGTGAACGCCAAGAGAGAACACTGGTTCGCCTGCATCACTTTCTGAGCTGCCTATGCGGCAGTGAACGGCAGCACCTACAGCGAGCGCCGCCCCGGTCTTTTCTGAGCTGCCTATGCGGCAGTGAACTCCGGGTTGAGTCGCAACTCGTTTCCGGTAACTTTCTGAGCTGCCTATGCGGCAGTGAACTTGTTCAGCGACACCAGCCGCCACCCAGGGCATTTCTGAGCTGCCTATGCGGCAGTGAACTAGCGGCCTCGTCGTTTGTCATGCCGTTAATCTTTCTGAGCTGCCTATGCGGCAGTGAACCAGGTCGATGGGCAAACCATCGGCGGCAAGTTTTTCTGAGCTGCCTATGCGGCAGTGAACCCCGAGGCGCGGTAGTCAGCGTTTTTGCTGGCATTTCTGAGCTGCCTATGCGGCAGTGAACTAGTAGAGAAAACAAGAACAAAAAACGTAGTATTTCTGAGCTGCCTATGCGGCAGTGAACACGTCAAAAAACAAGGAATTGATGTCGTAGTATTTCTGAGCTGCCTATGCGGCAGTGAACTCGCAGCGCTGGTGTAATAGCGCACGGTGCCGTTTCTGAGCTGCCTATGCGGCAGTGAACCACTGACTTTGATGCGCGTTTGATCTCTGCTTTTTCTGAGCTGCCTATGCGGCAGTGAACTCAATGATCGTTCGTGATCTGGTTTTTGAGTTTTTCTGAGCTGCCTATGCGGCAGTGAACGTTGTGATGCTTGATGATCCCGGATTCGTCGATTTCTGAGCTGCCTATGCGGCAGTGAACATCAAACGTGCCCACAGCGGCAGTCCAGATATTTTCTGAGCTGCCTATGCGGCAGTGAACCTAGCCGTGACGTTTTCACCGGCGGTCTCTACTTTCTGAGCTGCCTATGCGGCAGTGAACAGATACTGCTCGACTAATGCGATTCGCAAGTCTTTCTGAGCTGCCTATGCGGCAGTGAACCCGCACAGTTTATGCACATGACGGCTTTAATGTTTCTGAGCTGCCTATGCGGCAGTGAACCTTGCTTCTTGGCTTTACTAAGTTTCTGTGCTTTTCTGAGCTGCCTATGCGGCAGTGAACGGGATTCCGGCCTTTCAACTCATTAACATAACTTTCTGAGCTGCCTATGCGGCAGTGAACTGGCGGGCGTCTCCGAAACTCACGCTTAGCGCTTTCTGAGCTGCCTATGCGGCAGTGAACTAGAGACAAATTCGCGTAAGTACCAGTCAAATAAGCAATTTGAACCAAGATAAGCGCGCCAGCCATAAAAAATGAGAGGCGTGTAAGTCGTTGATTTTTAAGGAACTGTTGAAGATCCCTAAAAAAGGGTCAAAACCAAGGGATTGTCGCTTCCTGACTCAACCCGTAGGCGTTGAAGTCGCCTGGGATCGCACCAGACAGGATCGGCCCGTGGTGGATAAACAGCCTGAAGGGCTGCCCCGTGCTGGTGCTGCGCAATTGAACAAAAGGCAGGTGTGTAAAGCGCGCCACGTCGTCCGGAATGCGCTGGCACGCCTCCTGCTCGCTCAGCGCGTGACGACGCATCAGCCGTCGGCGCAGTCGCTCGGGGCTGCTCTTGACCTGCACACGCTTCACCACGCGATGCTGCGCACTGTCGGGCACCCGCGCGGGTTGTGTCAGTGCGACGTGGTCACGCATACCGGCAAGCCAGTCGCTCGCCAATAGCGTTGTCAGGGCACCAAGTTCTCCGTGCAAGCGAAGGCGTGTACCCAGATGTGCGCCCACTCCATCCACGCCCGGCAGACTCACGCCAATGCGCTTGCACCCCTGCGCCACCAGCACCCGGTGCAGTTTGGCGTAGAGCGCACTCATCAGCTGGTTGGCCGGGAACTCCGGGTCCGGCTGCACCTCAATGTCAACATAGTGATCCATGGCGTCAGTCCTTGCCTGCGTCGCCAAACACGCCGCCGCGAATCAGGGTGGCCATCACAAAATGCTGCTGCTCAGGCGCGGGGGTCTTGTCCTTGATCAGCCAGCCGTCGAGCAGCGAATAAAAATCCACCTTGTCGGTCGGTTTGCGATAGGCCTTGCCCTGCGTCGTCACCGAGCCGTAGGGTTCCACGGCAATCGGGCCGTTCTGGTCGGCTTCGGGGTACCAGGTGTCAATGGCGCGCAAAGCGTTACCCACTTTTTGCGAGTGCATGGCGGCGATGTTGTTAACGGAGTAGAGCGTTTTGCTCTTGCCGCTTTTTTCCTTGTCCAGAATGAGTTCCTGTGAGGGGAACACTTCCTGCCCAGCGCCGATGCGCACAAAGGCGGTGACTTGCAGCAGCACATGGTGGCTGCCCGCCAGACCATTGGCAATCAGGCTGCCCAGTTGCGCTAACCCTGTGGCGGCTGCGGGTGGGGCGTCAAAATGCCGCAGCGACAGTGCCAAAGCGTCAAAAGTCCAGCTCTGCGCGGGCAGGCCATTGACTAACTGGGCCACCTGCACTTCCACCTGCTCAGCGCCAAGACGATTACGCCAGAGAAAGCGCCCATTGGCCAGGTTGCAAGCGTAACGGCGAGCCAACTCGCCAAAACTGTAGGCATCGACATAAGCTTTCACCGTGTCAAGCAGTTTGCGCTGATAGTCGGCGTTGTTGCAGGCCGACGGCGTGCCCGCGCCGCTCAGCACACGCAGGGTGAAGCTGACTTTGAGCGTGTCGGCATCGGCAGGCAAAGTGGCCACGTCCACCGTTTGCAGGTTGGGGTTTTCGATGGCTGCATCAAGCTTTGCGGGGTCTTGGTCCTTGGTTTTGAGGCGGTTGGAAATGGTGCCGCGCACCGATTTGGCACGCACGGTCACGCTGGGCCATGTCGTGCTGGCGGTACGGTCGGCCCAAAGGCCGGAAGAAAACAGGGCATCAGACGGGTCGAGCTTGCGCTCGAAGGCCAACACGGAAGCGGTTTTGAGGGCGGTGGTTGCCATGGGAGAACTCCTTGAATTTAATTGGTATGAGAAACGGACGCGGGACGAAAAGCATTGAGGCAGCGGTACAGGCCGGTGGCCGGGTCGTCAAGCCGCCACAACAGCTGCTCGACATCACTGAGGCGGTGTGGGCTGATCCACTGCCCCATGGAATAGATACTTTCCACAAACTGGAAGTGCACGTTGGCATCCCGCGCGCCAGCGACGGTGCCGGGCGGGTGCAAGGCGGTCAGTGGCGCAAAGCCGACGGGAATCGGCACGATCCAGCCCGGGCGGGTATCGGTTACCCACTCAATAGTTTCAAGCGGCTCACCTGTTTTTTCATCCGTCGTGTGGCAGCGGGTGGCGCGGTGGTTGATTCGGGACAGGTCAAGCCATGCGTCCAGCAGCGTGGCACCAGGTTGGATTGCTTGCAGCTCAAGCTGGCGAGCCTGGAGCACGTCGTCTCGAGACACCAGCGCAAAACCGGGTAGCCAGCGGCGACTGAATCGACTGAATTGCTTGGCGCGTTCTTCCTCTTTATCCGGTAACAACGCCAGCAGCGGGCGTGGCGGGTTGCGAAAGGTGCCAGGCAACGCGGGCATCACGCTGCCACCCGCCACGCGCATGCCTGCGACCAGCTCTCCGATATGGGCGGCCAGTTGAGCACGTTCGGCTTCGCCTGAGCGGGCGACGTCCAGCTCGACATCAAACACCAGGGTGATGTCGAGGTGGGCCCGGCCCTCTTCCACAATCGCAGCGGTGCCGCCGTCTTGCAGCACCGGGTTGCGCGTGAGGTGAAAGCTGCGGGTGTAGCCGCCCCGCGTGACCTGAGGCTCAAAGCCATGACAAATGACGCCGACGCCATGCAGGGCCAAACCCGCTTGCGGCCCCAGGCGCCGCTCCAGCGCCGTCATCAAGCCGGTGAAGGCGGTGATGGCCGGAAACCCCCAGGTCAAAGGGCTGGAAATGGTGTTGGCGTTTTGCACCCGCAGGCGTGGCAATACCAGCAGTGCATTGCATGTAGTTTCTTCAGTCGGCATCACGCCCCTCCCGTTCTTCGGCTTTGATTTTTTCGTGCATCTGTTTGCGCCATTCCAGAAACTCGGGGTCGCCCATCGGCAGCGGGTCGCGCAGCTGGGCGTTGAGCCAGTTGGCAAACGCGGTACTGATGCGCTCATCGGTATCGGTGGGCAGGGGTCGATCAGAGTCAATGCAGGCTTGCTCTACGCCGTCAGGATCGAGCCAATGCTTTTCTGCGCTGGCCAGGCGGCACTCGGTGGATTGGCTCCAGCCCGGTGCCAGTGTGCGAAGTTCCGCCGTAAATTGCAGAAACTCGTCAATCAGGGTCTTGACCATTTCCGCCCGGTTGGCACGGGTTTCAACGTTACGCGCCGGGTCGGACTTGAGAAAGACCAGCAAGGTTTTGACTTGCTGCCTGACTTCGGGGCGACGGCTGTAGCGCAGGAACATCGAATCGGTGTTGAGCAGTGGTTTCAGCTCAACCGAGCGCCAAATAGGCGGCAGCGAAGCCAGCAAAAGATTGTTGCCGCGCCGTTCGCTGTTGAGCTGGCTGATGTTTTGCGGCTTGGTTCCGCCGAGTTGTTGAATCGCCAGTTGCGGGTATTCACGTACCGGGCGGTCACTGAAAGTGCCGGCTTTCCGGGCATCGCGGGCGGCTTTGGCGTCTTCGCTGAAACGGTCGTCCTGCACCGTCTGGTACACATGGTGCGCCAGCGAACTGGCATACAGCGGGGCCAACAGGTGGTAGTTGGCGTCGTCATGCGGGTCATCACCGGTCAGCCAGTAAAGCTGTTTGGCGAGGGTGTGCGAAGCGACCCGACCGCGCGGGTCGACCAGCCCGGCAAAAGCGCTGATCCAGGCGGTTGCTTGCGCGGGATCGTCACTCAACGCAGCCGCCAGATCAGCATTCCGGGCCAGCACCAACGTCAGCAGGCTGCGACCCTGGTAGATCAATTTCAGAAATTTATGGACATCCAGCGCGGCGGCGTTGCCGACCACATCGCCTGCAAAGTCCTCACCCAGACAGTGACTGCCCACGACAGGCAACTCAGGCAGTGCCTGCGGTGGACTGTAAAGGTTGGTTCCTTTGGCATCGGGGTGAATCGGCTTGAGCGAATGCGTGACCGCCTGAATCTGCCCGACACGCCGGGCAGCGTCGTCAAGCCAGGCGGAGGGGATGAAATCTTGCTGAAGTTCAGCACGTTTAGGGTCGTCAGGGGCGAGTTTTTCGAGCTTGTCATTGAGCCGTTTTTGTAAAAAATCAGCAATGAGGGCCCGCAATTCGGTGACACGTTGCGGATCGGGGTTTGGCATTCAGGTTCCTCCCTTTAAGTTGGCTGTACAAATCGTACTACATCCATTACACGTTTAGTGTTAATAATTTTGTATATTTTCAATAGTGTAAGCTTTATGGACTGCTGAAAAGCAGCTCAGAAAATTACGCGTTTTGTGTTTTTTTACTGCCGAATAGGCAGCTGGTCGACCATAGTGTTGGCCTTTTTATACCCGCGCCTTCGTGAACCCCAATGCCGGATGAAAACGCCAACCGTTGGCGTTTTCGGGCAAGGTGACGGTGCCAAAGCGGCGGGCGCAGTCGGTTAGCGACATATCGAGTTCAGTGGCCAGCTCAGTAAGGGCGTCCCAATAGCAAGTCTGCCCCCACGCGCTGATCCCGTGGCCCTGAACGTCTTGGTCGGCAATGCGATGGTGTTGCGACGTCTCCACCTTGACCCCCAGTTTTTCGCCGCGCCGACCATTGGGTTTGTCCATCAACAAGACCAGCTCATAGTCGTCTTCATCGTCGTTCGGGCGCAGTTCCAGATCAACCCGTTTCAGGGTGTCGAGCCGAAACGGCTGCTGCTGCGGCAACACGGCGGTGAGCAGGGCATCGGCGGGCGGCAGCAGCCACCAACTGGTGGCGTTGAGAACGGGTGTACTGCTGCCCGATAAAGTTGACTTACGCTGACGCACACCAGGTGCCGCGGGGGCTGCATTGATCGCTTGTACCAGCATGGTGTGGCGCATGCGGGTGTGCTCCAGATCGACAAGCCGGGTGCGTGGCTGCAACTGTGCGGAGGGCCTTGCCACGATGCGGGGGCGGGCGTCAATCACCTCTCGTTCAGCGGCCGATAGCAGCTGGGTCAGGCTGTGGGTTTCCATCAGAAAAGCGATGCTTTCAAACCCCGGCTTACAAAACGCAGCTCGGCCAGGCTCACGAAAATGGCGCAGATTGGTGTCAAAAACGAGCAAATTTGGGGATTGGCATTCACCGTCGCGGTGGCGCCGGATGCGCCCGGCCAATTGAATCAACGAACGCATGGATGAGGGCTCTACCACCGCCCAGTCATAGTCGTGATCCCGCCCCACTTCGGTCACCGGGGAGCCCAGAACAATAAATAGCTGATCGGGTTCGTCGTGGGCGTCGAGTAGTCGACGGATGGCGGGCAATTGGAAAACGGGTTCAGGCTGCTCACGGTCTGGCCAGCGGCGATTCAATGCCTGATCCAGTTGGTGCTCAATCGCAGAACGGATCAGCAGCGGAAACTGTGAGTGATAGGTACACAAGTGGATCCGCACGCCATCGGGCACACCCAGACGGTACAACGCCAGCGCCACGTCCACCAGCGGCTCGATATTGGCCATGCGGATGAGCCCAAAGCTGACTCGCTTGGCACTGTGAGGGTCAATACTGTGATGTTGTTCGTGCAGCGCCAGAGCGGCTTTGAGCGCAATACCGGCAAACTGCTCGGGCTGTTGATCGCGGTCAGCGCCCAGATTCAGGGGCAATAGCGCGCAGCGCCTGCGCACTTGGGCAGCTGCCAGGCGGTCGTGGCGTTTAGCAGCAAAGGCGTCATGCGCCGCAACAAACCCGGGAGAATCCCCGCAATCGGCCTGCGCTTGGTTGAACTCATCGAACCAGGCGCAGCACACTTCGGACATGGGCTCGCCAGTGCCTGGGCGTTCACCCCGGTTGCGTTCAAAATGCTGACGGCCATTACGGTATGCCTCAAACAGACCCTGCACCAAGGCTGGCGGCAAGGTGGCCGATGACAGCAGAACCCGCGCGCCCAGCAGCCCGGCCCAGTGCACCAGCCGGGTGAGCGCGGGCAGGTCGCTGATGTCAAAGTCATCGGGCTCGTCCAGCACGAGGTCACCACTCATCAAGCGCAACATGGGGGCAATCTGGCGCCCTCCGCGTTCGCTTTCGGTGGCGGGCGTCAGGTGATCAATGGTGCAGACTAGCAGCGGTGCGGCCAGCAGCGAGCGCACCTGCGGGTCGTGCATCACACGGCGTAGCAGCGGGTGGGCATCGTGGTTGCCCTCAAAACGGACGTAGGAATCTTCATCGAGTAGCGACTGACGCGATGCGGAACCGGTGGCTTCGGCCTGCTGCTCATAGTGCTTGAACAACGCCCGGCTAGCTGAGCCGCCAACCCGGATTGCTAAATCGTCGTCGCCCAGACCCAGCAAGTCGCGAAACGCCCGCCCCGTCTGGAGCGTGAGGGTGCGCAGGCCCATGGCAAAGGCGCAGCGCATGCCGCGTTCAGCATCGGCCAGTGCGTACATGATGCGGGCATTGGCCAGTGTTTTTCCGCAGCCAGTAGAGGCCATGTTGACGATGAAGGCACCGTGTCGCATCGACCGTTCACGCATCGCCGCTGCCGTGTCAGCGGCCTTGTCTTGCCAGCGAAAACGTGCATCTTGTGAGCGTTTACGCAGCCCTTTGTGGCGAGCCAAGCGCGGAAGCTGTTCGTCAAAACGCGGCAGTGCATGAGTCACCTCGGCGCTGTGCTGGGTGACGCCCAGCAAGTGTTCGTCCAGCGTCTGGTTGAAATCACCGGGGCCGCCATTGGTATTGGCGTAGAGCGGGTAGCCTTTGGGTACTTCGACGCGGCCAGTGTCTTTGCCTGACAGGCTGGAATAGTGGTGATCGGCCAGCATCAGGCACAGCCTGGAAATGTGCATCACGTATGGATTGGCCAGCCAGTTGCCCTTGCCAGGCTGGGCGCACAAGGTTTTCAGGCGTTGCGCCAGGCGGGCAGCACCCTTGCGCCAGAGTTCGGTGATGACCGGCAGGCCGTGCGGAAAACTCCAGTACAGGGGTAAATGGTTGGCGTCGCCGCCATCGGTTCGTTCGTTCCAGCCCGCGTCGATGCGCTGGAGCACGTTGGACAGTTGTCCAATTTGAAAATCACCCCGACTGCCATCACTGTTGTATGGCAACGTAGGCAACCGGTGGTGCGAGACCACCAGCCAACCGATTGCCTGTGCCAGAGGAGCCCGCGCCATTGCGGCAAATGGCGAGGGAACAGATCCGTCCAACCCGTCCCGCCGTAATCTCCCCTGTCGATAATCCAGCCAGGCAGCATCGTCCGCTGGCGTGGGTGCGGCCAGCCGGGCCAGCCAGGTAGCGTCGTCGTCTGAGCCAACGAATGCTTCAAACAGGCGTAGCGAAACCCATTCGTGCCGGTACTGGTTGCGTTCAATGAGCTTACCTTCCAGCCGCATCTGAAAGGCGCGGCTGGCTTTACCCAAATCATGCAGCAGCGCGGCCAGAGCAGTCAACAAATGAATATCTTCGCCCGTGTGCCAATCGTTTTCATCGTGACGGCGCAAGATGTTGCGTGTCGTGGTGTTGGTAGGCACTGCGCCCTGACCATTGAACCGGCTTGCATCGCCGACGGTCCACAGCAGTTCGCTGTGATCCAGTCCGCGTATCCAATGACAAGCGACCGCCGTGTTTTTACGTGCGGTTTTACGCAACAACTGACGTAATGTCTCAAGGCCCTCTTTGGTGATGGGCGTTTGCCAGGTTCGCTCCCCGCGCCGCTCGCCAAACTGATCAAGGATGCGTCGTGTTTCTGTAAGCGCCCGTTTGTCGCATTGCGAAATGAGCAGGATATTCACGCGCTGGCTTTGTCCTGAGCGACTCGACCAACCTTAAGCGCCACTGCCTTGAGGGTATCGATCATGAAGTCCAGCGATTCGCTGCGGGTCAAGCTCTCAATGCAGGCCTGACGGAACTCCTGCTCTGAGTCGCCTCGCATCGCCGAGATGAATGCCTGGGGTAGGATGACCGCATCCTTGACCAAATCGGCGACATCGAACACCAGTCCACCACGGCGGGTTTTTCCGTGTAACACGGCCAGACCGTGCGGGAGACCAAGCACCCAGGTTGCCGTAGCGGCCAATCCATAGGCCAGGTAATTTCCGTGGTCCAAAAACTGATTGGCGGTGTCGAGGCTGTTGCCGCGTTGACTGCGAACAAAGTCGCCGTACCGGGTCGCCTCGGCGACCAGCCGATACAGTTGCTTGGTCAGTCGCCCTTCCTCGGTCAATAGCTCCATTTGGTTGGCAGCGGTTGTGATGCCTTGCAGAGATTGCTTGAGCAGTTGGTCCAGTACATCGCTATCAACTGTGCATGGACTGTCTTTGACATGCCCCATCCTTTTCCATTGTTGACAAACCCGCTCCAGACGAACTTGCTGAAATTCTTTGGCTGCGGCAAGACGCAAACTGTCGTCAAACCAAAACCTCACCCAATGTTGCAAATACTCGGTTGGGCGGTATTCGCTTTGAGGCGAAAACCAGGCCACTTCAATATCCATTTCGTTGGCGCTGAACAATGGCGTTCCACCGCCACCGCAGAATCCCAGCAGTACGCCCGCTTTGGCTAACTCCCGCATGGCGGCTTGGGTCACAGACGTACCTGTTCCCAAGAGAACAGTGGTCGTATTTGCTATCGGTATGTTCCAGTACAGGGAACGTTTACCTTCGTCAGTGACATATTCGACCCGTCCCCCGTTGACGAGAACCCGGCAATGCTCAAGGTAGTAGATATTGGCTCGCTTGGAGTGCAATATTGACTTCAGATTGGTTGCGCTAATGTCACTCAATGAAAACCAGTAGGTAATGCGGTTTTGGCGCGGTGGGGTGGTTGTCAGTGCCGTGTGAAGTCAATCGGCAGAGCAGAATATTCATCTATATCGTTTAAGAGTACAGCGATTGCGCTGCCTAGTTGCTGAAAAAGTGAATAGAACGCCTGATAAGGTGAATGTATTCGGGATATTGGCCACTAGCTATCCCCCATTTGGGGGATTCGGCGAGCCTTTGTCACTTGTTGATTTCAAAGGAGTCCGTACTGCATTTGAATCATTCCAGCTGGGCGTGATACTTGATCTGCTGCAACGGTCGAAACCCACGGTCAATCCTGACTACACTGATTCAGATGAGCCCCACCCCTCAAGCGCATCGTGCGCGAGACCTCCATGCTTCCTATTACTGGAGTGGTGATGCCATCCGCAGTCGCAGCGTGAGTGATGTCGTGCTGTCAGGTACGGTCGATGTACCTGCGCCACCGGCCAGGCTGGTGGTCGATTGGAAAAGAGAGACCTCGTTGCGCCTGGGTCTGGAGGCCGGAGACGTCGAGGCATTGCCTTTGGCGCGAGCGCGTATGCGCTGGCCGGACTACAGCCAGTGCGTGCAGGTGGTGTCCGATTGGACGCGCACGCTCGGTCTGGGTGACGTGCTGGCCGCCAGTGATGTCGCCCTGATGGCCTGCCGCGGCGCGAAGTACCACCACGACGGCGCACAGTATGGCGGTGCCGCCTTTTGCAATCTCTTCCTGAGCGAAGACAAGGGGCTGGACCTGCATTTTCCGTCTACAGGTCATCGCATCCCCCTGACCCGGGGTACGGTGGTGATCTTTGATACGGGCCAGCCTCATGCGGTCATTGAGCGCCACAGCGATGGCTTTAATGTGGCCGACTTTCCCCCTGAACGGGATTGCACCCAGATATTCCTGACCTGGGAGCTTCCCATCGAGCATGTCCATGTCGCGCACGCACTTCGAATCGTCTTCGACATCGACCCTTCAACCTCTTTGCGGCTGGATGATGAGCAAGTCTGGCTGAACGGTGCACGGGCCAGTGTGTGTCCGGATTCTGGCCGGTGGTGCCCAGCTGACTGAACAGGTGGATCGGCGCTCTGATTTCGGCGTCCAGCGCACATTGGCGTTGGTTCGCTTGCGCACAGACGGGGGAATGTTGTCGCGCCATATTGAGGGTCTGAACAACAAACCACAGGGAAAACGCCATGTGCAGTCAACATGTCTTAACTCAAATCTTCCCCAAGGGCATCGTTCGCAGCCGGAGTGAGACGGCCGGGGGTTTTTTCGAAGTCATCGGGCTTCGCGGGCCATGGGAGCCCGAAAATTGCCAAATTTTGGCCAACCGTAGTCACCCCAATGGCCAACAGCCGTTCTCACGCAGAGCAAGCTACCTGGTTCGAACCAGGGATTACGACTTGTTTTTCCATGTCTGCAAAGACGACACCAAGAACCCCAGCGAGTTCGTGATGGGACACATCTGCGCAATTGCCGACGAAATCCGGGGCCCCGAGTTGCGAAGGGATGCGCTCAAGTACATCTCGGAGACCTGCAAAAAATACACAGCGACCCAGCACAAGGCCAACAATCCGGATGATGCAGTCGACCCCTACGCCGAACTCTCACGGCTCACGCTGAATGAAATGCAAGACTTCCCGTGGCTTTACCAAAGCGGCTTGACCCGTGAGGCCTTCGCACGGTTATGAGAGCACTCGGGCGTTCCGCTTGTTCAGCATCCCCAGTCCCAACAAAACCACGAACGAGAAGACCAGCATGCCACCCGCCAGCCAATGCGCTTGCCCGTACTCCATGGCTTCCACATGCCCATAAATCTGGGTGGAAATCACGCGAGTGGCACCAGGGATGTTGCCTCCCAGCATCAGCACAATGCCGAACTCGCCAATGGTGTGTGCAAAAGTCAGTATCGCGGCGGTCACAAAACCGGGCCGGGCCAATGGCAAGGCAACCGTGAAGAAGGCGTCCAGAGGGCTGGCCCGAAGCGTCGCGGCAACCTCCATCGGGCGAGTACCGATACCCTCAAACGCATGCTGCAGAGGCTGCACGGCGAAAGGCAAGGAGTAAACAACGGACCCCATCACCAGCCCGGCAAAAGTAAACGGCAATGCGCCAATGCCCAGCCACTGTGTGAGCTGCCCTCCGGGGCCGTCGGGCCCCAGCATCACCAGCAAGTAAAACCCAAGCACCGTAGGCGGCAGCACCAAAGGCAGGGCAACGACCGCACCAATGGGGGCCCGCCATCGGGAGGTGGTGTTCGCCAGCCACCAAGCCAGTGGGGTGGCTAAGAGCAACAACAGGAGGGTGGTCAGACTGGCCAGTTTGAGCGTCAACCAGACGGCATCCAGGTCAGCAGCGCTATAGGGCATCTTTGTAGCCTAGAGTTCGTATCCAAATGACCGAATAATGGCGCGTGCCTTGTCCCCTTTCAGGTAAGCCACCAAGGCAGTCGCAGCCGGATTGTCTTTGCCCGATGAGAGCACGACGGCGTCTTGCCGGATGGCCGTATGCAGGTTGGCAGGAACGACCCAGGCGGAGCCTTCTGTGAGGCGGCCATCAGACGTCACTTGTGAAAGTGCGACAAACCCCAGAGCGGCGTTACCCGTCGCCACAAACTGGTAGGTTTGAGCGATGTTCTCCCCTTGAACCAAGCGCCCTTGAAGCCCTGGCAACAACCCAAGCCTGGTCAAGGTTTCCATGGCCGCTGCACCATAGGGCGCCAGCTTCGGGTCAGCCACAGCAAGGCGTTCAAAGGCTCCTTTGCGCAGGACTTCGCCTTTGTCATCCACCCATCCTGGCTGCCTGCTCCAGAGCACCAGCCGCCCAATGGCGTAGGTGAACCGTGTGCCAGGAAGCGTTAGTCCTTCTTTTTCAAGCCGCGCGGGGGTTTCGTCGTCCGCCGCAAGCAGCATCTGAAACGGGGCACCATGCTTGATTTGCGCATAAAACTTGCCGGTCGAACCAAAGGAAAGCCCCGCCTTGTGTCCGGTCTCCTGCTCGAAGGCAGCGGCAATTTTTTGCATCGGAGCCGTGAAGTTGGCCGCGACGGCCACACTGACATCTGCCGCATGCGAGAGCCCAGCCGACAGGAGGCCGAATACGATGAGAAGTCGTGACAGTTTTTTCATGAAGTTCGCTATTCCATTTTTAACCAACGAAGTTTACGCGGCACTTTTCCTCACGCCACTATACGGTGATGACTCCCCCGCAATTACAACTGGCCGATGCGCTGGCCTACCCAAAGGACCTGTTTTGCTCTAGAATTTCGCAAATGCTGCGCTGCAGCATTTAATGACCCGGCAGCGACAGACCTGACTCAAGGAGGATCCGATGAACCTTCAAGATACCGTGGCCCACCTGTTTCCGAGTGGTGTCGTGACGCAAGGCCACCCTGAGGATGGCCGTTTTTTCGAAGTGCACGGACTGACGGCCAATGCGTCGCCCCAAAACTGCGCTGTGCTGGCCAGTGGCCAGTTCGAGTTTTCTGCCGCGCAAGGATGCCAGGACAGCTACCTGGTCAAGGTCGAGGACTTTGTGCTGTTTATCCGCATCTGCCCGACCCCATCAGGCAACCGGTACGCCGAGGTGGCGCTCCGGTCCGGCGCGGCGACAGACGCCCAGGCACAGGTGCATTGAGGTCAGGCACCCGTGCGGGGGCTCAAGCCCCGCAGCACTTCTTGTATTTTTTTCCGCTGCCGCAGGAGCAAGGGTCGTTACGGCCTGGCGTTGCCACGCGGTGGATCGTTTCCACACGGGGCCCGAGGTTGCGCCAGAGTTCGCGCAGGTCGTACACGGCCCACACGGCATCGGCAAATTCGTTCAGGCGCTTGAGGCTCATGCTGGGTGGGCCGTCGTCGTCAAAGACGGACAGCGTGGCGGGCTCCTTGTCGTCTTCGGTGATGGCCACAATGGCCTCGAGCGCGCCATTGAGCCATTTCACGGCCTCTTTGTCGCGCGGGGCGGCCCATTCCTCGGGCCAGGCCTCGACGACAAACATGAAGCCCAGGGCCCACACCTGGCCGAATGAGGGAATAGCCTCGCCTTCCATGGCGGCGCGCTCTTCTTCGGGCAGGGCCGCAATGGCGCCCCGCACGTCCATCACCTCGGGCTGGTAGGCCGCGTCGTCGTCCAGCGCCTTGATCTGGGTGTTGAGGGCCACGGCCACTTCGTTCCAGCGACGTGTCCAGAGTTCCAGAAAGCGCATGTGCTGCGCTTCGTCGGCAAACGAGCCTTCGTCTTCGCCGCCTTCGTCTCCGATAGCCAGCAGCACTGGCAGGTATTCAGAGGGGGGAATGACGCGGCGGCAGCAGATGAGCGCGGCCATGAAGCCTTCACAAAACTCCCACTGGGGCGTTTCGTCGTAGCGGCTGCGAAGCTCGTCGAGGATGGCGTCGATTTCGTCAAATTCATCCGCGCTCACAGGTTCGAGCGTCAGGGCAGGCAGTGTTTTTTCGGGGTCCGCGGGGGACAGGGGCAGGTCTTGGTTCATCCCCCTATTTTGCCTTGCCGGGCTTGCTGGTATCGTGCTGGCACAAGGAACCCACCCATGCTCGATTACCTGAACACTATTTTCCCCGTCCGATACACCGCCTTTGGGCTCAGTGGATTGGGCCTGTTGCTGAGCTTGTTCAGCCTGATTGTGTTTGGCCAGGGGGCGGCGGCCTTCGTCCTGTTTTCTGCACTGGTGGCCACGGGCGTGTATGACGTGCGCCAGGTCAGGCGGTCCATTCTGCGCAACTACCCCATCATCGGCCACCTGCGCTTCATGATGGAGTTTGTGCGCCCGGAGATACGCCAGTACTTCATTGAGAGCGACAGCGAAGCCACGCCGTTCTCTCGGGCGCAGCGCTCGCTGGTGTACCAGCGTGCCAAGGGCGAGTCAGACAAACGCCCGTTTGGCACGCAACTGACGGTGTACGAGGACGGCTACGAGTGGATGAACCACTCGGTGGCGCCCACCAAGCTGGCCTCGCACGACTTTCGCATCACGGTGGGCCCCGCAACGGCGCAGCCCTACTCGATGAGTGTGTTCAATATCTCGGCCATGAGCTTTGGTGCCTTGAGCGCCAACGCCATCCTGGCCCTCAACGCCGGTGCCAAGCGCGGTGGTTTTGCGCACGACACGGGCGAAGGGTCGATTTCGGTCCACCACCGGGTGCATGGCGGCGACCTGATCTGGGAGGTCGCCTCCGGCTACTTTGGCTGCCGCAACGACGACGGCAGCTTCAACGCCGACAAGTTCGCCGTCAACGCGCGGGACCCGCAGGTCAAGCTGATTGAACTCAAGCTCAGCCAGGGCGCCAAGCCCGGCCACGGCGGCATGTTGCCCGGCCCCAAGGTCACGACCGAAATTGCCGAGGCACGTGGGGTGCACGCGGGGGTGGACTGTGTGTCGCCCGCCTCGCACAGCGCGTTCACCACGCCCGTGGAGATGATGCAGTTCATTGCGCGGCTGCGTGAACTCTCCGGCGGCAAACCGACCGGGTTCAAGCTGTGCATCGGGCACCCGTGGGAGTGGTTTGCCATGGTCAAGGCCATGCAGGTCACCGGCATCACGCCCGACTTCATTGTGGTGGACGGTGCCGAGGGCGGCACAGGGGCGGCGCCGCTCGAATTCACCGACCACATCGGTTCGCCCTTGCAGGAGGGCCTGCTGCTGGTGCACAACACGCTGCGGGGCGCAGGCTTGCGCGACAAGATCAAGATTGGCTGCGCGGGCAAGGTCGTGAGCGCCTTTGACATCGCCCGCCTGATGGCGCTGGGCGCCGACTGGTGCAACAGCGCGCGCGGCTTCATGTTTGCGCTGGGCTGCATTCAGGCGCAGCACTGCCACACCGGCCACTGCCCCACCGGCGTGACCACACAAGACCCAGTGCGCCAGCAGTCGCTGGTGGTGCCGGACAAGGCCGAGCGGGTGTACAACTTTCACCAGCAAACGCTGCATGCACTCAAGGAGATGGTGCAGGCCGTGGGCGTGGAGCATCCGCAGGACATCACGGCCCACCACATCGTGCGGCGCACCGCCGACCGCAAGGTGCAGTCGCTGGCGCAGCTGATCCTGACCCTGTTGCCCGAAGGCGCCTTGCTGCAGGACGACCTGAGCAGCCTGCCGCTGATTTACCAGCACACCTGGCCGCTGGCCAGCAGCCACAGCTTTTCGCTACAAAATTAATAGCTGCCTGCGCACGTGAATAGAGGGCTGGAGGCTTATTTACGCGCTAGGAATTGGATAGCTTCATGCACAACGCATGAGCCTCCTCAAGCGCCAATGCGCGGCTGGCATAACCAGTCATGAAAAGATCATCAGGCAATATCCAATCCCATTTTTCTGGATTTCCAATTTGCTTTCTCGTTAGGACTTGCTCCGGCGATGGGCAGGGCTGGTTAGCGATTTTTGCCAATATGTCTACCAAGACGTCAGGAGTTGTGTGTCTCACCGCAACACAAATGCCATTGTTGTCCGCCTGTTTTCCTTGGTTCATCAACAGCACGACCAATGCCGCTTGTACTTGATCGCCTTCCCAAAGAAACAAGTAAACCGTATGACCTTCCACGACGTACCAAGCCTCATTCAGTTGCAGTGCCTTGTATTGCCGTTGAGCATCGCGCAATAGCGACTGCGCTGTCGGATCCAGCCAAACCGGCATCTCACAACCCACCAAGATCGCACGCATCTCCTGGCGAACACGCTGATGGACAGGCGTGCCGCAGCCTCTCGTCCTTGGCAGCTTTCCCATGCTTGATGCAGTCAACTCCACCAAACGTTTTTCGTGGTCAATGTCTTCAATGCGCCAGCGCCGACCGGCAAAGGTGATCACGTCGCCACGCGCACTGCTACCTTGCAGAGGCAAGGTACCAAGATCTTTGCCACCCTGTCGCAAACGATATTCCTGCGAATCCGGGAACGCGGCATAGAAGGTGTAATGGTTGACCATCTTTTCGCCCCGGGTGCCATGGAGCAAGAACTTGTTGGCGTCTTGCATTAGCAAGTCCTTGGCAGCCATGGCCCGCAGCAGCGCTATAAAGTTGGCTTCACTCACCCCTTTGAATGGCCCTGTTTGGCACAGCATTTGGTAAGCCTGCGCGGCAGTGGTGCCATGACGTTCTCCGACCAGACTAAGTACCTGTTGGATTAGCGTGGAGTAGTGCAACGCGCCGACCATGGATGGCTCATACCATTTCGCCAGAAAGAGCTGAATCACGGCCACGGCTTGCACCAAATCTTCGTACAGGCTGTCCATACAACCCGCACCAGGGCCGAGTGTTTCAGCAATGCAGTACTGCCACAACACCGCCACATCACCCTCGCGCCGCCCGGCTCTGCCAATGCGCTGGCACAGACTGGCTACCGTTTGTGGAGCACCTATTTGCACCACGCCTTTGATGGAACCAATGTCGATACCCATCTCAAGGGTGGTGGTGCAAATGGCACTGACGGGCAGATTGCCACGCTTAAGTTCTGCTTCGGTTTCCTCTCGCTCACTTTTGGCGAGCCGCCCGTGGTGTGGAAAGTAGGTCACCGGCAAACCTGCACCCTCGCAGCGTTTTCGCAAGGCATCGGCATAAAACTCAACCATGCCGACGCCTGCAGGAAACACCAAATAGTTGGCTCCGCGCAAGCGTTCAAACAACTCGTCAGCAATGGTCCAGTGTGCGTCCTGTTTGGTTTGAGTGGCGGTGTTCGATTGCAAAATGGCTTTGACGGCCAGTTGAATGTTTCGCTTTTCGCCGTGTGTCGCGACGATGTGGACTGCGGCCCCATGACCTGGGCGCAAAAATTCGGCGGCCAACCCCATATCACCGAGCGTGGCCGAGAGTCCTATGCGCTGCACACGCTGACCCAACTGTGCCTCCAGTCGGTGCAACAAACTCTGTAGCTGTCGGCCCCGAACATTGCCAATAAAGGCGTGCAGTTCGTCAATGACCACCGCTTGCAGCGCCGCAAAGATATGCCGCAGGTCCGCACCGCGCCGAAATAACAGCGACTCCAAAGACTCCGGGGTGATCAAGACCACACCGCGCGGGTCAGCAAAAAAAAGCTTGCGCGATGATTGACCCACATCCCCGTGCCACGGATAGACGGGAATGTCCATGCGCTCACAAAAAACCTGCAAGCGCTCCACCTGGTCGTTAATGAGTGCTTTGACAGGCCCCACATACAAAATCACACCTCGGGGCGACTCGGCAGAATCCGAACCCAATTCACCGGCATTGTTCGGGGCTGATTGCCCCTGCCACAAGCGGGTGAGCAGCGGTAAAAAAGCGGCTTCGGTCTTGCCAGCAGCGGTTGCCGCAGAGATGACGACATCGTCCCGGGTGTCAAGAATCAGGGGCAGCGCCTGCACCTGTGTATCTCTCAGTCCTTTCCAACCGAGTTCCCAAAGGGCGCGTTGCAAGGGCGGAGCCAGGCGTTTAAACATCTTGTATGACGCGCAATCCGATTTCATGGTGGACCCTGCTGACCAGAACGCTGATTGCTTGGATCAGACTTTCACGCTCCAGGGGTGCATCGGCTGCCAAATGGCCTTCTTCATAGCGTGCTTGGTGCGCGTAAATGGTGAACTCGTCCAAGCACCAAAATGCGTCAACCTCTGCGCCTGCATCCCTGAGCAGCACCAGCAGCCGGGTGATTTGATGCGTAAAGGGATAGGTGACCCCAATCGCACACATCCACGCCTTCAAACTCTTTTCAACAGCTTGCTGCACATGAAACCCAAAAATCTCGTCAGCAAAAATTTCAACATTGACCATCCCACCGAGCGCTTTAAGGTCCCGCTGTGCCACACGCATCATGGCATTGGCTTGCTTAATGTCGGACATGGATAACTCGTCCTTCCCGCTGTGCCCGCCCCACAACATGGTTGGGTGAGTCTTTCCAGTAGTCAAACTCGTCGCGACTGTAGATAAGTATGTCCAGGGCGCCCGGGAACTCGCGCAGCGCCTTTGACAGCCGGGTGTATTCGGCGCGGCGGCTCCGTTGCGCAGAAAACGGCTCCTGCTCGATCACCATCACGTCAACGTCAGAGTCCGCTCTAGCATCCCCCCGTGCATGCGAGCCAAACAGAATCACCTCCTGCGGGTCAACCTCTTGAACGATGACGCGCACCAGTTGGTCGATGGCTTCCTGTTTCAGCGTTTGCATGGTGTTATTTCCAGTCGTGGTTTATTGATAAAGTTGCCTTGCAAGGTTTGCCTTGCAAGGTTTGCCTTGCAAGCGTAACGCGCTATCAAAATAAATATACATCAGCGTAAAGCAGCAACATCATTCTGCTATTCATCCTATGCTGCCAGTCCTCTAAGCTGATTTATCCAAGCCCCGAAGTGCAAGCACTCGCGCTCCATCACTGCCAGCGTGATGCGCTCTGCGGCTTTGGGGCCATGCAAGGTCTTTTTGTATCTGGGAAGTAGCAGGAGTTCTAGCCGTTTGGACGGCTTGGTGTCAAAGCCGTTGTTGATGTGTTCTGGTGTCTTTGCGGCCGCGCGCACGCCCGACAACGCAGCCAAACTACCCAACCACGCAGGTTCAGTGTTGCAAAGTTCAACCACATCAGAGAACAACAAACCTTCAAATTCATATGGTTGGATGTATGGTAAAAACCGCTCTGCCCGGCACCCCACATGCGCAATGATGGCTTGGTGCAATGCTGCCTCCAGTGCCTGCACTCGCAGGTAAACATTCGGTTCTAGTTTGGCCGCAGCGAACCCTGGAAAGCTGGTGGGCAGCCCATACAAATCCAGCAGCGTCGTCACCACCGCGTGCGGATACTGTCTTGAAATGTTGCGCAGGTTGCGTTTCAAACGGTCAAACGACACCGCACCACCCCTGGCATCTTTGGAGGTGCTCAGCATCACGGGTTTGATGAAAATCTGGAAAGACCGTAAAGCAGGTGCCACCAGTTGCTTAATGAACACCTCTTCTGTAACGCCTTCGACAATGGCGATGACTTCCACCATCTCAGGGCCGCCCGCCCAAAATGTTGCGAAGCCAGAGTTCGCCCATCGAATACTCTTGCAGCCAGTCCGCCAGATCGGCCTGGGTGAAGCGCTTGAACGTGGAGGCACCATCGTCTTGCTCCACCACAATCACATCTTCAGGTGCTAGGGCATTGACAAGTTCAACCGACTGGGTTGACACGATAACCTGCTTGTCTTCAGCCACTTGTTTGAAAACATCCGCAAGTACGGCAATAGCGTAGGGGTGCAAACCTAGTTCTGGTTCGTCAACCAGCAGGGTATCTGGCAGCAGCTCAATGGGCTGTAACAACAGCGTGACCAGACAAATAAACCGCAAACTGCCGTCAGATAAGGTGCTGGCCCTGAAGGGTGTGTCTGGCATGCCTTTTTGCAACCATTCCAGTTCGATAGAGTCTGGCTCACCTGGGCGTTGTATAAAGTCATCAAAAAATGGCATTACCAGCCGAATGGTTTCAATGATGCGTGTGTAGGCCGCGGGATGGTCGAGCCGCAGCATACGCACATAGGCCGCCAGATTGGCGGCATCCGTTTTGAGACGCAGATTGTCATTGGTGGCGTGACGCTGCTTGACTCGGGCTGTGTCGCTGGTATCGTGAAAATGATAAACACGCCAGTTGCTGACGCAGGGATAAACCAATTTTGAACGACTGTCGCTTGCATCTTTGAGCTTCGACTCACTGTGCCCCTGGCCCAACAAACGGCTGGGGTTGGCTACCGGTAGCTCGCCGCCAAAATACAAGCTTTCTTCAGATTCAAAAATCAACCGATTGTCTAGCGTTGGAAGTAGATTAAATCGGTAGCCTTGCCGTATGCCCGGGTGCCCGGCCATGTCGAACTGAAAAGCCACATGCAGCCGCTCCGTCACCGCACGCCCAAAATGCAGCAGAGCATCTGGCCCGCCTTGTTTTTGCACATGAAGCTGCAAGTTCTGATCGACGGCTTCATGCAGCAAGCGAAACAAGTTGATGAAGTTACTCTTGCCCGCGCCATTGGCCCCAATCAACACGTTGAGTTGCCCCAATGGGAAGTTCTCAAGTGAACGAATTGATTTGTAGCCTTTAATAGTCAATGATGAAACGCTAGGCATTCAGGCCTCCGCAATAAAGTTAAACCAAGACGTGACTGTAAAGTCAAAGGCATGCCGAATATCCTCGGCTTCGAGTTGTGGGTATTCGCGCTGCAACTCGTGCCGCGGATGCAGGGCTGCCCGCTAACGACAGCGGGGTTAACAGTGATACGGTCAAAGCGATTCATGCCTGGATCTTTCTTGATAAGCATGATCTGAAACTTTACGTTTTCTGCCAAGCAGAAATGACTTTCAGTAACGCCTCTTTATTAACCAATATTTCACTATTGCCTTCCTCAAAGGCCATTTCATCAGTAAGTTCAATCGCGCGTTCATTCAGGTCATCAATTACTGCACCTGGAAAAAGATCGAGCGGTAAAAGAGCAGCGCGCAACTGAGCCAAAGTTACTTTTGAGAAACCTGAAATCCATATGACAACCTCCAAAAGCGAAGAGAAATCTCTGATACCCTTCGACTGCGAGTTTGTTATTGTCGCGCCCGTGTTTGCACCTCTTTCTTGGCGTATCAAAAAAATTGCTTTGGTTGCGGCCTGAATATGTGGAACTATTTCTCCACAATCCATTATTTTTATAATATATACCCGCTTTCGATTTGCATTCCCCCCTGACACTACAGACTGGACTACTTCGCGATAATAATCAGCAATTCCAGCAACAGTCTCCAAGAATTTAGAAGCTCCTACGATGAAGAATTTATTTGATATATCTAAACAATCACAAATAATTTTTGTGGCTTTTATTACTTCAAGATCCAATTCATCTTTGTGACTTATATTTCGACATATAAATTCTTCAAAATTCTTTTGATAAAGCTCTCTCTCGGTTAGAAAAATAGCAATTTCACGATACAAATTTGCCGCTCGATCCGCCAATTTTTTGAGCTCGATTAGGTTTCCATCAGTATTAATTCCTTCGAACGCAAGTTCATTATTTTCAGTTGAAAATATTGGCGCAAGAAAATTTTGAAAACCTATAAAAACGTTTAGCGTATTCATGAGATCTTCGATCACGTTCGTTAAATCCGAAAAACTTCTTAAGGATTTTAATCTTGAATGATTACGCATATCAAGCGGTGGATATTTTGCCAAATAAAATTTAACACCAAGTATTTCATCGTCAAGGAGTTGTGCGTACAGCAATAGCGTCCATTCTTTTGGACGCGTAGTCGCAATGTTCAAAGCCTTTTCACTAAAGCCCATTTCGGCAAGTTCCATAGTTTCCCTATTGCGTTTCACAAAATAAGATTTGTTAACTCGTCACCAGTGATTGAAGCGCCTCGCGCTGCATCCAGTGAAATGTATGTTTGCCCCAGCAGTGACAACCAATTCGCAGTTTTGTTCTGTTCCAGTACCGCCAGTAACCCAATAAATGCAGTAATCGTGGTGCGCGGTGTGCGAAACGTCGCCTCGCCAATGCGTTGCTCACAGTGGCGCATAAAGGCTGCAAATGCCTCATCCGGAAAAGGCGCAAAGTCTGGCTTGCCGCTGTTGTACGCGCAGTCCAGTTTGCGCAGCAAGGCAACAAATTGCTCTCGCCCCAAACTGCCAAGTTTTAGAACCGGGCCCGACATGTCCAGAAGGTCATCGCGTGCAAACGGGTTGTCCGCCAGCCGCGATTGCAGCGCCGGATAGCTGAAGAGCCCACGCCGCGGGTCCATCAGGAACTCGGGTGTGCCGCCCAACACAAAACCAAGCCCTTCAGCGGTGCCTTGCTCCAGATCGTTAAGAATGCGCAAAATCTGTTCGTAATTTCCGTTGCGCGCCTGGGTGTTGGCCAGCTTGTAGAGGTTGACCAGTTCGTCCAGACAAATGAGCAAGCCTTTGTAACCGGCCAAACGGCAAAATTTGGCCATGAGTTTGAGCTGATCGTAAAGGGCGGCGTCGCCAATGATTTCACGCACGCCAAGGGCACGTCTAGCGTCAGATTTGGCGGTGAATTCGCCGCGCAGCCAGCGGATGGCGTTGTCTTTGAGGGTATCGTCGTCTTTTTCGTAAGCACGCCAGTAGGCGGCAATCACCGTCGCGAAGTCGTAGCCCATGACGAGTTCGCTCAGATTGCCCAGCCGCTCGTGAATGATGTCTTCAGGCTTGCTGCCCGCCTTGCGCGCCTCAACCAGCGCGGTGGTGATGAATTTTTCAACCACCGTTTGGAGCGCACCGCCTTCTGGCTTGGTGCGGATGGCCATATTTTTCATCAGCTCGGCATAGAGGCTGCGGGCTTCGCCACCAGACGATTGCAGCCGACGACTGGGGTTGAGGTCAGCGTGAGCCACCACCAGCTGGCGGTCCATGGCCGCACCGCGTACCAGGTTCATGAAGAATGTTTTGCCGGAGCCGTACTCACCGATGACCAGGCGAAAGGCTGATCCACCATCGGCGATGTGATCCAGATTTTTCTCAAGTGCCGCGATTTCAGCATCACGTCCAACTTGAATGTGCCTGGCTCCCAACAAGGGGGTAACGCCTGCGCGCAGGGACTGAATGAGCGCGTCGCGTTCGCGCGGGCGTAGTGCTGGACTGAGCATGTTGGTCGCTTTTTTATCCCTGATGAAGAGGGCATCTTAAGTCATACATCTGCAGCCAAAGTACGTCGTGGAGCGTTATGTGGTCTTGGCTTTCTTCGCCATGATCAATTGTTCGAACCAAATTTTTATCTGGATTGGCGCGTCAACATGTGCTTGATGGCCGTGGCGTAAGGTAAGTGTGCCGTCTGGTCCAGTTCAGCTTGCAGTAGCGGTAGCCACTCAGATTCATTCAACTCTCGACTGGCCAGTCGTGGAGCGCTTTTCGCTATGATCTGGATGGATATCAGACGCCCGCACATCAGGCGCTAACCGCCATTTTTGTCAAAAATTTCAACGTGTTTGATCACCAACACGTCAGCACAATCACCGCATGCCTGCACACAACGTCAAATCCTGCTCCGTCGCCGCCATGGCAGGCATCTCCATTGTCATGGTGCTCATTGCGCTCGACCAGACGGTATTGGGCACGGCCGAACGGGTGTACAACTTTCACCAGCAAACGTTGCATGCGCTGAAAGAAATGGTGCAAGCCGTGGGCGTGGAGCACCCGCAGGACATCACGGCCCACCACATCGTGCGGCGCACCGCCGACCGCAAAGTGCAGTCACTGGCCCAGCTGATCCTGACCCTGTTGCCCGAAGGCGCCTTGCTGCAAGACGACCTGAGCAGCCTGCCGCTGATCTACCAGAACACCTGGCCGCTGGCCAGCAGCGACAGCTTTGCGCTACAAACTTCATAGCTGCCAGTGCACGTGGATAGTGGGCTAGAAGCCTATTTGGCATGAAAACACGGCTACCGACCGCCATGCCGACGACCTGTGACGTGCTGGTCGTCGGTGCGGGCCCGGCCGGCAGCGCCTGCGCCCAGTGGTTGGCGCGCGCCGGGATGGACGTCCTGCTGGTGGACCAGCAGGATTTTCCGCGCGACAAAATTTGTGGCGACGGGCTGATTCCCGATTCGCACGCCGCCCTGGCCAAGCTCGGCGTCTACGAAGAAGTGATGGCCCAGGCGCAACCGGCAACCGCCGTGGCCTGCTTCAGCCACCGCGGTGGGTGCGTCAATGTGCCGGGCACGCTGGCCGTGCTGCCGCGCAAGGTGCTGGACCATATCCTGTGCCGCGCTGCCGTGCGGGCAGGTGCCAGACTGCACACGCCGTGGCGGTTTGAGGCCCCGCTACTGGACGGCGAGACGGTGGTCGGCGCACGGCTGACTTCTGGTGCCTCGTCGCACGAGGTGCGCTCGCGTTGGGTGGTGCTGGCCACCGGTGCCGTACCGCAAGCCATGATCGCCGCCGGCCTGTGCCAGCGCCGCACGCCCACGGGTATTGCGATGCGCGGCTACGTCAAAAATGACGCCCTGGTGGGGCGCATCACCCAACTGGAAATGGTATGGCACAAGCGCCTGCAACGCGGCTATGGCTGGGTCTTTCCTGGTCCGGGTGGCATCTTCAATATCGGTGTGGGCCTGGTGGACGGCGTCGGTGCCGCAGGCTCGGGCGGCAACCTGCGTGACATGCTGAAAGCGTTTTGCGAGGTGCACCCGCCAGCGAAAGAGCTCATGGCCACCGGCACCCTGCTGGGGGACATGAAGGGGGCCCCTCTGCGCTGCTCGCTCGAAGGCGCCTTGTACACCCGCCCCGGTCTGCTGGGCACGGGCGAGGTGCTGGGCAGCACCTACGCCTTCACCGGTGAAGGCATCGGCAAGGCCATGGAAACCGGCCTGCTGGCCGCGCAGGTCATTCTGGACGGGCGCGCTGCCAGCACACCGGAAGCCCAGGTGCGCGCCGCCTATGAAGCCGCGCTCTTGGGGCTCAAGCCCCGTTTTGACCTGTATGAAAAAGCCACCCAGGTCACCGACCACCCCTGGCTGATGGACCTGCTGATCTGGCGCGCCCGCCACAGCCCGCGCGTGCTCCAACGCATGAGTGCCGTGCTGGACGAGACCGCCAACCCGGGCAATCTGGTCAGCGTGCGGGGTATCGTGAAGTTGTTTGTGCCGATCCGGTAAAAACCGGCGGCAGACGCCTATGCTATTGAATTTATAGCTACCTGTGCACGTACACCCTGGGCCAGAAGCCTTTTTGACATACAAAGCACGGCTGCATCCTTGCTCAGCAGCAAACACTTGTGGGCCACCGCCAGGTCGATGAACTTCTGGTCGTCGGGGTCGCGGCAGGTCACGCTGGCCTTGGGCGCCGCATCCACCATTTGCACCCGCGCGTCAAACTGCGCCAGCACCTGCGCCGCGGTGACTTGGTAAAACGCCATGCGCGCCACGATCTTGGGATAGGCCAGCACCCGCTCCAGTTCATCGTGCATCGCCTGCGTGGCAATCCACTGCAGTTTTTTATCAGCCAGCGCCACCCTCAGCGGCGGCGTGGCCGGGTCATTGAAGACAAACAGGTCCAGGACGATATTGGTGTCCAGAACAATCATTTGGCGCGCGCTGAGCCTTTGACCATGTCGAACTTGAACAAACGGCATTCGATGGGGCCGTTCCACATGGGCACGCGGCGCGACTCCTTGAGGCGCATCTTGCCGGGCAGCTTGAGGTCGGGGGTCAGCACCCAGGCGGTCCAGCCGGCATAGTTTTTCTTCCAGTGCGTGGCCAGCTGGCTGAAGAACTCGCCGCCGCCGTCGGTGTGGGCCAGTTCACGGGCACCAAAGCGGCCCACTTGCGCCTCATCCTCATCGTCGTAAGCGCCCAGCGAGCCCTTGGCCACGCCGCCCACGTCAATGCGCTCGCCATACGGCGGGTTCAGCAGCATCACGCCACCGCCGTCTACCGGGGGCATGCGCTGCAAGGCATCGCCGCCGCGGAACTCGATGACGTCGGCCACCCCGGCGCGCTGCGCATTGCGCTGGGCGAAATCGACCATGCGGTGGGCCACGTCGCTGCCAAAAATAATGGGCTTTTGACCGGGCTCGCGCACTACCTCGGCATCCGCCGCTTCCTGTTTCAGGCTCTCCCACTCCGCGCGGCGGAAGGGCAAATACTTTTCGAACGCAAACCGGCGACGGCTGCCCGCCGCGATGTTGCACGCGATCTGGGCCGCCTCAATCACCACGGTGCCGCTGCCGCAGCAGGGGTCGTACAAGGGCTGCAAATCTTCGTCGCCATCGGCCCAGCCACTGGCGGCAATCATGGCCGCGGCCAGGGTTTCCTTCAAGGGCGCATCCCCCTTGTCCTCGCGCCAGCCACGTTTGAACAGCGGCTCGCCCGAGGTGTCGATGTACAGCGAGCAGTGGTCGGTGGTGAGGTGGGTGTAAATACGCACGTCGGGCCACTGGGTGTTGACGTCCGGACGCACACCGCCCGCGGTCTCCCGAAACCGGTCGCACACCGCGTCCTTGATCTTGAGCGCCGCAAAGTTCAACGAGGTGAGCGGGCTGTGTTGCGCCGTTACCTCCACCTTGATGCTTTCCTTCGGCGTGAACCAGCGCTCCCACGCCACCTCGCTGGCGGCGCGGTACAGGTCCTGCTCGCCACGGTACTCGGTGTAGGACAGCAGCACCAGCACGCGCTGGGCCAGGCGGCTGTACAGATTGAGCAGCATGGCATGCGCCATGGAGGTGCGCACGGCCACGCCGCCGCGCTGCTTGGTCACGCAGCCTGGCGGCAAGCCGGTGATGCGCAGAATCTCGGGCGCCAGGTAGTCCTCGACGCCGGCGGCGCAGGGCAAAAATAATTGAAGTTGGTTCATGGTGTTCTGGATAAAGGCGCTACAGCGCCTTGCGCAAGGATGCGGGGGCAATCCGCAGACCTTCGCGGTATTTGGCCACCGTGCGGCGGGCGCAGTCGATGCCCTGCTCTTTGAGCATCTCGGAAATCTGGTTGTCGCTGAGCGGCTTGGTCACGCTTTCGGCGCTGATGAATTGCTTGATCAGGGCGCGCACTGCGGTGCTGGATGCGTTGCCGCCCGAGTCGGTGCCCAGGCCGGAGCCAAAGAAATACTTGAGCTCAAACGTGCCAAACGGCGTGGCCATGTACTTGGCCGTGGTCACCCGGCTGATGGTCGATTCGTGCAGGCCCAGCTCGTCGGCAATCTCGCGCAGCACCAAGGGGCGCATGGCCAGTTCACCATGGGTGAAGAAGCTCTTTTGACGCTCCACAATGGCGTTGCTGACCCGCAAAATCGTGTCAAAGCGCTGCTGGATGTTCTTGATGAACCAGCGCGCCTCCTGCAGCCGCTGCTGCAGCGCCGCAAAGTTGGACGACTCGCTACCGCCGCCCTTGTGCTGCTTGAGCGCGTTGGCGTAGATGTCATGCACCCGCAGGCGGGGCATCACCTCGGCATTGAGCCGCACCTGGAATTTGGCCTGAGCGCCCTTGCCGACCTTGACCACCAGCACATCGGGCACCACGATGTTGCGTTCCACATTCACAAACCGCCGGCCCGGCTTGGGCTCCAGGCGGGCGATGAGCGCAATGGCTTCGCGCACGGCGGCATCGGTGACCGCGCACACCTGAACGAGTCGCTTCACGTCGCGTCGCGCCAGCAGGTCCATCGGCTGGGCACAGATGCGCAAGGCCACCTTCAGGACCGACTGCAACTGTCGGGAGGCCGGGTCCGTCACCGCCCTGGCCAGCAAGGCCTTCAGTTGCAAGGTCAGGCACTCGGCCAGATGGCGCGCCCCGACCCCCGCGGGCTCCAGGCTTTGCAGCAGCGACAGCGCCACCGTGAAATGGTGCACCAGTTGTTCGACCTGCTCGGCATCGCCGTCCCCGGCCAGGCCCTGGGCCAGCGAGATGAGTGTGTCCTCCAGGTAGCCGTCGTCGTTCAGGGACTCGATCAAAAATCGCAGGGCGGCGCGGTCTTCCTCACTCAAACGCAAGGCCAGCGCCTGGCGGTGCAAATGACTTTGCAGCGACTCCTGGGTGCGCGCCATCTCGGTCACATCGGCGTCTTCGTTGCCGTTGAGGTTGTTGGTGCTGGGCTTGGCATCGCCACCCCACTCGCTGTCGTCGGGTGACAGGGAGGCGCTGCCATCGCCTTCCCAACTTTGGCCGTCGTCGGCGGACAGCGGCGTGACTTCAGTATCATTTTCGCCTGTAGCCCTCGTCTCTACTGCGTAGTCAGCTACAGTATTGGTAGCAGCTTCGGCATTGAGATCGTCATTGCGCACGGGCGTATCGGCCTGCGCCAGACCAAACTCCTCGCGCACCGGCTGGTCTGCGCCCAGCTCCAGAAACGGGTTGTCGTCCAGCATCTGGTCGACTTCCTGGCTCAGCTCCAGCGTGGAGAGTTGCAACAGGCGGATCGACTGCTGCAACTGCGGCGTGAGCGCCAGGTGCTGCGAAACACGGAGGGAAAGACCTTGCTTCATGTGCTCACCGCAGTGTCGGGCGCGTGAGTAAAGGCCGCCGCGCCGGGCCGCCCCAAGCAAGGCCAGCCCCCCTCGGGGGGCAGTGCAGTACACGCAGTGACAAACGTGGGGGCCATATATCTACATTTTGAAGTGTTCACCCAGATAGACCCGACGCACGTTGGCGTCGTTGACGATCTCGGAAGGTGTGCCCTCAGCGAGCACGGTGCCGTCGCTGATGATGTAGGCGTGATCACAAATGCCCAGGGTTTCGCGCACGTTGTGGTCGGTGATCAGCACGCCCAGACCCCGGGCTTTCAAAAAACTGATGATGCGCTGGATCTCGATCACGGCAATCGGGTCAATCCCGGCAAACGGTTCGTCCAGCAGAATGAACCGGGGCTGGGTAGCCAGCGCGCGGGCAATTTCAACCCGGCGCCGCTCGCCACCGGACAGCGCCAGGGCGGGCGTTTCCCGCAGGTGGTCCACGCGCAACTCCTGCAGCAGCTCGGTCAGACGTTTCTCGATCTCGGCTTTGCCCAGGGGTTTGCCGGCCTCGTCGCGCTGCAGCTCCAGCACGGCGCGCACGTTGTCTTCCACATTGAGCTTGCGAAAAATGGAGGCTTCCTGCGGCAGGTAACTCAGCCCCAGGCGGGCCCGCCGGTGAATGGGCATGTGCTCGATGGACTGGCCATCAATGGTGATGTCACCCGAGGTGGCGCGCACCAGGCCCACAATCATGTAGAACGACGTGGTTTTGCCCGCACCGTTGGGACCCAGCAGGCCCACCACCTCGCCTTTTCGAACCGTCAGCGACACGTCCTTGACGGCCTTGCGGCTGCCATAGAACTTCTGCAGGTGGCTGGCCACAAGCCGGCTTTCGCCGTTGAGGCCATCGGCCCGAGACGAGGCCTCGGCCACAGAGACGTCGTTCGTCACTTTTTCGGCTCCTCCGGCGTCGGGCTGGCGCGCAGCACCGGCGAAGGGCTTGCGCCGTTGGCCGCAGCAGGGTCCGACTTGGGTGTCAGCATGACACGCACGCGCCCGGCTGGCGTGCCCGGACTGGCCTTGGCCACTGAGCCATCAATCGTGAAAACGTCTGTGCTATTGTTGTAGAAAATAACGGCGCCGGTCATTTCGTCGTTCAGTTTGGTGCCCTGAAAGCGGCGCAGCTGCGCTTTTTTGATGAACTTGACGGTGTCGGCCCGGCTGTCGTACTCGATGGTCTCGCCTTCGCCTTCGATGTACTCATCCAGGCCTTCACGTTTTTGCCGGAAGTAGGCCAGCTTGCCGGGCTCCGAAGTCACCAGCCCGAACTGGTAACCCTCGGCGTCCTGGCGAACCTCAATTTTGGTACCCCGAATCACGATGCTGCCCTTGGTCAAGACCACGCCGCCGGTGAAGACACTGGTCTTCTTGGCGTCGTCGTAACGCAAGGTATCAGCTTCCACATTCATGGGCTTGTTGCGGTCCGCTTTGTCGGCGTGCGCGATTCCCCCCGAAAGGGCCAGCGCCGCGATCAAAAGCAGAGAGGAAAGTGATGATTTCATAAAGGCACGAATCTTGCATTAATACGTTGCCTTTGGATTGTAACGACGGTAAGCGTTGACTCAAGCCTGTTACGTCACAAATGCCTGAATCTGCTTGACAGACACGAGCTGTCGCTTAGCCGCAACGGCGTCCCGGCTGAACGCCCTGCCACCCGGGCCAGTTCAGCGAATGAGGTGATCACCGGCCCGTGCGAATGCCTGCCATCAGGTGCTCAGCTACTTTCAGTGCGCGCTCCATGCTCTTGGCCAACGAGCCATCGGTGTAAAAACGCCCGCCAATGCCCAGGGCGGGAACGCCTTCCACCTTGTAGGCGTTTTGCAACTGGGTGCCGCGAGACGCTTTGGTGGAGACGGAGAAGGAATTGAAGTGCTCCAGGAACTTGGCCTTGTCCACGCCCTGCTTGGCCACCCAGTCTCCGATGGGGCCGACCTTGTCCAGGCTTTGTTTTTCCACATGAATCGCGGCAAACACCTTGCTGTGAAGCTTGTCGATCAGGCCCATGGCCTCCAGGGCATAAAACAGGCGCTGCTGCGGCACGAAGTCGTCACGGAACGCGACCGGCACCCGGCGCACCATGACGTCTTTGGGTACGCGCTTGCTCCAGGCGTCAAAAGTGGGCTCGAAGGCGTTGCAATGGGGGCAGCTGTACCAAAAGAATTCAACAACCTCGATGATCCCGGCCTTGGCTTCGACGGCAGCGGGCTTCTCCACCACCAGATAATCCGTACCTGCCTCAGGCGGCTTCGCTTGCGCCTGGGCAGCCAACGGAACCAGTGCAGCCCCTGCAGCCGCACTGCAAGCCAGAGAAAATTCACGACGTTTCATCTTCAAATACTCCAAACAAAAAGATATCGGATCAGGATGGCGACGATAAGTTCGGTACTTCGCACCGTTCAGGGGGATTAACGCTGTACCCGGACCAACGCGGTGTCCATCCCGGCGGCGTCCAGTTTTTCCTTGGTTCGTTCGGCTTCGTCCTTTTTGTCAAAAGGCCCGACCCGCACCCGAAACACGGCCCGCCCGGCCTGTTCACGCTCGGTCACCCGGGCTTCTATGCCACTGAGAGACAATTTTGCACGCTGGCTTTCTGCGTCTTCGGGGGTGCGAAATGCGCCCGCCTGCACGAAGTAGGTGAATGGTTCAGCGGTCGCGCCAGAGGACTTGGCCTTGGCGAGATCGCCCAAGGGGTCCACGCTGCTGGCCGACTTCACGTCAGCTTTCGTTTTCGGAGCTGTCGTGGGGGCAGCGTCTGAGGCCGCCGTAAAAGCCGGTTTGGCCTTGACCACAGCCACAGGAGGCGCAACCACCGCCGCTCCGTCGGCTGGCGCCGTCTCAGTCACCGGAGCCGGAGCGGGTGTGATGGGCTTGGCCGGGTTCTTGCCATACAAAGGGGTGTTGGGGTCCCAGTCTTTGTTCTTTTTGCTCTCGGCCACATCCATATCGGCCGTACGGCTTTGCCATTTGCTGACAAACGGGACCGGGACTTTGGTGACATAGACCGCCACGGCCAACGCCGCAGCCAAACCGACCACAACCCCAACAATGAACCCCAGGATGGTTCCACCACGTTGCTGTTTCATTCGCTGTCTCTCTCTCTTTGTTTACATCTTTTGCGGGGCACTCACACCCAGCACGGCCAAACCATTGTGCAACACCTGCGCCGTCGCGGCGACGAGCGCCAGACGGGCCAGCTTGACGGCTTCATCATCGACCAGAATGCGCTCGGCATCGTAGTAGCTGTGGTAGCAAGCAGCGAGTTCGCGCAGGTAGAAAGTGACATCGTGCGGCGCAAAGTCCACCGCCGCAGCAGTCAGCATGTCAGGGTACTTGGCCAGCAACAGCATCAGCGCCTGGGCTTGCGGGCTTTGCAGCGCGGAGAGATCCACATCCTTGAGCGTCGCCGCATCGCCGCCGTCCTTCTCGCGCCAGGCCGCCAGCACCGAACAAATGCGGGCGTGGGCGTATTGCACGTAGTACACCGGGTTGTCGTTGTTCTTGGCAATGGCGAGGTCCACATCGAAGGTGTACTCGGTGTCAGGCTTGCGGCTGAGCAGGAAGAAGCGCACGGCATCCTTGCTGGTCCACTCGATCAGGTCGCGCAGCGTGACATAGCTGCCCGCACGCTTGGAGATTTTGACCTCTTCGCCCCCACGCACCACCCGTACCATGGTGTGCAACACATAGTCCGGGTACCCTTGGGGGATGCCCACATTGGCCGCCTGCAGCCCCGCCCGCACGCGGGCGATGGTGCCGTGGTGGTCGGTGCCCTGGATGTTGACCACCTTCTCAAAGCCCCGCTCCCACTTGGTGATGTGGTAGGCCACGTCAGGCACAAAATAGGTGTAGCTGCCGTCGCCTTTGCGCATGACGCGGTCCTTGTCGTCCCCGTACTCGGTGGACTTGAGCCACAGCGCGCCGTCCAGCTCATAGGTCTTGCCGGCGTCCTGCAGGCGCTGGACCACCGCGTCAACCTTGCCACTGGTGTACAGGCTGGATTCCAGGTAGTAGTTGTCAAACTTGACCGAGAAGGCCTGCAGATCCAGGTCTTGTTCATGGCGCAGGTAGGCCACGGCAAATTGGCGAATATCGTCCAGCGCCTCGACATCGCCTGACGCCGTGAACTCGCGGTCATCTGACTTGACCGTCTTTTTCGCCAGAAAGTCCGTGGCAATGTCGGCAATGTAGTCCCCGTTGTAAGCCAGCTCGGGCCACTCGGCGTCGCCCGGCTTGAAGCCCTTGGCGCGCAGTTGGGTGCTGTTGGCCAGTGTGCCGATCTGCACCCCGGCGTCGTTGTAATAGAACTCCCGGTGCACGTCCCAGCCCTGGGTCTGAAACAGGTTGCAAATTGCGTCACCCAGGGCGGCCTGGCGGCCGTGGCCCACATGCAGCGGCCCAGTCGGATTGGCCGACACGAACTCCACCAGCATGCGGTGGCCCGTTGGAGCCTGCGCACCGAACGTGGTGGTCTGGGTCAGCACCTCGCGCACGATCTGCTGTTTGGCCTCGGGTTTGAGTTTGATGTTGATAAAGCCGGGACCGGCAATGTCAATGGCCTCGACCCAGCGCTGATAGGGCACCGCGGCCAGCAAGGCCGAACGCAGGGTCTCGGCCAGTTGGCGCGGATTGAGTTTGAGCGGCTTGGCCAGTTGCATGGCAGCGGTGGTGGCCAAGTCGCCATGGGCCGCGACTTTGGGCGACTCAAAGGCGGCTTTGGCACCGGCGCCGGGTGAGAGGTTTTCCAGGGCTTGCGCCAGGGATTCGAGTAATTCAATTTTTACAGACAGCATCCGTCGATTTTACGAGGCACGCCAGACCCGAAAAATGGACATACCGCCAACATTGTCACAAGGCGTTGCCGCCGGGTTTGCCAAACAGGGTGTTCTATGCTGGAATATCGCCCGGGATCCCCCTCAACTCGTTTCGACAGGAAGCATGATGAAGAAATTATTGACCCTCCTCGCCTTGGGCTTAACTCTCTCTCTGGGCACCGCCCACGCCGCGGATGCGGATGCCAAGACGCCCCAGCAGAGCAAAATGGGCATGTGCAACAAAGACGCGGCTGACAAAAAAGGGGATGAGCGCAAAGCCTTCATGAAAGAGTGCCTGAGCGCCAAGAAAGAAACCCAACAAAGCAAGATGAAAACCTGCAATGTGGACGCAGGCGCCAAGAAGCTCAAGGGCGACGAGCGCAAGGCCTTCATGAAAGAGTGCCTGAGCAAGTAAACCGCTTACCACGCAGGCGGCGTCATGATTTGACGCCCCAAATTGCAAAAAAACCCCGCCAGCGACGCTGGACGGGGTTTTCTTTTGGCATGATTCGGCCATGATGACCCGCTCTACCCAGTCTCCCTCCATCTCCTGCGTGATTCCCGCCTTCAATGAGGCGCGCAACCTTGGCGCTGTGGTGCCCCAAATTTTGAACGTGCTCTCCTTTTTGAGCGACGCCGTCGAGCTGATCGTGGTCGATGACGGCAGCCGGGACGACACCACCCAGGTCATGAAGGCCCTGTGCGCCGCCCACCCGCAGGTGGTTTACCTCAAACTCTCGCGCAACTTTGGCAAAGAACCCGCCCTGACAGCGGGCATCGACGCAACCCGTGGCGACGTGGTGGTCTTGATGGACGCTGACGGGCAGCACCCTGTGGCCCTGGTGCCTGAAATGTTGCAAAAGTGGAAAGACGGTGCGGACGTGGTCTATGCGGTGCGCAAAACCCGTGAAGACCAGTCCGGACTGCAGGTCAGCCTGACGGGCTTGTTCTACAAAATGGTGAATTTTGGTAACCGGGTGAAGATTCCTGCCAATGCGGGCGACTTCCGGCTAATGGACCGCAAGGTGGTGCAGGCCCTGAAAAGCCTGCCCGAGCGCAACCGGTTCATGAAGGGGCTGTACGCCTGGGTCGGCTTCAACAGCACGGCCATTGACTACCAGCCGCTGCCCCGTGCCGACGGCAAGAGCAACTTTGGCCTGCGGGGCTCCATTTCGCTGGCGCTCACCGGCATGCTGGCGTTTTCCATCGCGCCCTTGCGCGCCTTGACCGTGGTCGGACTCGCCTTGTCAGCCATTGCCCTGGGCTACGGCGCCTGGGTGGTAGGGGAGTACTTCATCACCGGCATTGCCGTGCCGGGCTATGCCACGATCGTGGTCGGCATGATGTTTTTCAGTGGCATCCAGCTGTTGTCCGTGGGTGTGCTGGCGGAGTATGTGGGCCGTATTTACGAAGAGGTCAAGCAGCGGCCTGCCTATCTGATCAGCCAGCGCGAAGGCAGCGGCCTGCAGGCACCCGCCCTTGCTGCCGGTGCCGAGTTGCCCCTTGCAAGCGGCCAGGCCTCGTTTCTTTGAGCCCCTCCACCTTCTGGTTTTTGGCCGTGGGGGGCGCGGCAGCCCTCACCCACATGGTGGTGTTCGCGCTGGCGCAAGACCACATGTGGCCCGAGATAGCCAATGCGCTGGGTTTTTTCATTGCGTTTTTTGTCAGCTTTGCGGGTCACCGGCTCCTGAGCTTCAAGGATTCGGCCACCAGTGTGGGCACCAGCCTGGGCCGCTTTGCCGTGACCGCGCTGGCCGGTTTTGCCAGCAATGAACTGGTCTTCATGGTGCTGTTGCGCGGGCTGGGCTGGCCCTCGCTGCTGGCTTTATTTGTGGCCCTGGTCTTTGCAGCCGGGCAAACCTTTGTGTTCAGCCGCTTTTGGGCCTTCCGCCGCTAAGCCCTTGCCTGACTGGTAGAGCACCCAGCCAGCGCCCTCAAAAAACACGCTCCAGCCCGCCAGACCCTCGGTCATTTTGTTGCCCGTGCGTGCAGCAAACCAGTTGCCAGCCACCGCACCGGCCTTGGCCAGTTCTTCAGGCCCTTGCAGCAAGCGGGTGGCCTGGGCATCAAAATCAGCGCCTTCAAACAACTCGCGCTGCCAACCGTCACCGACCTGCTTGCGCAACAGGGGCCAGTTCTCCAGCACCACCATGGGTTTGCTCGTCTGGGCATAAAACGGCAGGTCGTAAGGAAAGGCATCCGACACATAGACCGTGTCAGTCGGTGTTGCCTCGCAGGCCAGCGCCAGGGCAATATCTTGCGCGCGCCCGGTGCGGGTGACGTCCCCCACCTTGAGGACCAGTGCAAGTGCCACGCCAATATTGAGCACACACAGCGCCGCAAAAATCTTGCGTGACGCCGCGCGCGGGGCCATGACACGCTCCCAGCCCAGGGCCGACAACAGCGCCATGGCGGGAATCACCGGCAGAATGTAGCCAATCAGCTTCGAGTTGGGAATGGAGAAAAACGCGAGGATGGCCCCGGCCCAGATCCAGCACAGACTGTGCCACTCTTGGGCCATGGCACCCGGCGCCTGAGCGGTCTGGGGGCGCACCTGCTTCAACGAAAAGAACACCCAGGGGAACAGCAGCAAGGCAATCGACAACAGGTAAAACCACCAGGGTTGCGGGTTGTTGTAGGTGGCGGCGGTGTAGCGGTTGAGCTGCTGCCCGATGAACATGTAGTTAAAAAGTTGCGGGTATTTTTGCTGGGCAATCACGAACCACGGCAAGGCAATGGCGGCGAACAGAGCCAGGCCGCTCACCCAGGGCAGGTACAGCAATTTTTTGAACTGGCGCGTCCAGATCAGCCAGAGGAAAATCACCAGGCCAGGCAGCGCAATGCCGATCAGGCCTTTGCTCAGCATGCCAAAACCACAGGCCATGAAACCCACACGAGCCCAATTGGCGTGAGGTTTGTCACCCGCCATGAAGGCAAACGCAAAGCACCAGATGGCCACCCCAATCCAGGCCGCCACCGCCATGTCGTGGTTCACGTACTGACCGCCGATCAAAAAGGTCAGGCTGGTGCCCAGCATGATGGCGGCACGGCGGGCGATGCGTTCGGTGCTGATGGTGCGCGCCGCCAGATACAGGGCGGTGAGCATCATGCCCACATGCAGCGCCGGCACCAGTCGCAGCGCCAGTTCGTTGACGCCAAAGACTGCCAGGGACATGGCCTCCAGCCAGTAGACATAAGGCGGTTTATGGAAAAAGGGAATACCGTTGAGGCGCGGTGTGAGCCAGTCGCCGCTTTGCAGCATCCAGCGGCCGATTTCGCCATAACGGCCCTCGTCGGGCACCGCCAGAGGCCGCAGGGCCGCCATGATCAGCAGCAGGGTCCAGAGTCCGGCCAGGGTCAGCCAGGATTTTTGTCGTTCGGTCAGGGAGGTATTCACCGGCGGATTTTAGCGGGGACCGGCGCGGGTAAATAATTTACGCCCGCATTTCATCTGCATCGCGAAAAATGTAATCTCCCTGACTTAGTCAAGGTTTCTAATCTTGGCTGGCCAGGCGTCACAGGGGACCTGAGCAACAGTGCGCAACCCCTGACTTTTCAGTTAGAGCGCATAAGCGCGTATGGACGAATACGAGGAATACCGTGATCAGACTAGTCATTGCCGTGATCGTTCTATGTTCAGCAAATCTTGCCCCGGCGGCCGAAGCGCCCACCTCTGCGGCTGGCAGAAGCCTGACTTGTGATTCCCAGTCTGCCGGCGGGGACTTGATAGAGTTCAAGTGTCCGCTTGAGGCAACTGGAGCCGTGCAGCGCTTCCGTGTCAAAGCCAACTTGGCGGGTAGTCACGACGACACAACCGCGTCAATCACTTCCACGCTCAATGACGCGCCACTCGTTTGCGATGTGGGGAGCAAAACACAATTGATGGGCGAAGACGGCGATGTCAGCCTGGAATGTAAATTCCAGATCAAGGAGAAAGCGGGAACAAAGCTTCTCCTGGGTGTTTCTTTGCTGTGGAGTCACGCGCAATTCACAAGCACCGAGTTCGTTTCCGAATAAAGACCGAACACGCTGCTCTGCCGTCCTGGCAGAGTGCTCCAACTTTTTACTAAAACTGCCAACTCGGCCGGCATTTCCTGAACGACTTGCCGGCCCACCGCAACGACACCTGCATCATGGATGAAATCATCGGTCTTTTCCCCATCCCGTTCATGCGCGCACCTGCGACGCTGGACAAGACCCTCGTCGACAATCTGGTCACGCATTTCAGCACGCTGGCGATGCGCGATAACAACTCCTCGCCCAACCTGTCGCATACCGAGATGCTACGTCCTGCTGACAGTCCTCTATTTACCGAAGCTGCCGCACGAATAACACCCAAACTGACGGAGTTCGGCGCCTTGCTGTTCGGCGAGCACATGCCCTGGGCCATCAAGGAGATGTGGGTCAACGTGCTGGACCAGGATGGTCGCCAGGCCATGCACAACCATGCCAACAGCTTCATCTCTGGCGTGGTCTACCTGACGCCGACACACCCACAATCGCAGACGGTATTCATGAAATCGCCCGGCGGTACCGATTTCGCGTTCAAGAACGAGCACGCGGGAACCACGCCCGGACCCTACAGTGCCGACAAATGGATCAGCCCTGCACCGACTCCGGGCGACATGGTGCTGTTTCCGAGTTACCTGATGCACGCGGTTCCACCGAACCAGGGCGAGCGCCGCATCACGCTGTCCTTCAACGCCATTCCCACGCGGCTCGACTCCTGGGATTACAGAATCCAGTTCAGCGGCTGAGCCTGGCCATGGGGTTGGGATAACCGGACGCAGCGCAGAAGCGGTGGTGACCGCTGGATGAATAGCGGCTTTCTTCAAATTGACGCAATGCATCGCTACCATCGCGGAATGCAACCCGCCCCTTCTTTAGCACTCGCCCGGCCCACGCAATCAACACACACACACCAGCGTCTTGCCATGCTGTTGATGGGTGCTTCCGGTTTCGCGTCACTGGGTTATCAGATCGTCTGGACGCAACAATGTGCCATCTGGCTCGGTCATGAAACCGCCGCCGTTCTGGCCGTTGTAGCGGCATTTTTCGGCGGCTTGGCGCTGGGCGCATGGGCGCTCGGGCAACGAATTTCCCGCAGTGCACAACCCGCACACTGGTATGTGGCCTGCGAGTTGGTCATCGCCGCTTGGAGCGTCGCTTTGGCACTCCTGATGGATCCTCTGGGCGGATGGCTGATCTCCATTGCCGGCACACAACCGGACCCGGCCTGGCAATGGGCCACGTCGTTCATTGGCACCTTCGTGCTGCTGCTACCGGCCACCGCGGCAATGGGCGCAACGCTCCCGGCAATGGAACGGGTAGTGGGGTACATGCGGCGTGACGGCCGTTCCATCGCGATGTTGTACGCGAGCAATACGCTGGGCGCAGTGATCGGTGTTCTGGCGGCCGCGTTCTGGCTGGTGCCGACGCTGGGCCTGGTACGTACGACGCTGTTGTGCGCAGCACTCAACGTGGGCTGTGCAGCGTTGGCCATGCGCCTGCGTTTCGACGGCGCCGCCCACGGCGAAGCTGTAAACCGCTGCGAACCAGTCGTCAACGCCGGCAGATTGATGCTGCTGCTGACACTGACCGGATTGCTCGGCATCGGTTACGAGGTACTGGTGGTTCGTGTCCTCAGCCAGGTGGCAGAGAACACGGTCTATACCTTTGCGATGCTGTTGGCGGTCTATCTGGCGGGTACCGCCGTCGGCGCCGCTATTTACCAGCGATGGCTCGCTGGCACGCAAGCACCGGATCGCATGCGCAACCGACTGCTCTGCGCCCTGGCAGCGAGCAGTCTCCTGGCAACATGTGCATTGTGGGGCGTGCAGGCGCTTCAAGCTTGGGTGCGCGAGGCGTTGCACGGCGGCATGGCAGCGGCGATTGCGGCCGAAGCGGCGATGGCGCTCGTCGCATTCGCACTGCCAACGCTGGCGATGGGCGCATTGTTCAGCCATCTGACCACACAAGCCCGCACTGCCGGCGTGCCGTTCGGTCGTGCGCTTGCGTTCAATACGCTCGGCGCCGCTGCCGCGCCCTTTCTGTTTGGTGTGTTGCTCGTTCCCGCACTCGGGCCCAAGTTCGCACTGTTGATCATCGCGGCCGGCTATCTGGCACTTGCGTTGCCAGACTTCTGGAACTCTCCCATGGTGTGGGTCCCGGCTGGCGTAACCTTGGGACTGATGGTGTGGGCGCCGCCACTGGCCTTTGTCGACGTGCCCGAGGGGGGCCATATCGTCAGTTATCGGGATGGCGCGATGGCGGCGGTCAGCGTGGTCGAAGACGCCCAAGGCGTCATGCGGCTACGTATCGACAACCGCCAGCAGGAAGGCAGCAGCAACAGCTACCTGGCCGATGCGCGCCAGGCCATGTTGCCGCTGCTGCTGCATCCAGCGCCGCGACGCGCTTTGTTTCTTGGCTTGGGAACCGGCGTCACGTCGGCTTCTGCGACTGCAGAACCTGAGCTACAAGTTGACGTCGTGGAGTTGCTGCCCGAGGTCATCGCAGCGTCCGCAATCTTCACGCGTGCGCTGACAGACGGCGCGCCGAACCCGCGCCTGCACATGATTGCGGCCGATGCACGGCGCTATGTAAGGGCTTCGGCGCAACAATACGATGTCATCGTGTCCGACAACTTCCATCCCGCGCGCAGTGGTTCGGGCGCGCTCTACACCGTCGAGCATTTCCAGGCGGTGCGTCAGCGCCTGGCCGATGGCGGGCTGTTCTGCCAGTGGTTGCCATTGCACCAGTTGGACCTGCAAACGCTAAGGGCCATCGTGCAATCGTTTGTCGCCGTTTATCCGGGTGGCTGGGCCATGCTCGCCACCAACAGCCTGGACACGCCGGTGATCGGCCTGGTCGGACGCACCGACAGGCGACACTTCGATGCCACGCAAGTACGCGCGCGCATCGAAAACGCCACGTGGTCACAGCCTCCCGCCGCGTTGGGTTTTCCCGATGAATTTTCCGTGCTTGGCAGCTTCATCGCGGGCCCGGAATCTCTCGCGCACTTTGCGGGCGAGTCACGTGCGAATACCGATGACCGCCCGGTGGTGGCCTACGGCGCACCTCGCATCACTTATGCACCCGACTCCCTGCCGCGCGACCGGCTCATTGAGCTCCTGCAGGAACTGGCGATCACACCGGCCGACCTGTTTGGCCCCGAACCGGACACCGCGATGCAAAGGCGCATGGCCGCCTATTGGGCGGCGCGCACGCGTTACATCGAAATCGGCCGCGATATACGCCCGTCAGCCGACGTGCGTCGCATGCTGACGCAAGTTCGCGACCCGCTGTTGTCCGTCTTGCGTATCAGCCCGGACTTCCGGCCCGCCTACGAACCGTTGCTGCAAATGGCCACCGCGCTCGGCCGGATCGATGCGCCACCAGCACGGTTGCTGCTCAAAGAGTTGTCGCGCCTGCAACCGGCGCGGCCTGAAGCGGCACAGGTGCTGGGCGAACTGAATTAGGTCCAAGACGGGCAGGCGGACCGCATGTCCTTGTTCACCTGTGGGGTGCTCAGAACAGGCCCATGTCCTTCAGCGCGAATGCGATCACCAGAAAGCAGATTGCAGCAATCCATGAACCCGCCACCCGTATTCCCGTCATGACCCAATACTTGCGCGGCAAGATCGTGGTGTAGTAGACAAAGTTGACTGCGAACAGGTTCAGACCGATCCACGTTCCTGCCAGTGTGACAGCCACAGATGTTGCCGCGGCGCCTCCAGCCACGCCGGAGTCCAGCCCAAGAGCGGCCGCGGCCACTGCAAAAAGGGCCGCCATGGTCTTGTCAGTCAGGCGAACCGACAAGGCCACCAGCAGCGAATAACCCAACGCCAGTAACAGCACTAGCAACTGCATCCCGGAGGGGATCGAAAACCGGACCGTCGAGAGCAACGCCACGGCAGAAAATGGCATGAACAACAGCATCGGCAGGCCCGGGCGCCTTGAAACCCGATGGCCCGCGAGCAATCCCATCGCCAACAGCAGCAGCAAATGGGCCGGCGTCATCAACGGATGAATCAGGCCGATACCCAGCCCTTTCATTCCCGGTACTGCGCCATGGGCCAACACATTCGTTGGCAGAAGCAGCCCAGCGCATGACAGCAGCGCCAGACTGAAGCCTTGCCTGCTACAACAACGGGCAGAACTCACAGCGTGCGGAGCAGGAAAACCACGCCGGTCGCCGCGATCAAGCCACCGCAACCACGTACCGCGATACGACCCCAAGGCCAGCGAACCAGCAACCCGACCGCAATGCCGCCCAAATGCAGCATGCCGGTGGCGACGACAAAACCCACGGCATATGTGACGGCGTTGGCCGCCTCCGGCAACTCTGCACCGTGCGCGTAGCCATGGAAGATCGAGAAGAATCCCACCAGGACGGCAGCCACCCACAGCGGCGGGCGTATGGCAAAGGCCACCATCACGCCCAGTACGACTCCGGACAAAGCAATCGCCAATTCGACGCCAGATAGCGGGACACCGAGGATTCCCAATGCGCCGCCCAAGGCCATCACCAGGGGAAAAATGACCGGAAGCAGCCACATGGCGGGCGCACCCAGCCAGGCCCCCCAGATGCCGACCGCCACCATCGCAACAATGTGATCCAGCCCGGTCAGCGGGTGCAGAAAACCGCTGATGAATCCGCCAACGGTGCCTGATTCCGTGTGCGCCTGAGCCAAAACCGGCGCACACAACATCAAAACCGACAGACCCAGCCGGATCCAGCTCCCGGCCCGGGCATTGGCGTCGGAGGAAAAAACTACTGCTGAACTCATAAAAACCCCCACCTTGTCAATTGAACACGAGCGCAAAAATGCGCAAGAACGACCAATAGGCCGCAAGTGAGCCAATGGCGTACAACACCACTGTGCGTAACCGGTCAACCCTGGGCCACACAAAGCCCAAGGGACGCAACAACAACCATGCTGCGGCCACGGCCACCAGCTGGCCAACTTCCACACCGAGATTGAAGGTCAGCAGCGCGACCAGCATATGGTTCTCCGGCAGGCCGATTTCCTTCAGCGCGCCGGCAAAGCCCATGCCATGCACCAGGCCGAACAGAAAGGCCACCAGTGCTGGCCATTGCCTTGCGAGCGTCATCCTGTGTCCTAGCGCTTCCGACGCCACCAGGACAATGGACAATGCAATGCAGGCCTCAACTGGCGTGGGACGCAACGTCAGCCAGCCAAGCGCCACACTGACAAGCGCCAAGCTGTGGGCGACCGTGAAAGCCGTGATGGTCCAGACCAGCTGGCGCCGGAAACCGACCAAGAACAACAGCCCCATCACGAAAAGCAGGTGATCGATACCACTCATGATGTGCTCGAAACCCAGCACGATGTAGGCCATCGCAATCTCGCCCATTGCGCGTTTGTCGTCTGCCGAACCAAACAGTTGCACCGTTGGCTGACCCGCTGTCAGGGTGTAGACGCGCGACTGGCCATCTTGCCAGAACACCTTCAGCAAAGCGGCTGAATATTTCTTGCCCACACCCTCCATCGAGACGGTTCCGGACAAGCCAGCCGGCCCGCAGCGCAGTACGTTGTTCTCGGCCATGCAACCGTCAGGCCAGACTGGCGTCAGGTCGTCCCGTGGATCGCCCTTTTCACCCGCAGCCCATTGCAACAGGAACTGTCCGGGTGACATCTCATGCAACTGCATCTCGGCCATGCTGATCTCGTGTGCCCCGGCCGCATGGGTGAGCACGGCGATGATCACAGCCAGCATCGCGCGCAGCAGCCGCGTCATTTCGCCGCACCCTCAACCTGAATTTTGTATTTCTTGGCCAGCGCATGCACTGCGGCACTGCGCTGCTCGGCCATCACCGAGTCGGTCCAGTCCTGCAACACAATGCCATGCAGGGTTTCAAAGACTGCCGGCTTGCCGGGCACGAGCGCGTTGAGCTGGATCACGCGCCAGCCGTCCTTTGTCGACTGGGCCCGCCATTCCCCGGGCGGCGCCTGTTCCAGCGCCTGGGTAAATTCGGCCCCGTAACTCTGCAGCAAATTGGACTTGGGTCGACCCGTGAATACACGCAAGCCCGCCTTGGCGTCGCCGGGCGCACCGGTGTTCAACTCAGACGCGAACGCACGGGTCGCAGCTTCCGAGTTGTCGCCCGATAGTACGGCCTCCTTGAAGTCGTAGCGCAGCGGCTCATCGTATTTGCTACGGTGGCTTTCAAACCAGTCACGCAACACCTTGTCGTCGAACGGAGGACGTTTGACGTTTGCGTCGACGATGCTCAGGGCCTTGAAGATCACGCGTTCGCGAATGGCGGTGTCGCCTTTGTCCACCTGCAGTGCGAGTCCCTCGCGGTAGAGCACCTCGTTGTCCAGCCAGATCTTGCGCAACGCTGCCAGTTCCTCGGCATTGGCTTCGCGTCCGCGCGAAGCCTTGAATACCTGTTGGGCTTCACGATCAACCTGCGCTCCCACGACGATGGTGCGAGGATCGTCAGCACGCGTGAACAGGAAATGGTCGACCGTGAACAACAGTAGACCAAGCACGACAAAATGCAAAAGGGGTTCGCGCAACCAGGAGGTTGGCCGTTCTACGTTGCCTTCAAAAGCTGCCTTGCTATTTGGCATGGAGAATTTCTGTGGTGATGTGGACATGTCGTGTTCAATGAATATCGGCAAAAACGAAAAAAGCGCCGCACGATGTCGCGCGGCGCCTCGGGTGATTCAACCCGCTGGAGTTACTGGACGCCTGCGACCGTCGACGAGCCGTTCACCTGGATGTAGATCGGGTTACTGTAGAACCACAAATCAGACCAAGCTGCCACGTCATACGCAACCATCTTCTGACCGCTGACCGTTGGCAAGTGCGCAGGGCACCCGTCAATCGCATCGCCAGTCAAAGTGCCACCCACTGTCGTGCACGGAATAGCCAGCTTGGCGGTGTTGCCGGCATTGGTGTACAAATCAGACAAGGGATTGCCATTGGCATCCGTCTCAAAAGGAACGGACGCAGGCAGGTTGGTGCCACGAATCCGTACATATTGGGAAGCCGACACGGCCGGTATCCGGTAGGTCATTTTCAGGAAAGACGCGTTGTCCACGAGCACAGAGACCCAAGGATTTGCGCCCGCATCGCTGAAGGTCCTGATCACGCTTGCCGACGTGTTCTTTGCCCCGGCAGGAACCGCACCCAGACCGACCGTCGTACCGTCCGTCTTGAGCCAGTTGGTGTTACGCGGCCATTCGCCCGCATAGTCCGCCGTTCCGGGTGTCTTGTAGCCCGTGACCATGCCTCGGACCAGATCGATGTGATCGACCTCCGGCATGTTCAGAGGCTGGGTCACACCGATCTGCTTGAGCGACGGGTTGGGGAACGTATAGGGTGAGAAGTTACTGCCGTCTGGGTCACGCACCACGATCGACACCACAATTTCCGCACCGGGACGCACTACCAGCTTCTCGCCCATCGTGGCGCAACCGGCGACATCGATGTCGGTATTGTTGGTGGCAGCGGCAATCGCCAGCGCTTCCACGGCGGCATCGGTGCGTTTGCCCATGCCGGCGTAGGATGCGCAGGCAACAAATGCCATGCGATCAATCAGCTGACCACTGGTAGCGAAGTTGTTGCCGGTGCGCAGGCCGTCGACGATCTTCTGCGGACGCAGCTTGTCACCGTTGTTACGCACCAGGGTGTAGTTGCGCTGGTATTCACCTGGGTAGAAGTCCTGCGTCGAGCGGCGGTCATCCGGGCCGAACTGGCCACGGTTGTGCCAGTCGGAACTGGCAAAAAACCAGAAATTGCGGCCTTCGCCAAGCAACGCATCCCAGACGCCACCCACTTGTGCGCCATACACGCCGGTGCCGCCATAGGTCGTGCCACCGACCGAATCGGTCAGCGCACCCTGGATGGTCTGGCGCAGTGGCTTGTACTCGCCGCGATCAGACGAAGCGCCGTGGCCCGGCTGGGTTTCCATGCCGAACGCAACCGTCGGAGCCGCATTGTTGAAGTTACGCAGGTGTTCAATGTTAAAACCGTTGTTGCCATCCGGGTTGAACGGACCGGCGCGCTCCAGGTGGGCGGGTACGTAGTAGCTGGCGGTCGGATGGTTCTCCATCATCCACTTCATGGCCTCGACGGTCTTCTTGTGGCCGCGGGTTCCGGTCCCGGTGCCACTGGCAGGCATCAGCTTCTGGGCGGTGGCGTTCCAGCTGGCATCCGCCGCATTCGCGCTACCTGTCACCGAGCAATTCCAGTTGTTGCCAACTGAAGAGCCGGTGATATTGCCGCGGCTGGTATCTGTGTCACCCCGGTCAAAGCAGTAGGACCATTGGGCCAGCGCCGTCGCGTTGCCTGCGGCCACGTAGCCGCCCAACGGCACATAACCGGAGACGCTTAAGGGGGACGTGGTCTCGGTGGGGGCTGGCATCTGACCCGAGATGATGGACATCGACGTATGTTCGTGACCCGCCACAACGGACTCCAGGCCCAAGAACAACGGCAGGTTCTTTTGCTCACTCAGGTGCTCCAGCACCTGGTACTGCACTTCCTGCAGAGACTGCCAGCGCCACATGTTGCCGTTGCCGCCAACACCGCCACCAAGACCCTTGATGTTTTTAGCGCCGACGTTCGGGCTGTTGGTCCAGGTGGTAGATGGACCCTTGCCCACGACGACCGGGTATCCCGGTGTGTCAAGCGTTGCATCTTCCGTCAGCGAACAGTCGCGGTTGCCGTTGCCACCGTGGCCAGCCTGCACGAACCAGTCCAGACCCCACGGTGTGTTGGCCTTGTCGGTCGATTTCTTGACCAGCTTCTGCATCGAGATCGAGCCATCCGAGCAGGTCGTGTGGTTGTGGAAATCGCCTGCGACGTACTTGCCAGGGACCTTGGTACCGGCCAACACCTGTGGGGCGGCGAACAGGGCTGCGCTGCCGACAAAAGCGGCGACGGCGAGGGAAACTTGCCGCTTATTGAATTGGATAACCATATAAATTGCTCCTTGCGGGTAGTGAATCAGGCGGACTTTGGCTGTTTGCGGCGAACCACTGCGCCAACCATGCCCAAACCGGCGAGCAGCAGGGCAAAGGTTTCGGGTTCTGGAACCGCGGCGATGTTGTCCAGGCCAACCATGCCGGCAGTCTGGGTCAGGTCAAACGACATGGCCTTGCCGCTGAACGAGAATGTGGCCTGATTCCAAACGCTGTAGTTGCTATCGGTAGCGGTCAGGTTAAACGTGCCCAGCAGCGAGCCCGTACCGTTGAGGCCGGAATAGGCCTTGACAGCGCCGGTCACAGCCTCGGGGCTGGAGTAATAGAACGACAGGCTGTTGTCGACGCCGCCAGCCACGTTCATGTAGGCGGCGGTGTTGACCACGCCATCGAGTTGTACGGACGCGATTCCCAACGGGCTTGGGGCGTTGGCATAGTAGTCACCATTGGGCAGGAAACCCAGGCCGTCGCCATTGGAGAGACCCAGGACGTTGGTGAAGGACACGCCAGCAGCCGCGTAGGTGTTGTCGACGGTGTCACCGTAGGCCCATGTCTTCTCGAAGTCGACCGAGAACGATGGGGACGCAGCAAACGCAGGTGCTGCAGCGAACAGCGCAGCAGCGGCAATGGAAATCAGCTTTAACTTCATGAAAGACTCCAGGTGGGGTAGGGGTTGCACATCCCATACAGCGCCATTGGCAGTCATATGGAAGTGATGAGGCGGGATTTCTTCCCCTCGACCTTGACTGTACGGAGCAAATGTTACAAATTGGTACATCACCACCACACCGCGCATAGTCACATCGGACTATGGCGGCTTGATTCCGGGCGCTGCGGCATCACATCCGTGGCCCAGAAAGCAAAAAGCCCGAACCGGTGACGGTTCGGGCTGTTCATTCAGTCAAACGGATCCCCGAACCAGCTGAACCCCCGCCCTGTCCAGCGCCCGGAGGAAGTCGTCGCTGCCCAGATAGGCCAACTCCTGCACCCGGGCCGGGCCGATCACATCGCCGGGCTCGCTGGCGAGGGCGGGATGGCACATGATGATGCTGCCCGCAGGCGCCGCGCTCAACCAGCCTTCCATCTGGCGCGCATAGTCCGCGGGGGTGCCCGAGAAGTCATATATGCCTAAAAGGGCTGTAGCGCAGGTAATACCTGAGGATGTAGCTATATTTTTAATAGCAGACGCCCCCATGGCGGCAATCACCCGCCCCTTCAAGTCGGCCTGCCCCGGCGGCGCACGGGAAATGCGCAGGTAAGGCATGCGGCCGTTGGGGCCGTCGGGAGGGCTGCCGTAGCGGCTGACCAGGGCCTGCACCATCGCCTCACGAATGCCGGCAAACTGCTGCACATGCTGGTGGCCATCGACATAGTCGGGCGGGGCCTGCCAGTGCGCCTCGAAGGCATCGAGCTGGCGGTCGATCACCCCACGCGCTGCTGCGCGGTCAAAACCGCCCAGCGCCGCCTTGAGCATGGCCGCGCCCAAGGACAGACCGTGGCCGGCGGCGATGGCAAATTCACTGGTCCAGTCCAGGTGCAGGCCCACATCGATACGCCCGCGCAGGTCTTGCAGCAGCGCCACATCCTGCGCCCAGCGCGGCGAGAGGGTCATGACGCTGGTGGCGCTCAGGCGCCCCAGGGCCGCCAGTTGTGCAATGCCTTGCGAGGCACTGGCGTTCACGGCAAAGTCGTCGGCGCAGAGGATCACGCCTTTGCGGGCACGTGGCGCAGCCGGCCTCATGGCGCCCGCCAAAATCCGGCCTGGCCGTAGTGGTGTTTGAGAAAGTCGATCCACAGCCGAACCCGCAAGGGCAGGTGTTTGGCATGCGGAAACACCGCGTAAATGCCATTGGGCGGCGCCGCAAACTCTTCCAGCACGGGCACGAGCTGGCCCGCGGCAATCTCGGCCTCGACCTCCCAGGTGCTGCGCCACGCGAGGCCGTAACCGGCCAGACACCAGTCATGCAGTACCTGCCCGTCTGAGCAGTTCAGCGGACCGCCGGGTTTGAGGTAAATGAGTTCAGTGGCATCGCCCTGGGGGACCTTGAAGGCCCAGCCCCGGGTTTGCGAGGCATCGCTGGACAAGGTGAGGCAGGCAAACCGGGACAAGTCGTTGGGGTGCGCCGGCACGCCGTGGTGCTTGAGGTAGGTGGGCGTGGCCACGCACAGGCGGCGGTTGTCGGCCAGACGCACACTGACCAGGGAGGAGTCCGGCATGTCCCCCACCCGCACGGCGCAATCAAAACCCTCGCCTGCCAGGTCCACCACCCGATCGCTCAGGTTCAAAGAAATGGTGACATCGGCGTGTTGCTCCCGAAACCGGGGCACCAGCGGCGCCACGTGACGCCGCCCAAAACCGGCCGGCGCGGTGATGCGCAAATGACCGCTGGCCTTGACGCCCCCGGCCGACACACTGGCTTCGGCGCTGGCCAGGTCGGCCAGCAAACGCTGGCAGTCCTCCAGAAAAGCGCTGCCTTCATGCGTGAGCGAAATGCGCCGCGTGGTGCGCACCAGCAGCTTCACCCCCAGGCGTTCCTCCAGCCCATCCAGCCGTCGGCCCATGATGGCCGGTGCCACGCCCTCGGCCCTGGCGGCCGCCGTCAGGCTGCCGCGCGTGGCGACGGAGACGAAAGATTCGAGTTGCTTGAGCTTGTCCATGCAGGCGGATGATGCCGAGAGCGTTGCGACCCCAAGGTCATTGACAGGAGCCGATGCCCCGCCCGTTGGCGGAGCACACCACGGAGTCTCCGTGGGAGGGCTTGGCCTGGCGAATATTGATCGTCACTTGTGCGGGCTCGGGCATGCCACAGGCGGCCCGCATGGCCATCAAATCGCCTTTGGCGGTCTTGCCCGAACCGATGGAGGACGAAGAAGCCTGGTAGTGTTGGGTGGCCTGTTTGCATTCATAACTGGCGGATTTATCGGCGACTTCGGTCGGCGTTGACCTCTGACTGTCCGTATTTTTGAGCTGCGCCCGCAGCTTTCGGTTTTCGCTCTTCAGGCTTTGGGAACGCTCACCCGAGTTGTCCAGGGTGTTGGGGTTGACGCTGACCTCCTGCCCGCCGACGCAGGGCTTGTCTGAAAATTCTGTTTGCCCCGAAGGACTTTTGCACTTGAACATTTGTTCGGCCTGCACCGCCGACAGCGACAGCCACAGAACCCAGAAAACGGCCGCATTTTTGGACAACTCTTTCATCTACTTCTCCCTGGTATTTTTATGAATGAACAAGGGCCTGGCCCCGTCCCACAAAGAGTTTAGCCCTTGAGGATGGCCTGGCGGCCCCGGTCCCAGCGAAATTTTAATCAAATTAGCCTCTAGCCCAGGTGGGACGTGCACAAGCAGCTATTAATTTAATAGCAACACTAAAGCGTTGTCTCCATCACGCTGCGCGTCACCAGCGGGGGTGAGTCGCCCACATGAAAGGCCAGCTTGCGGTCGCGCAGGGCCACGTCGGCCTGGGTCACGCGGTCAAAGCGGCGCAAGTGGTCGATCCAGGAGGCGTCCTCGATCATCTCGACAAAGCGGCCGGGATCGTTGATGTCCTGCAGCAGCTCCCAGGACAGGGCGCCGTGGCGCAGGCGGCTGCGGCGGCTTTCCTGCATCAGGGTGCGAAAGGCCGCGGCGCGGGCCGGGTCAATGCGGTACTCGATCATCACCATCACATGGCCATCGGCAGGCGGCTTGTCGGCCTCTGGCAACTTGAAAACATTGGAGGGCGTCAGGTCTTCGACCATGCCCTGGCCGGGCATCACCCGGTTGACGACCGCCATGGCCAGCACACCGGTGAGCGCGGCCATCAACACGCTGAGGTGCACGTCAGCCAGCGTCGCCACCTGGCCCCAGACGGCGGCACCCGCCGCACTCGCGCCCATGATCGCCATCTGGTACATCGACATGCCACGCGCGCGCACCCAGTCCGGCAAGCCCATCTGGGCCGACACACTGAGCGTGTTGGCGGTGGTGATCCACGCCGCACCGGCAAACAGCATGGCGGGCACGGCCACCCATATCTCGGTGGTCAGGGCAATCACCAGCATGGCCACCGACTGCACCGCCGCGCCGCTGAGCACCAGCGCATCGCGGGACAACTGGCGGCGCAAGCGCGGCAAAAACCCGGTGGCCACAATCGCGCCCGAGCCCATGGACGCCAGCAGCAAGGTGAAGGTGCCCGCCCCGCCGCCATGCAGGCCGCGCGCCACCAGCGGCAGCAAGGCAATGAGCGCGGTGGACGTGAAGAAAAAGATAAAGATGCGCACCAGCACGCCCTTGAGGTGGTGGCTCTGCGACACGTACTGCAGCCCGATGCGCATCGCGCTGCCCAGGCGCTCGCGCCCCAGTGGATGCGGCTTGTGCTCGCGCTGCCAGCGCGTGATGACCACGGCGGCCACCAGGGACAGCACCGCGTTCAGCAAAAACACCCAGGCGCTGCCGACACTGGCAATCAGCGCCCCGGCCACCAGCGGGCCGATGATGCGTGAGGCGTTCATCGACACGCCGTTGAGCGCCAGCGCCGCGGGCAGCTGCGGGCGCGGCACCAGTTCCGGCACGATGGCGGCAAACACCGGCCAGCGCATCGCCAGGCCGATGCCGTTGGCAAACACCAGCGCCAGCAGCAAGGGCGGTGACAACACCCCCAGAAAGATCGTGAGGCTCAGCAAGCTCGCCACCACGGCAACCCAGATTTGCGTGACCAGGAAATAGCGCTTGCGGTCCAGGATGTCGGCCAGGGCGCCGCTGGGCAGCCCGAGCAAAAACACCGGCAAACTGGACGCGGTCTGCACCAGCGCCACCCACAGCGGCGTAGACGTGAGCGAGGTCATCATCCAGGCCGCAGCCACGTCGCTCATCCACAAACAGATGTTGGCCATGAGCCAGGTGGTCCACAGCATGCGGAACACCGGCTTGCCAAAAGGTGCCAGGGGGGAGAGATCGTCGTCAGAGATGGCGGCTGTGCGCGGCGCCTGGGGATGAGATTCGGGCATGAGCTCCGATGATAGGTGGATAGGCCAAACGCTGCATTTACCCCAATGACCGCGCGGGCAACACCGTGCCCCGGCACTCGCCAAAGCCGATGCGCCGGTAGCCCGCCTGCACGCAGTAGCCACGCAGGATGACGGTGTCGCCGTCTTCCAGAAAGGTGCGTGTCTCGCCATTGGACAAAGCCAGGGGGCGCTTGCCGCCTGCGCTCAACTCCAGCAGGGAACCGGCCTGCTCTGGCATCGGGCCCGAGAGCGTGCCCGAACCCAACAGGTCACCCGCGCGCAGGTTGCAGCCGTTCACGGTGTGGTGGGTCACCAGTTGCGCCACGGTCCAGTAGGCGTCGCGGTAGTTGGAGGTGGAGAGGCGGTCACCGTCATGCCCAATGGCCGCCATCCTGGCGGTCTGCAGCCACACCTCCAGTTCAATATTGATAGCGCCCTGCTCACGGTTGGCGGGCGAATCCAGGTATTTCAGGGGTTGCGGATCGCCCTCGGGCCGCGTAAACGGCACCCGGAACGGGGCCAGGGCCTCCATGGTCACCACCCAGGGGGACAGGGTGCTGGCAAAGTTTTTGGACAGGAACGGGCCGAGCGGCTGGTACTCCCAGGCCTGGATGTCGCGCGCACTCCAGTCGTTGAACAGGGCCAGACCGAACACCTGGTCTTCGGCACGGGCCATGGGAACCGGATCGCCCAGTGCATTGGGACGCGCCACCAGCATGCCCAACTCCAGCTCATAGTCCAGGCGGCGGCAGGGCCCCACGGCAGGACGGTCATGGTCGGGCGATTTGGTCTGCCCGTTGGGGCGATGAAAGGGGGTGCCGCTGGCCACGATGCTGGACGAACGCCCGTGGTAACCAATGGGCACCCACTGGTAGTTGGGCAGCAGCGGGTTCTCGGGGCGGAACTGCTTGCCGACCGTGGTGGCGTGGTGAATGCTGGTGTAAAAGTCGGTGTAGTCCCCCACCTCACAGGGCAGACCCAACTCGACGGCGGCCTGCGCGTGCAAGGCGGCTTCGAACGTCTGTTGCTGCGGGCTGCCCACGTGCAACCCCTGCGAGATCGCCTGGCGCACACTACGCCGCACCTCGGGCAACAGGCGCATGAGGCGGTTCATGTCGCTGCTGTCGATCACCTGCGCGGCGCGCAGGTCCAGCACCTGGTTGCCGATGGCCACGCCAATACGCCAGTCCGAATCGCCCTCGGTGCGAAAGCGGCCGAAAGGCAGGTTCTGGATCGGGAAATCCGTGGCCGGATCGTTGGCGGATTCAACCCAGCTTTGCAGGGCCGGGTTGTGGGTGTCGTCCAGGGCTGCACTCATGGCTTGAACTCGCGTTCGTGCAGAAAGGCGCCCTGCTTGGGGGCGCGTTTGGTCTGCGACCATTCTTCGAGCATCTCCCACTTCACGGCGTCCAGGCGTTTGATCATGGCCTCTTCATCGGGGTCCGGGCAGGCCAGCTCCAGGCGGTGGCCGTTGGGGTCAAAGAAATAGATGGAGTGGAAAGCGCCGTGATCGGTCACGCCCAGCACGTTGACACCGTTGGCTTCCAGGTGCGTTTTGAATGCCAGCAACTCGGTATGGTCCTTCACACGAAAGGCGATGTGCTGCACCCAGGTGGGGGTGTTGGGGTCGCGTCCCATCGGCGGTTGCGTGGGCAGCTCAAAGAAGGCCAGCACGTTGCCCTGGCCCGCGTCCAGGAAAACATGCATGTAGGGATCAGGCGCCTTGGTGGAGGGCACGAAGTCTTCGGCAATAGCCAGGACAAAGTCCATGTTCAGCATCTGCTGGTACCAGAGCACGGTTTCCTTGGCGTCCTTGCAGCGGTAGGCGACGTGGTGAATGCGGTCGATTTTCATGGGGTGTCTTTCTTTCAGGCAGCCGTGGTTTCCAGCGCGCCGCGACGGATCTGGTCGCGCTCCAGCGACTCGAACAGGGCCTTGAAGTTGCCTTCGCCAAAGCCCTCGTCGCCCTTGCGCTGGATGAACTCAAAGAACACCGGGCCGAGTTGCGTTTGCGAAAATATTTGCAGCAGCAGGCGCGGTGTGCCGCCTTCGGTGCTGCCATCCAGCAGGATGCCGCGCGTCTGCAATGCGGTCACAGGCTGGCCGTGGCCGGGCAGGCGACCGTCCAGCATCTCGTAGTAGCTCTCGCTGGGGGCCGTCATCAGGGGCACACCAGCCAGCGCCAGGCGGTCCACGGTGGCAATCAGGTCATCACAGATCAACGCGATGTGCTGGATGCCTTCGCCGTTGAACTTCATCAAATACTCTTCAATCTGCCCGCCACCCTGGCGTGACTCTTCATTCAGCGGGATGCGGATTTTGCCGTCCGGTGCGGTCAGGGCCTTGGAGGTGAGGCCGGTGTATTCGCCCTGGATGTCAAAGAACCGGATCTCGCGAAAGTTGAACAACTTCTCGTAAAAATTCGCCCAGAACGTCATGCGACCGCGGTACACGTTGTGGGTCAGGTGGTCGATCAATTTCAGGCCGTGGCCCACCGGGTGGCGGTCCACGCCCTCGATGAAGTTGAAGTCAATGTCGTAGATCGACTTGCCTTCTTCAAAGCGGTCAATCAGGTACAAGGGCGCGCCGCCAATGCCCTTGATGGCGGGCAGGTTCAGCTCCATGGGGCCGGTCTTGATCTCGATCGGCTGCGCACCGAGTTCCAGCGCCCGGTTGTAGGCATGGTGCGCGTCCTTGACGCGAAACGCCATGCCGCAGGCGCTGGGCCCGTGCTCGGCGGCAAAGTAACCGGCGACGCTTTTGGGTTCGCGGTTGATGATGAAGTTGATATCACCCTGGCGGTACAGCACCACGTCCTTGGAGCGGTGTTGGGCGACCAGCGTGAAGCCCATGCGCTCAAAAATAGGCTCCAGCAGGCCGGGAATGGGGGACGCGAACTCGACGAATTCAAAGCCCATCAGGCCCATCGGGTTGTCAAATAAATCGGCCATGGTGTGTGTCCTCAAAAAATGGTTTGGTATTTTTTTACTCAGCCATCATCCGACAAGGTCTACGCAGTTTTCATGCGAATTGCCCGGCCGTCAACCGGCTTTACACATGTTTCAAGCGTTCGCGACGCGGGTAGCGAGGACCTTCAAGGGGCAGGCCGGTTTGAAATTCCTGGGCAAGCCCGCGCGCCACAAGGCGCCATGCGTGGCCTCGCCCGCGAGCCACCCCACCACCTTGGCACGCAAGGCCAGCAGGGCCTTGATGTCGATGCCGGTGACCACGCCGCAGTCTTCCAGCATGAAAACCAGGTCTTCACTCGATGCATTGCCGCTGGCGCCGGGCGCATGCGGGCAGCCGCCAATGCCGGCCAGCGAGGCGTCAAAGCGGGTCACCCCCAACTGCAGGGCCGCCATCACATTGGCCAGCGCGAGGCCCCGGGTGTCGTGAAAATGGCCGCAACAAAATTTATCTCCCGCGATCCGCAGCGCCTGCTCGACCAGCGTGCTCACCGCATACGGGCTGGCGTAGCCCACGGTGTCGGCCAGGCTCACACGGTCGGCCCCCGCATCCAGCAGGGCCTGCAACAGGCGCAGAACTTCGGCCACGGGCACGTCGCCTTGCAGCGTGCAGCCCCACGCCGTGCCCACGCCGCCCTCGATCAGGGTCTTGCTGCCGGAGGCATCACGGGCCGCCCGCATGCGGCCCAACTCAGCCACCACTTCGTCGGGCGTCTTGCGCAAGTTGGCCAGACTGTGCTGGTGGCTGGCCGAGAGCGGCAGGATCATGAGGTCCGCGCCGCCCTCCATCGCGCGTTCTGCACCTTGGAGGTTGGGCACGAGCACGGAGACCCGCAGGCCGGGCAGGGTTTTGGCAAATGCCAGCACCTCGGCGGTGTCAGCCAGCTGCGGCATCAGCTTCGGGGGCACAAAGGAGCCCACTTCAATTTCGCGCTGGCCAGCCTCAAAGGCGTCGCGCACCCACTCGATTTTGCGGACCGTGGGCAGGAGGGTTTGAATGCTCTGCAGGCCGTCGCGCAAGCCCACCTCACGCACAGTGGCCTGCGCTGGCAGCGGGGTCAGGCGAGAGGCGTCGGCGGGGCGGGCAATGGGTTGCGGAGCATTCATGATTGATCAGCCTGGATAAAAAACAAGTGATCAGTTTAGAAGCTCCTGCGATTCCATAGACGGTTGCTAAAGCAAAAACATGATTGCCGCGACCATCGTCGGCAACGCCGCGCCCAGCAGCAACTCCCCCGCGCCGATGGACTCATCGTTAAAGCCCTGCTTGAGCAAGGCCACGCCTGCCGGGTTGGGCGCATTGGCGATCACGGTCAGGCCGCCACCGGCCACTGCACCGGCCACCAGCATGTACTTGGCGGCATCGCTCATGCCTTCAATCAGCGACCCCAGGTAGGTGAGTGCGGCGTTGTCGGTGATCGCCGTCAAACCCAGGGCGCCAAAGAACAGCGCGGTGGGCTCCAGGCTCGACACGATGGGCTGCAGCCACCACTGCTGCATGCCGCCCAGGACCACCAGGCCGGCCAGAAAGAAGCCCACCAGCAAGGCCTCTTTCAAAATGAGCGGCGTCTGGTAGCGGGCATACGCTTGGGAGAAGCCCATGAACAACAGAAACAAGCCCAGGAAGATGACCGGGTGATGCGCAAACGCCACCACCCCAGCCAGAAACGCGAGGTGAATGGCACTGACCAGGCGGGGCACGCGCGGCGCCATGCCGTTGCCTGCCACAGCGGGCGCATCCGTCAAATGACGGCGTACCATGAACGAAATGACCGTGGCGTTGATGAGCACCGCGATGACGGCTTTCCAGCCGAAGGTCGCCGCCATGAAGGCGCTGTCCCAATGCCACGCGTTGGCCACCATGAGAACCGGTGGCGCCGCAAACGACGTCAGCGTCCCGCCGATGGAGATGTTCACAAACAGGACACCCAGTGCGCCGTACTTCAGCCACTCCGGCATGCCCGGGCGAAACACCAGGGGCGCGAGCATCAGCGCGGCCAGTGTCATGGCCGCGGGCTCGGTGATCAGCGAGCCGATCAAGGGCACCACGGCCAGGCACAGCCAGACCTGTGCCAGCACCGTGCGCACCGGCGCGAGCCGGGCCAGAAAAGCCACCAGCGCCTGGATGACTTCGACCACGGGCCGCGAGGCGGCCACCACCATGATGACAAACACAAACAGGGGCTCGGTGTATTGCCGGGTCTCGGCGTACGCGATGGCTTGTTGGCCGCCTGCCAAAAAAGCCATGGCGCACACCAGCACCACCGCCCAGAAACCGAACACCACTTCGACCTCGCCCAGCAGGTGGAACAGGCCGGCATGACGCGGGTGGTGGTGGGCCAGCCGCTCAAAGAATTTGGTCGAAAAGGTGTGAACCAGGGCGATCGCAAACAGGGCGGCGGAGACTATTTCGATGTTTGACATAACAGGTCTACCTTAAAGCATTTCTGGTCTTGCAACCCGGTTGAAGTTCACCTTTCATTACCGGAGAACAACGTGTGGCCCTGGCCGTACGGCGGCATGACCGGGCAGAGGTGCCCAAACGCCCAATAGATTCATAATGCCCAACGGTTTGTCAGTCTTCCTCCGGAAGCTCATTCCCCCCTTTTTCTGCGATGGCTATGGACACACTCCTTCGAAACAATGTCCAGGTGCTCGGCGATACCGGCCCGGTACTGCTTTATGCCCATGGCTTTGGGTGCAACCAAACCATGTGGAATCAGGTCACGCCCGCATTTGCATCGACCCACCGCCAGGTCCTCTTTGACTACGTTGGCAGCGGGCAAGCCGACCTGGCTTCATTCGATGCCAAGCGCTATTGCACCCTGCAAGGCTATGCCCAGGACCTGCTCGATGTGTGTGACGCTGTGGGCTTGACCCGTGGCGTGACGTTTGTCGGGCACTCGGTCAGTTGCAGCGTTGGCTTGCTTGCATCCATCGAACGTCCGGCCTTGTTTGACCGGCTGGTGCTGCTGGGACCATCCCCCTGTTTTTTAAACCACCCACCGGATTACCGGGGTGGTTTTGAGCGCGAGGACCTGGAGGGACTGTTGTCCCTCATGGACCAGAATTACATCGGTTGGGCCAACTACCTGGCACCGGTGGTCGCCGGCGAACCCGCAACGGAAAGTGTGTCCGGGGCGTTGAACGAAAGCTTCTGCTCGACCGATCCCGTGGCAACCCGGGTGTTTGCCCGGACCACCTTCTTCTCGGACAACCGGGCCGACTTGTCAAAGGTATCGCGCCCTTGCCTGATTCTTCAACACCGGCACGACACGTTGGCGCCCGTCTGCGTGGGCGACTATGTGCATGCAAAATTGAAAGACAGCCAGCTCCAGGTGCTGGACATAGCGGGCCATTGCGGACACATGAGTCATCCCGCCCTGGTGGTTGAAGCCATGCGCGGGTTCATGGAGTCAACATCATCATGACCCACATCTCGTTTGACGTTGCAGAACTGCTGAATCAGGTCCCCAGCCCCATGGTGATCACGGACAAGCTGGGTCGGGTACAACTGGCCAACACGGAGATGGTGGCCCTGGTAGGCAGCACCGGGGATGACTGGCTGCATAGGCCTGTGGACGACTTGCTCCCTGCGGCAAGCCGGATCTTGATTCAGACGCATGTGTGGCCGCTGTTGATGCGTCACGGCAAAGTGCGGGAAATATTTCTGACACTTGTCAGTGCGCAAGGCGAGCGAATTCCCGTTTTGCTGAATTGCCATCAGGGTCAGTTCAATGGTGAGGAAAGCTACTACTGGTTATTTTTTGTCGCGCATGAGCGCAGCCGTTTCGAGGCGGCCATGCTGGAAGCGCGAAGCGAATCTCAACGCATCGCAGCTGAACTGGCCCAACAGCATGAATTGCTGCAGGTGACGATGCAGTCCATTGGCGATGCCGTCATCACCACAGACGCTGAGGGCAAGATCACGTGGATGAACCCCGTCGCCGAACGCCTGACCGGATGGCTCGCAGCCGACGCCAAGGAGCGTGACCTTGCCCAGGTATTCCACATCGTCAACGAAGAAACCCGGGCCTTGACAGAGAACCCCGTGGCAGTCTGCCTTCAGCAAGGCCAGGTCGTCGGACTGGCCGGCCATACGCTGCTCGTCTCACGCAATGGTGTTGAGTTTGGCATTGAGGATTCGGCCGCGCCCATTCGCAATGCCCAAGGCGAAACCTTGGGTGCCGTGCTGGTGTTTCATGACGTCACGGCGCAACGCCACATGTCAGGCGAGATGACGTTCCGGGCGACCCACGACGCCTTGACCGGCTTGATCAACCGAACTGAGTTTGAGACCCGTCTTCGCCGTGTTCTGCTCAAGGCACACGAAGATGCCAGTGCGCATGCCTTGCTCTACATCGACCTTGACCAATTCAAGCTGGTCAATGATGCCTGCGGCCATGCCGTTGGCGACCAACTTCTGCAGCAGGTGTCCAGGCTGCTGGCAGTGGCAGTGCGCGACCGGGACACCCTGGCGCGCCTTGGCGGCGATGAGTTCGGCGTCATTCTTGAGCATTGCAGCACGGAGCAGGCACAACGGGTTTCCCAGGCAATATGTGACCGCATGGAGGACTTCCGGTTCATGCACGATGGCAGACGGTTTCGCATTGGCACCAGCATTGGCCTGGTGCCCATCGACAAGCGATGGAACACGACCGAAGCCATTCTGCAGGCGTCAGACACCGCCTGCTATGCCGCCAAAGACGCCGGGCGCAACCGGGTCCACGTTTGGTTTGATACTGATCTGGCCCTGCGTACCCGCCACGGAGAAATGCAGTGGACCACGCGCATAGGGCAGGCGCTGGATGAAGACCGCTTTGTGCTGTACGCGCAGCGCATTGACAGCTTGACAGGGCAGGCTCACGGCCTCCACGCCGAGGTGCTGCTGAGAATGCTCGATACCGATGGCAGCGTGATTCCACCCGGTGCGTTTTTGCCCGCGGCGGAACGCTTCAACCTCGCGTCACGCATTGACAAATGGGTTCTTAACCACGCCATTGCCTGGATGCAGGCATTGCCGTCGGACGATCTCATTGGAAACCTGAGTGTCAATCTTTCCGGGCAGTCTGTAGGTGACCGCGCCTTTCACCGCTGGGCTGTTGAGGTCCTCCAAGCAGCGGGGCCCAAAATCTGTCGCCAGCTGTGCTTCGAGATCACAGAAACAGCAGCGATCACGAATCTGAATGATGCGGCGCTTTTTATTGAACAAGTCAGGGCGCTGGGAATGCGTGTGGCCCTGGATGATTTCGGCGCCGGGGCCTCATCATTTGGCTACTTGAAGTCTCTACCTGTGGACTACCTGAAAATTGACGGCCAGTTCATCAGCGGTGTGGTGGATGACCCCCTGGACGATGCAGCCGTGCGCTGCTTCGTGGATGTGGCCCGTGTGATGCGCATTCAAACCGTCGCCGAGTTTGTGGACAAGCCCGAGGTGCTGGTCAGACTGCGCGATATCGGGGTGGACTATGTGCAGGGGTATCTGCTACACAAGCCTGAGCCGCTGGACGCGTTGCAGTTCCCGGCTTGAGGGCTTGGGGTGACCGCTTCACCCCACACCGCTCTTTGAATCATTTCAGGCTGTAGCACAAGTAAATCGTGCGCAAACAGCTATTAATTCAATAGCACCAGTTCTTCGGCAATCCGGCCTCGGGCAGCATGCCGTACAGCGGCTCACCGGGTAGCCCGGAGATGAGCGAGGCCCGCGCCGCGATCAACGTCACGAGGTCCACCCCCGTGGCCACCCCCATGGCTTCGAACATGAAGACCAGGTCTTCCGTGACCACATTGCCCGAAGCCCCCGGCGCATACGGACAGCCCCCCAGGCCGCCGAGCGAGGCGTCAAACGTGCGCACGCCCACGTCATAAGCCGCCAGGCAGTTGGCCAGGCCCAGGCCGCGTGTGTTGTGCATGTGGGCGGAGCCGATCTTGTTGCCAATGGCGGCGCGCACTTTGCCAAACAGGCGCCGCACCTGCGCCGGGTTGGCCATGCCGGTGGTGTCGCTCAGGCCCAATTCATCGACCCCGGCGGCAACCAGTTCTGTGACCAACCAGACCACGTCGTCCTCCGGCACGGCGCCCTGCAAGGTGCAGCCAAAGGCGGTGGACAGCCCGACCTCGACCGCCACGTGGGGGGCCGTGTCGGCGCGCAGGCGGCAAATGGCGCGCACCTCCTGCACCATGTCTTCGCGCGTTTTGCGCACATTGGCCAGCGAGTGCGTGGCGCTGGCCGAGACGGGAATGGTGATCTTGTGCACCCCCGCTTGCAAGGCCCGCTCGGCACCGCGCAGGTTGGGCACCAGCGCCATGACGGTGACGCCCGCATGTTGCAGCGCGTGGCGCACCACCTCGGCGGTGTCGGCCATCTGCGGCATCCGCTGCGGCGGCACAAACGAGCCCACCTCGATCTCTCGCAGGCCGCTGGCCACCAGCGCGTCCACCCAGCGCAGCTTGTGCGCCGTGGGCATGACCGCCTGGACGGACTGCAGGCCGTCGCGTGGGCCGACCTCGCTGATGAGGACCTCTGGCCGGTCATTCAAGCGGTTCACGGGCGGTCTGGCCTGTGTGAAATTACTGCGGCACCACGCCCGCCTTTTTCACCAGCTTGGCGTACTTCACCATCTCGGTCTTGAAATGCGCCAGTGCAAACTCCGGCGTGGAGATGTTGATGGTGTTGCCCTGCTTGGCCATGGACTCCTTGACCTCGGGCGTTGAGAACGCCGCGACAAACGCCGCGTTGATGCGCTTGACCTGCTCAGGCGGCAAGCCCTTGGGGCCGACCACGGCAATCCAGCCTTCCACCATGTAGCCGGGGTAGCCCTGCTCGGTGGAAGTGGGAATGTCCGGGGCGGCCGGAATGCGGGCCGGGGCAGACACGCAAATGGCCCGCATGGTGCCGGCTTTGATGTGCGCCTGTGCCGAGGGCAGCGCCATCACACCCATGTCCACCTGGCCGGTGATGATGTCGGAGACCATCGGTGCCACGCCGCGGTAGGGGATGTGGGTGACAAACGTCTGGGTCACGTCCTTGAACATCTCGGGTGCCAGGTGCAGGATGGTGCCGTTGCCGCTGGAGGCGTAGTTGTACTTGCCGGGGTTGGCCTTGAACAGGGCGACCAGCTCCTTCATGTTTTTGGCCGGCACCTTGGGGTTGACCACCAGCACCAGCGGTGTGGCACCCACGATGGCAATCGGCGTGATGTCGGCCACCGGGTCAAACGGCACGGACTTGAGCACGCTGGGGTAGATCACGTGGTTGTTGGACACCATGCTGAGGGTCAACCCGTCGGGTGCCGACTTGATCATGGCCGCGGTGCCGACCACGCCGCCCGCGCCGGGCTGGTTCTCGATCACCACCGGCTGGCCCAAGGCCTTGCTGATGGCGTTTTGTGACGCACGGGCAATGCCGTCCACACCCGAGCCGGGCGACACCGGCAGGATGAACTTGACGACCTTGTCACTGGTCTGCGCCCGCAGCGTGGCTGGTGCGCCGAAAGCTGCCACGCTGGCCGCCACCGCGCTCAGACGGGCCAGGGTTTGACGGCGGGACAAAAGGGAGTTTCGAGTAGTCATGGTTGTCTCTTTGTGGATCAAAAAATACCGGCCCGGCGGGCCTCAGGCCACGGCCGCCTGGGTCTGCAGGGATTCTATTTGGGCCGCGTCGTAGCCCAGCCCGGCCAGCAACTCGGTGGTGTGCTGCCCCTTGGTGGGCGGTTGCAGGCGCACGCCCAGGCGCTGGCCGTCCATGGTGAACGGGAACAGCGTGGTCTGCGCGGTGTGCCCGGCGCGCTCGCCATCGGGCAGTGTGATGTCAGCCAGACCGCCGGTGGCCAGCAGGTGCTCGTCATCAAACAGCTCTTCGGGGCGGCGAATGGGGGCAAACGGCAGGCCCGCTTTTTCGAACAGCGCCGCCAGCTCGGCTGCGCTGCGCAGCGCCAGTCGCTCGCGCAACACGGGCATGAGCGCGGGGCGGGCCTGCACGCGCTGGTTGTTGGTGGCGTACTGCGGCAGGGCGTGCAGGTCGGCAAACCCCAGGGCGTCACAAAACGTGGCCCACTGCGCATCACTGACCGCGGCCAGAAAAATCTGCTCACCGTCTTTGACCGTGAACACGTCGTACACCGCCCACGCCGAGATGCGGTCGGGCATGGGCGCGGCGGGTTGACCAGTGATGGCGTACTGCAGCATGTGCTGGCCAACCAGAAACACATTGTTCTCGAACAGCGCGCTTTGAATCTCCTGGCCTTTGCCAGTGATGCCGCGCTGGATCAGCGCGCCCAGCACGCCAATGGCGCCGAACATGCCGCCCATGATGTCGTTCACGCTGGTGCCCGCGCGCAACGGGTCGCCGGGACGCCCGGTCATGTAGGCCAGGCCGCCCATCATCTGCACCACCTCGTCCAGCGCCACGCGGTGGTCATAAGGGCCGGGCAAAAAGCCTTTGTGGCTGACGTAAATCAGGCGCTCATTCACCTGGGACAGGGCGGCGTAGTCGAGCCCGTACTTGCCCATGGTGCCGGGCTTGAAGTTCTCGGCCACCACGTCGGCGCTGGCCGCGAGTTTGCGCGCCACCTCGGCCCCGGCCGCACTGTGCAGGTCAATGGCAATGCTTTTCTTGTTGCGGTTGAACATGGGAAAGAACCCGGCGCCCGCGCCCAGCAGGTGGCGGGTGCGGTCGCCGTCAATGGGCTCGACCTTGATGACCTCGGCGCCCATGTCAGCCAGCACCATGCCGCAGGTCGGGCCCATGACCATGTGGGTGAATTCAACAACGCGCAGGCCGGTGAGCGGCAATGGGCGGGGAGTGTCAGGGCTTGGGTTCATGAGGGGTCTGAATTTATGGAAAAACGGGCTGTAGCGCACGTGGAACGTGCGGGAGTAGCTACTATTTTTATAGCAACTCAATTGGCATATTGACTCTTACGTCTGCTGGCTCATGCCCGATAGAGAAGCTATTGCTCTATTCCTTGCGCTGGCGGGAGTTCAAATACGAATGTTTGGTAATCACTCGTCCTTTTGTTCCAAATATGCATGATGAAACGCCATAAGTTGATGAGGTTGCTTGAGATGGAGAACGTCTTTGATCTGTTTGAGCGTCGAAATGGCCCGCTCAATTACTTCCCCGGATTCATACTTCGGATCGATCTCAATCCAGTTGTCGCCGTGACCACGCTTGTGCTTTACGGCATTCTTTGCCTCATTCAAGAGATCGGCCACTGCTTTATTGTTATCTTGGCCTTCGGCGTCTGGCCACATTGGCGCCATAGCCACTATTGCTTCCTTGGTGCTGTCGTAGCATGGAACTAAGGCCACGCCACGGGCATAAACCGATAGCAGTTCCTCTGCAGCACCGGCGAGGTGGAGTGCTGCGAAGTAAGAGTCACCTTGGAGATACAAAGAGATCGCCCGGTTCAATAGTTCAAGCGCGACCTGGTGCTTGGGTATGCGCAGTAAAGCCACTTGTGATTCCTAAAGACATGAAGGGTTAGGTGTCATCTCTCGCCTTCAGAACACGGGTGATGCGCCCCTCAAATCCAGCCTTTGTACCGTCATCAAGACCATACGAGATCGCAATGCGACACACTTCTACGGCCTCGTCGTACCTACGATCCTCGTTCAACAGGGTCGCGAACTTCTGGAAAGTTGTGACGCGAGGCAGGACTCCACCGCACACTCGCTTCAGTGCAGGGGCGATGCTTGCGAACTCCTTTACATGGAGCGCCGCATGCTGAATACAGAGTTCGCGCATGTACACGTGTGCTCGTTGCCTGTAGGTTTCCCCGACGATCCCTTGGAGTAAAAAATGGCGTTCGACTTTGTTCGTCTGCGTTGTGACGGTAGCTAGCATCGTCTTTAGATCACCCGATGTCCAAGCTAGAAAGGCCCGATCAACTGGCGTTGGCTGACCGTTTCTAATCGTGTACATACCCCCCAAAGTTCGGTCGCGCAGCGACGGCTCCGACGCTGATTGATCGACTGGCAGCGACTCCTTGGCAAAGAGACGTTTAATCAGTGAAAACAAGATCGTCTCATTTGGAGCTTAACGAATGAAAGAGCCGTCCCCGGCCGAGCACGCCGAGTGGCGCAGCGATTGTTCGGCAAAGTAAGTAGGTGACACGATGGGGCGTAGATTCTTGTCATCAACGTAACTGAAAGAGTAATACTGACGAATAACCGTTGGATTTGATCATTCCGAAAATGCCTTTATCGTGTCCGGCATTGATGCGATTGATATCTCCGACACACAACATTTGGAGCGAAGCTGCATCCTGATGTTGTGTGCTCCCGCAGGCTTGCCTGTCAGGCTGGCTGTGGCTGTACGGCTTGATCTTGAGACTCCATAAATGACCGTCGAAATGCCATTGGGTTCGAAATTCCAGGAATCGGCGCCTGTGGATTGCCAGCACCTGAGACGATGAGAGTCCCGTAGTTGAATATACGTCCGAGAATGCCTTGATTCACTTGAATGCTCTCAACTTTGCTGATGTTCAGTTCGATAGTTTTTCTACTGATAAAGCCAAATTTTGCGATCACTCGCTTATTGGTGAATGCCATTTCAGTTGTTTTGTACCGAATGAATGCAATGATCCAAAGGATCAGACCCAGACCAAAAACGGCCAAGCCGATAAAACCGAAGAAGATCAATGGTGCAAGCGACCAGAGACTGACATGTCCCGTGTAAATAACTTTCTCGTCTTTGATGAGTGCGTCTTCGATATAACTTGCCATTTTTCTTCCCTTTTTAATAGTAGCGGTTTAAAGGCACCGCCATAAGCCTCATTAAGGTATCGAGCAAACCCTGCTCGATATGACAGAAATGCAATCATCTTCAGAATGGCTTAAAACTTGGATTCTTGTTGTTTGATTTAAGTTATGTGCAGTTACAAAAATCTCGACAAATCCTGCAAGTCGACTGATCGATTCTAGGCTTCGAAAGGCTAATTTATAAATCGGGGGAAGGTGTTTTGAAAGGCTGCTTCCACTGCATGGCTGCTGCTCGCCATCCCTATCGCGAACCGAAAATATCAAATCGAACCTCTAACATGGATTCCCCGCATTCCAGCAACCCAAGAGATCACCCACCAAAGCGCTTTAGGCTAATTTCTAAACGAAATTGACTGTAGCGCACGTGGAACGTGCGGGAGTAGCTATTATTTTTATAGCAATCAAGAGATTGCCGCCCGACGGGCCTGCAGCGCCTCAAACGACATCAGCTCGCCCGCCAGGGCGCTGGCCATCACCGTGGGCGGGCTGGCGAGCCAGACCTGGCCGGGGCCGGAGCGGCCGGGAAAGTTGCGGTTGATGGCGCTCACGGTCACTTGGTGGGCGTCAATGGACGAGCCCGGTCCGCAGTTGGCACAGGCGCCGCACGAGGGCTGCAAGATCTGCGCGCCGACAGCGGCAAAGGTGGTGTCGTAGCCTCGCGCCAGCGCCCAGGCCAGCACGGCGTGGTAGTGGTCAAAGTCCTCGCGCTTGCCCGCCGTGCAGGAGCCGCCGTAAGCGATGTCCACCTTCACGCACTGGTTCAGCGCGCTCAAAGGCAGGCCGTTGCCGGGGTCCCCAGGCGACGCCACCACGGGCGACAGGGTGGCGCAGTCCAGCGTGAGGTGACCGCCGTACACGGCCCCCGCGTCGCTGCACATCCAGGGCTCGATCTGAAACGCAAGCCCGCGGCGTTCGCGCAAAAAGGCTTGTGTCTGCGCATCCGGCGCCACGATGCCCGTGAGCCCGCCAAGTTCGGCCGTCATGTTGGTGAGCGTGGCGCGCTCGTCAATGCCCAGTTGCGCCACGGCCGTGCCGCCAAACTCAAACACCTTGCCCACGCCCAGCCCGGCCTTGATGGCGGGCAGCGCCAGCAGGTGCAGCACGATGTCTTTGGCGGTGATGCCTGGTGCCAGCGGCCCGTGCAGCTCAATGCGCAAGGACTCCGGCACCGTCATGCGCACGGCGCCGGTAACAAAGGCATTGGCCATGTCGGTGGTGCCCACGCCAAAGGCGACGCAGCCCAGGGCGCCGCTGTGCGGCGTGTGCGAGTCGGTGCCCACCACCACCTGGCCGGGCAGCGCGTAGTGTTCGGCCATCATGGCGTGGCTGATACCGGCCACGTTGGCAACCACATTGGCGGTGTCTTCCTGCGCGGCTTCGACTTCAGCGTCCGTCAGGGTGCGGTGAAAGCGCAGGCCGTAGTCCGCCACAAAATCGCGCTGCGCCTGGCACATGGCCAGCACATTGGGCACCAGACCACCGGCCACGTGGGCCGGGCTGCTGGCCACATACGAGGTGTGGTCCTCAAACACCACGATGCGGCCCGGGTCACGCAGCGCCAGCGGTTTGCCAAACGTGGTGTGCAGCATGTGGGCGCACATGCCGGTGTAGTACTCGTGGATGAAGCGCCAGTCGGCGCGCACAAACATGCCGGTCCCGGCGGCGGGAACACTCGCGGGATCACTTGCGGGCAAGGGCGGGGCGTCGGCCAGGGTGACGTCCAGCGCGTGGCGTGCGATGATTTTCTCGAACAGGGTTTGCGCCGCGGCGGGGGCAGCGGCATCCGGTGTGCGCGTGCGCACGGCGCCCATGTGCAACTGGCCAAAGCGCAGCAGGCCACCGCTTTTCAATATCGTGGCCGCCAGCGTATCGCGCCCGGCCACCAGTTCGTCCACCGCAATCGCCTCGCCGCGCTGGATGCGCTCCACCAGCCCGAAATCGGTCGAGGTAAAGAGGCCGATGTTGTCCGCGTTCTGCCGGTACAGCCGCTCAAAACTCTGCGCAATGACCAGGCGCACGCCCGCCAGTTTTTCGGCCGCCGGGCTGTGCTCACGCGAGGAGCCCTTGCCGTAACGCCCCCCGCCACCACCACGCTGAAGCCCCCATCCCGGATGGCATTCACACCCATCGGGTTCTGGCCTTCGGTCCGAAACCCGGTGTACGGGTAGCGCCCCAGCTTGTCGTCATAGTGGCTCAGGATCGCCACCGGCGTGATCTCGTCGGTGGAGATGTCGTCCCGCAGGGCGCCCGCGCTGGCCAGCGTCAGGTCCTGCCCCTGCAATTGCGCCGTCACCAGCGCGGGGTTGCCGCACAAAAACAGCAGGCGACCCGGCAAGCTCAGAGGCGTGTCATTTATTTTCATGACCCGCATTGTGAAGGCTATGCAAAAACCGCCCTGCTTTACTTGACTTTACCGTTTTGGACGCATCCGGAGCCGGTCGCGCCCGCCGGAATCGCCACAATAGAACGCGACCTGTCCAAAGTACAGCCAATCAAAAAAAGTACCCTGATTCCATGCGTATCGACCTCCTCACCCACCCCTTGTCGTTTGCCACCACGCCGCCGCGCGCCGCCCCCGCGTGTGAACTGAGCGTGGTGGTGCCGGTGTACAACGAAGTCGCGGTCATTGCACTGTTCCATGAGCGTTTGACCCGGGTGCTGGCAGACTGCCCCGATACGCATGAAATTCTTTATGTGGACGACGGCAGCACCGACGGCTCCCCCCAGGTGCTTGAAGCTCTGCGCCTGGCCAACCCGCAAGTGGGCGTTGCCCGGCTGAGCCGTAATTTTGGCAAGGAACGCGCCATGACCGCCGGCCTGGAGTTGGTCCGGGGCAACGCCGTGATCATCCTGGACGTGGACCTGCAGGACCCGCCAGAATTCATCCCCAGCATGCTGGAGGCCTGGCGTGCGGGTGCCGACGTGGTCAACATGCGCCGCACCGGGCGCGAGGGCGAAACCGCCGTCAAAAAGGTCACCGCGCACTTCTTCTACCGCATCATCAACCGGCTGAGCGATGTGGCCATCCCCAGCGACGTGGGGGATTTCCGGCTCTTCAGCCGCCGCGCGGTAGACGCGCTGAACCGCCTGCCCGAGTCCAACCGCTTCATGAAGGGCCTGTTTGCTTGGATTGGTTTCCGCCAGGTCACGCTGGACTACCAACGCAAGGCGCGTGCGGCGGGCGTCAGCAAGTGGCCGTACTGGAAGCTGTGGAACTTTGCGCTCGAAGGCGTCACCTCGTTTTCAACGGTGCCGCTGCGCATTGCGTCCTACGTGGGCTTTTTGAGTGCGCTGGGCGCGTTTCTGTACGCGCTTTATTTTCTGGTCAAAACCTACATTTGGGGGGACACTGTCAAAGGCTTTCCCACGCTGGTTGAATTTGTGCTTTTGCTGGGCGGCCTGCAGCTGATGGCCATTGGCATCATGGGCGAGTATGTAGGTCGCCTGTACCTGGAGTCCAAACGCCGACCCATCTACCTGCTGGACTCCTTCCTGCCAGCCACCCTGAGCCCCACCGAGGAAACATGACGAGCCAGAACCCGCCCTCCGACGCTGCATCCCAGGCCCCCGTCTGGTGGGTGCTGGGCGTGTTGCTGGTCTTGCGTCTGGCCAGCCTGGGCCTGTACCCCCTGATGGACAACACCGAGGCGCGCTACGCCGAGATGGCCCGCGTGATGGTGGCGATAGGCGACTGGGTCACGCCCTGGTACGACACCCAGGTGCCGTTCTGGGGCAAGCCCCCCCTGTCGTTCTGGACCACCGCGGCGAGTTTTGAGGTGTTGGGCGTCCATGAATTTGCAGCGCGCCTGCCCCACTTTCTGGCGGCCTTGCTGGTGCTCTGGCTGGTATGGGGCTGGGCGCGGCGGCATTCACCGCAGCAGGGACTGGCCGCCCTCGCGCTGCTGGCGGGCAGCAGCCTGATGCTGGTGTGCGCAGGTGCCGTGATGACCGACATGACGCTGCTCGTGGGCACCACGCTGGCCATGCGCGGCTTCTGGCTGGGCTTGTACGGCAGCACCACCGAGCGGCGGCGCGAGCGCTGGCTGTTTTTTGTGGGCCTCGCCGTCGGCCTGCTGGCCAAAGGACCGCTGGTGCTGGTGCTGGCCGGGCTGCCCTTGCTGCTGTGGACGCTGGTCCACCGGCGCTGGCGGGCGGTGTGGCGCGCCCTGCCCTGGCTCTGGGGCAGCTTGCTGACCCTGCTGCTGGTGCTGCCCTGGTACGCCCTGGCCGAGATGCGCACCCCCGGTTTTCTGGACTATTTTTTGCTCGGTGAGCACTGGCACCGGTTTGTCACACCGGGCTGGACCGGTGACCGCTATGGCGTGGCCCACGCCGCACGCTGGGGCACCATCTGGGTCTACGCCGGGGTCGCGGTGCTGCCCTGGCCCCTGCTGCTGCCACTGGCTTTGTGGCGTTGGCGCAAGGACCCGTCGGCGCTTCCAACCGAGTTGGCCCAACCGGTCACCAAAACGCCGCTGCGGCTGTACCTCATCTTGTGGAGCCTGACGCCCCTGGTTTTTTTCACCTTCGCCGGCAATATTTTGTGGACCTACATGCTACCCAGCCTGCCGCCGTTGGCGCTGCTGGGGGCGCGCTGGCTGTCCCGGCAGCCCGTGGGCACCCGGCGCGTCAACCAATGGCTGCTGGGCGGCTTGGTGGCCAGCGCCCTGTGTTTTGCCGGTTTTGTAGGCACGCTATATATGAAGCAAAACGACGATTGGCACACCACCCGCGAGCTGGTGGCGCACCACGCCACGCTCGCAGCAGGCCCGAGCGAGTTGTTTTTTTACCCGGCACGCCCCTACTCGGCCGCGTTCTACAGCAGGGGCAGCGCGCAGCAGATCACCCAACTGGCCGATCTGCAGGCACGCGCCGCTTCTTCACCCGCCTATGTGGCCATCCATAACCCGGCGCTGGCGGGTTTGCCTGCCGCCCTGCAGTCGCAGTTGCCGCTCGTGGCCCGGCATGGTGAGTACACCTTGTTTTTGATGGGCACGGGCACGGTCAGCCCGCAAGCGCCCTGACTCAATTACCCGCCTATTTGTCACAGATAAACAGATTTATTGAAAGTTAATCCCCGGCGGAGTATCGAATAAAGTAGAGGCATGACTGAAAAGTGTACGTCCGCATGACCTTGCTGCGCTCCAAAGCGCTCAGACGCCTGCGCCAGACACCGGGCTGCGACGCCCCTGCTCCCGTTTTTATCTCTGCTTTTTATTGAAGGATTTTCTCCATGACTGACACCACCGCACGCACTGCCAGCCACCGACTCCAGGTGGCCACCAACCTGTACCGTTTTATCGAAGACCAGGTACTGCCCGGCACCGGCGTGACGCCTGCGAAATTCTGGAAAGGCTTTGACGCCGTGGTGGCCGACCTGGCGCCCAAAAACATCGCCCTGCTGGCCGAGCGTGACCGCCTGCAAACCGAGCTGGACACCTGGCACACCGCCCACCCCGGCCCGGTGCAAGACATGCCCGCGTACCGCGCATTCCTGGAGGAAATCGGCTACATCGTGCCCAACCCCAAGAAGGTGAAGATCACCACCGCCAAGGTGGACGCCGAGCTGGCCGTGCAGGCCGGCCCGCAGTTGGTGGTGCCCGTGCTCAACGCCCGCTACGCCCTGAACGCCGCCAACGCCCGTTGGGGTTCGCTCTATGACGCGCTGTATGGCACCGACGTCCTGTCGGAGGCCGATGGCTGCGAAAAAGGCAAGAGCTACAACCCCAAGCGTGGCGCCAAGGTCATCGAATACGCGCGCAACGTGCTCGACCGCGCCGTGCCGCTGCGCAAGGGCTCGCATGTGGACGCAGTCAGCTACCGCATTCGTGACGAAAAACTGGTGATCAAACTGGCCGATGGCAGCAACACCAGCCTGAAAGACCCCGCGCAACTGATTGGTTTCCAGGGCGTCAACAAAGACCCGTCCAGTGTGCTGTTTTTGCACAACGGCCTGCACCTCGACCTGCAAATCAACCGTGCCACCGCCATTGGCGCCAGCGACCCCGCCGGTGTCAGCGACCTGGTGTTAGAGGCCGCACTAAGCACCATCCTTGACCTGGAAGACTCGGTCGCCGTGGTCGATGCCGACGACAAAGTGCTGGCCTACAGCAACTGGCTCGGCATCCTGCAAGGCACGCTGACCGAAGAAGTGGTCAAAGGCGACAAAGTCTTCACCCGTGGCCTGAACCCGGACCGCGTCTACACCGGCATCAAAACCAAAAAGGTCAAATTGCACGGCCGCTCGCTCATGTTTGTGCGCAACGTCGGCCACCTGATGACCAACCCGGCCATTCTCTACACCGACAAGGCCGGCGTGACCCGTGAAATCCCCGAAGGCATTCTGGACGCCGTGGTCACCACCACCATTGCCATGCACGACCTGAAGCGCACCGCCAGGGACGCCATCCGCAACTCACGCCAGGGCTCGGTTTACATCGTCAAACCCAAAATGCACGGCCCGTTTGAGGTGGCGTTTGCCGCGGAACTGTTCACCCGCGTTGAAAAAATGCTGGGTCTGGCTGACAGCACTGTCAAGCTCGGCATCATGGACGAAGAACGCCGCACCAGCGTCAACCTGAAAGCCTGTATCGAAGCCGCCAGCAGCCGCGTTGCCTTCATCAACACCGGCTTTTTGGACCGCACCGGCGACGAAATGCACACCGCCATGCAAGCGGGTCCCATGATCCGCAAGGGCGACATGAAAACCAGCGCCTGGATTGCCGCCTACGAGCGCAGCAACGTGCTGGTCGGGTTAAGCTGCGGCCTGCGCGGCAAGGCGCAAATCGGCAAGGGCATGTGGGCCATGCCCGACCTGATGGCCGCCATGCTGGAGCAAAAAATTGCCCACCCCAAGGCCGGTGCCAACACCGCCTGGGTGCCCAGCCCCACCGGTGCCACGCTGCATGCGCTGCACTACCACCAGGTGCTGGTCAGCGACATCCAGAAGGAGCTGGAAAAGATCGACTTCAACAAGGAGCGCGACACCCTGCTCACCGGCTTGCTGACCGTGCCCGTCACCGCCACCCCCAACTGGACCGCGACCGAGAAGCAGCAGGAACTGGACAACAACGCCCAGGGCATTCTGGGTTACGTGGTGCGCTGGGTCGACCAGGGCGTGGGCTGCTCCAAGGTGCCCGACATCCACAACGTGGGCCTGATGGAAGACCGCGCCACCCTGCGCATCTCCAGCCAGCACATGGCCAACTGGCTGCACCATGGCGTGGTGACCGAAGCGCAGATCACCGAAACTTTCCAGCGCATGGCCGCCGTGGTGGACAAGCAAAACGCCGGTGACCCGCTGTACAAAAACATGGCGGGCAACTTTGAGACGTCGATGGCTTACAAGGCGGCTTGTGATTTGGTGTTCAAAGGCCTGGCACAGCCCAGCGGCTACACCGAGCCCTTGTTGCATGCGTGGCGACTGAAGGTGAAGGCGGCAGCGGTCTGAAGAACGCTACTTAATTAATAGCTGCTTGCGCACGGTGGACGTGGGCTAGCGGCTGATTTGATACATAACTTCGTGAAAACGGCACCTGCGGGTGCCGTTTTTACTTCCAAGCGGCAACAACCGGTAAAAAGCTGGTTGTTTATCCAGCAAAAGATAATGACGCAACCCGCAAGTCATTGAAAATAAACAACTTTTCTTGTTTCTTTATTTCATTATCTTGGGCCAAAGATAATGAAATGAAGAAACCTGGGCACCAAGCGGTGCAGTCAATCAGCTCGCCAAAAGCACTTCCACATGCAGCCCATCCAGGCGCCACTGCCCCAACTGCTCGGCCAAAGAACCACCTGGGCTGACATGGGGCACCACAATCGTTTTTGCCAGTTGCGCCACCTGTGCATTGCGCTCGTAGGCCAGTTGCTGCGTCAGGCGTCCCGCAGTCGTTACACCACCACTGCGGGGCTGTCCGCCGCAATTAAAACCTTTAATACCGACTGCTCCAGCGGAGAATGAAATCCGCTGACCACCACTTGTTTGGCTTTAGCTTGCAGCAAAGCCCAGTCCATCGCGGCGCGAATTGCGCTACCAGGACACTGACGAGAGGCGAAAAAAGCCGTGAGCGCACCATCCAGAAAATCACGATTGCCACAACCAACAAGCTCTCCAACGCAGCCATGCGTCCAAAGGTTGAGGGATGAGGGTTTACCCTTCATAAAACCCGTCGCGGATAATGAAAATTCGTGCACCCCATTGATCTACAAGGATTTTTCACTTCTTTCAATTTCATTATCCAAGCCAAAAGATAATGAATACGTCAAATCCGTCAGCCCAGCCAGCTCCGGTTTGGTGTAACTGGCTTGCTGGCGCGACGCTGCGGGCAAAGCCAGCAGCACACCTTGCGCCACCCACTGGCGTAGCTGCTTGGAGGCCGCCAGCGTATCCAAGCCCGAAATCTCGCGCAGCTTGCCATTGGCGATAGGACCATTGCGATCAATCCAGTCACTCACCTGCACCCACAGCGGTGGCCGCTCCTCATTCAGAAAGGTCACCAGCAGCGTGGGCACTGCTGCATCCAACTGTTCGCGGTACAAAGGTTCATACAAATTAGCCTGCGCCATCTGTGCAAACATCATCGGCACGCCTTCTCCAGCATCCACATTCGGCGGATTGGGAAATTCGCGCAAATGGCGGGCCAGCAAACTGTTACGCGGCATCGAGCCCGCCTTGTCAATAGTCGCGGGTGTCAAATTACCGGGCAGCCGCCCAGGGCTTTCAACCTCGACGCGGTCATCAAAAATACGAATGTGAATGTCCCGGTTCAGCCGGTAGTCACGGTGCACGACAGCATTGGTGATTGCCTCTTTGATCACTCGCTCAGGAAAACGGTAGCGCGTCTTGAAGCCCGAACCCTCCATCGTCAGGCCCTGCGCTAACCGCTCCAACACATAGGCCTGCGCCTTGGCAATCTGCTCCACCACAGGGCCAGTAATGGTTTTGGGCGGCAATAGCAAATTTGGCACCTCTCCACGCTGCACCGCCCGTCCCTTGTAGTGAAACACACGAATATCAGCCCGCATGCTTTGCCCGGCCAGCAACGCCCCCGGCTCATCGGCAAACAGCAACAACGCCGCCAGCAAGGGCTGCAAACCATCCGCCCCAGGCACTGCAAGCCCTAACTTGGGCAAGCGCACCGCCAAATCAAAATCAGCCAGACCGCGCGTGGTGCAATAACTGCGCCACGCATCAGACTCCAGCAGGTTCAGCGCCACCGGCATGGGCAGGGTTTCCGCACTCTTCACGCCCCGCTGGTAAGCCAAATCGGCAATTTCTGCCGCACTCAGTTCCCGGTTGCTGGCATCCATGCGCGTCCAGGTGCCATTGCCCACAATGGAATGCACCTGGTCGCTCTTTTCCACACGCAACAGCACCACATGCCCAGGCTGGCCGTTGTGCAAGGTGCAGGGCACGCGAATCCAGTGCAGTTTGGTAATAGATGGGGTAAAGCGGGTTAACAGCTCGGTGCGAAAGTTGTCAAACCCTTCCGCATTTTCTTCCACACCAAAAAGGCGGCTCTGCGGCTTGTCACCGGGCTTGAGCGCCTTGACATCGCCAACGCCAATCACCAACAACCCGCCATCGGTATTGGCGAAGGCACAGATGGCTTCGTACATGCGGCTTTGTTTGCCACTGATGCGTTTGAAGTCGAGTGTGCGGCTCTCGTGCGCGGCCAGTAGTGCAGTGATGCGATCGGCGGCTTGGGCGGGGGATGGGTCAATCATCGTCACAGCGCCAACAGCTTCGTTTCAAACCGCGCAAAGCTAACCGAACGACGGAGCCGACGGAGATCAAGGGGTGCCGCTTTCAGCACATTTACAGCATGCACCCGATCTTCATAACGCGTGCCGCGAGCGGCCTTAAAGTGGTTGTTCATGACCGCCTTGGGCTGCGGCACATGGTCCGGCTTTTTGACTTGTTTTGCCACATACGGGTGTGGATTAGTTGAAAGGTACGCACAGATGGCATGTTCGCTGGCCAGCAACCAGCTCTCCAGCTCCTGCTCCACACACACCAAGTACACCGGCTGATTCTGCAATCCCTCTTTGGCCAGCGCATCCAGCAAGGTCTGCCGTTCTGCCGCGCGACAGGGTTTGTCTTTCTTGTCCGGCCATGCCGGGCGCAAGTCCCACACAATCAACACCCGCTCGCACCCATCGGCCAGCAATACTTTTGCCACCTCGGCGGCTTCAGCCAACAATTTCAGCTTGTTGTCCATCGTGCGTGAGATCAATTTCACGCCCGGTCGGAGCTGGCCCGCCAAGTATTCGCACACCTGCTTGTCTGCCCCCTGCGGCCCACATTCAAAAACAAAGCCAATGCTCATGAAGCCAACCCGGTCAAGTTGCCCATGGTGTACAGCTTGCCCGGTGCAAACTCTTCCGCCCAGCGCTGCAGATTGGCTTGATCCGCAGGTCGGGTAAAACGTGGATGCCCTTGCGCGTCACGCTCCACCACTACCAGATGCTCCAGTGTCAACAAATCCAGCAAATACGGTGAATGGGTCGTCACAATGACCTGCGTCACGCCAGACAGCACGGCATTGCGAATTTCTTCCACGATCAAATGCACGCTGCGCGGGTCTAGTCCGTTTTCAATCTCTTCCACAACGATCAGCGGCGGCGGCTTGGGGTGGCGCAGCAAGGCCAGCAGCGCCAGCATCCGGAGCGTGCCCGTGGACAGCAGCCAGCCGGGGACCTTGAAATCACCCTCGGTGAGCTGTAGCCAGGCTTTACGCTCCAGCTCAGACGTGATGGCCGGTTGCAGGTCCCGTGCGTAGGGCAGCACATAAGCCATGGTTTCGATAATGCCTTCTAAGGCCCGCGAGTCCAGATCGCGCAGTTCCAGCAGAAACTCCGCAATGTTGGAGCCATCTCGGGCCAGGCGCATTTGTCCCCCCGTGCGCTTCTGCGGCAGCGGGTAACCCATGCGCTCGGGTGACAGAGTCAAGAACTGCCACGAATCCACGAGCTTGGCATATTCCAGAAGGTAAAAGTTCTTACCCAGGCTGGAGATACCCGAACGCCAAAGCGTTTGAAAATGTTCACGCTCCACGGGACTGAAAGACGAAAGTGCAGCGTGGCCTTTGCAAACCACGGCTTCATCGGTAATGCAATAAGCATTGCGACTCTTGTCGCTGGCCACGGCCAGGCTTAATCGAGTCTTGCCATATGGTCCGGCGATGCGTAAATCAAAACTCATGGGCGTGTCCGCCTTGGCGTACTTGTTTTGCACATGCTCAATGCCCATAAAACGCTGCATGGCCTCGTCAAGTCCACTAACCACAATGGCCTGATACGTTTCAAGTGCCTCGATCAGGCTCGACTTGCCCGCGCCATTGTTGCCAATAAATGCAGTCAGTGGCCCGAGCTTGACCGTACCCGAGTCGCGCACCGCCTTGAAATTTTTGACCTTGATGGAATCCAGAATCATGTGGCTAGCCTTTTTTCAAAGTAGTTGAATTGACCATGGCAATCAACTTGCTAAAAAACTGATGCACATCTTCATGAATCTCATCAGCGGTCATGACTGCGGCGACCCGCTCACGCAGCACTTCGACTTTTGGATCACCGCTACGCAGCGTATGGAAAAGAGAGCTATCGTTCTTGAAGAGAATCCGCTTGCCATCGACCTCCTGGAAGATGTTGGCAGATACATTTCGCCATGTTTTACTTGCGGGCAAGGTCAGGTTTTCATCAGCAAAAAACTGGTCGATGGCTTTCAAGACGTGGTCTGCAAAAAGATCATCCTCTGCTAGTTGCAGCACCTGTAATGCTGCGCGCTTCCAGGCAGGCGGAACAAGCAAATAGTTTTCGATATTCTTTCTGCGCCACTCCGCCAGCGACGGGTTGTCTGCCTTGGGATGAAATGCCTCATCGTTACCGTCATAGTCAAACAGCATCAAACGCTTGACACCGGGAACGATCTGCTGGAGCGCTTCAAAGTGATCATCGGCAAGCTTCTTCATATCCTGCTTGTTGCCACCACCCATAATCTTGAAGTCGATTTTGCTCATTACGGGCAGCGCACCACACTGATGAGCCCAGGCGCGAAGAATGCGCTCATCAGTCTCGCCTTCCACGTAGACGATGTAGGGCGAACCCATCAACATAGTGATTTGGTCATTCGACACCTCAGCCATGGCCCGCAATACTTGCGGTGTGGACTCAATGCGTTTGGGCACTTGCTTGAGCAAAGACAAAATCTGGCTTGGGTCCACCCCCTTGGCAAACTCCTCTGCATGCGTGGCGATCAAAAACTGCACGCCTTTTTCAGCCGATTTTTTCTTGAAATAGTCCAGAATTTCGCGTTGCAGGTTCACGTGCAAATGCGCATCCGGCTCGTCCAGCAAAATGGTGGTGGGCTGGTAGCCATACAAAAAAGCCAGCAAAGTCATGGTTTGGTGAAAACCGCTGCCGCCGGAAATCAAATCGTAGGTTTTGCCGTTTTGCCGGTATTCCACACCAATATGAACGTCTTTGGCTGAGTCGTATTGCGGGGGCAGCAGCTCTACCGAGAACCAGCGCTGGACGACGTTGGCAAGCTCCGTCCAGTCATCGGGCACCTTGTAGCCTTTAATGACCTTGCCGTTCTCGTCTTTGGGTGGCGCTGGGCACACGCGCAGCAGCAAGTTGCGCAGCACACTGCCGGGTTGCCCCTTGCCCACCTGTTGCCGGGTGGGCGCGACATCCAGCCATTTTTCGCTGGGCTCCAGGCCCGAAAAAGGAGGCACAAAAGCAATGCGCGGCAGGTGACTGGATTTCTCGCACTCCCGAAATGCCGCCCAACCCCCAACCGGGGTGGCATAAATGGTTTGAGGCGAGTGATAGCGCAACTCAACGCCAAACTCCCGCGACACATTCGCCGGGTCGCGCCACTCCACCAGAATTTCGATCAGGATAAATTTCTGTTTTTTGGCACCGTTCTCGGTCGGATAAAAGCGGTCCGTGCGGTCCTTCCACAGCAAATTGAACTCCGGCACCGGTAGCGCCGTGAAATTGGGCAATACGATTTGAATGCCGGTGGAGCCGCTGCGTTTGGCGCGGTGGAACTCATCGACACAAAATTGCCAGATAGCCAGCGCCTGCAAGACCGTGCTTTTACCGCTGTTGTTGCGACCCACCAGCAAATCGAAGTCCGTGAAGTCGTACGACTGCTCGCCGACGCTCTTGAAATTACGCAGTGTCAGTCTGTGAATCATTTGATCAAACCTCTTGCAACATCGCGATAGGCATTGTGTGCCGCCACCTTGACAGGCTGGGGCACCAGCGGGAAGGTAGAGAGAATGTGAACGAATTCGGCTTCGGTCAGGCCGTAGAGATGCGCCACCAGGCCATCGAGTTCGGCGCGCAGGCGGGCGCGCTCAGTGGGGTCGGTGGCGCCGTACTCTGCCGTTCGGGCTGAGCTTGTCGAAACGCTTTCCAGGCCCACTGCTTTGGCGAGGTCGTCGAATTCGGGGGTGGTACAGGTAAGGCGGGCGGCGCGGCTGAAAATGGTTCGAAATGCAGCGCTACCCACCTCTAGACTCGGCACCGGCAGCAAATGAATCGCAAACTGGCTGACGTTGGAAGTCACTTGTTGCCGGATGAAATAGTCGGCCACAAAAGAATTCAGCAAGGCACACAAATACAGGCTTGTATCGGGTGCGAGCATCTCGCCAACATTGACGAACAACGAATGCACGACGACCGAATTGGGTGGCAGTACGGTGCAGAAAAGTGTCCGTTCATCTGTATTGCGTGCGATACGCCGAATCGCGATGCGGTAGTGGTGCCAGTCGTCACGTGGGTAAAACCGGGTGGTTTTGAACGTCGCCTCAGAAATCCACCACTTGGGCTTTTCCAGCTGACCGTCAAACTGTCCCATCATCTTGCCCTCCCAAACCACCAGTCCCTGGCCGTTATGATTGAACAAGGGGTGATCTTCCGAGGACATGAATTCACGCGAAATAGATAGCGGCTCGCCCTTGACCCATTTGCCTAGCGGGGTGAACTGTGTCAGCTTTTCGGCAATACCCAGTTCATTGCTTTGCTTGAATTCCATCACCGAGTGGCTGTCGGGTGACAGTCGTTTGACCAGATCCACATCCAGCCACAGCGCGCCCTCTTCGGGAAAGCGGGCGAGTTCCGCCACATCATGACGCATGAAAGCAGCAGGAAAGCGTTTGGTGCCACCCCCGCTGGCCTCTTCCATCGCTTGCGGGGCCAGCAAATCGTCAGGCGGCGCGCTGGCGTTGGCTTCGCCGGTTTGCTGCAAACGTAGCGTGGCGGATTTTTCAAACGTCAGCACGACGAACTTGAAGCGGCTATCCACGCCTTCGAAAACCGTCTTACGGTTTTCGAAGCAAAACATACCCTCAATTTGCGTTTGCGTAAACAGCAGGTCGCGCAAGCCCTTGGTTCCGAGGTCGTTGTAAATGCCACTGGGAATGACGATGCCGCAATGCCCGCCCGGGCGCAGCAGGTGGAAACTGCGTTCGACAAACAGCTTATACAGGTTGACATCGCTACCGGCCTTTTTTCCTCCGACAACTGCGCTTTGGTGCTTGTACTCTGGCGCGCTTCTGAACCAACTGCTCATGTGCGGAAAGCGACTCTCATAAGCCAACCAGGCTTGTCTGACCTCAGCGTTTTGGAGTAATTTGCCTTGCTCTTTTTCAAAGTCCGCGATAGCCATTTTGTTAGTCGTGACCACGCTGGAATATTCTGCAAAAAACTCCTTGGCCTGCGGTTTAAAAATCTCCCATGGCGGATTGGCTAAAACAATGTCAAAGCCACCGCGCCTTTGCACGATGTCGTCAAAAACGTAGCCCCAATGGAAGGGGGTTTGAGCCTGAATATCGCGGGTTTCAATGGGGCGTTTTTTGGGTTTGCCTAATGTGTGCTTGACCGCGTCCCAAGTGGCTTCTTCAAACTTCACTTGCAATTTTTCAAACTGGTCACGCAGCAACTCGTTCATGACGCCGTTGGCGAGCTGCATTTCGTTATCAATGTCGTCGCGTAAATCACGCAGATTCGACTTTTTCACCACTTCTGCAGCATGGCGGTACGTATCTAATTTGCGGTTCTTGGTGCTCAGCAGTTCTGCAAAGGGCCTTGGTTTTGTCTCGGAAAACAAACCAAGCTGCGTGTTTATTTGATTGAACTCCACCTGATTCACCCGCATCAAGCCGACCAGCGAATTGCCCGCCAGGATGTTGAAGTCAATATTGGGCAGCGGCTCCAGGTCTTCCACCTTGCGCACGCTGGACACCATCGCTAGAAAGAGACGCAACTTGGCGATCTCACAGGCCTCTTCCATGATGTCCACGCCGTGCAGGTTGTCGGTGACGATACGGCGCTTGATGTAGTAGCCCACGCTGGCATGGTCTTGCTGGATGTGGGTCAGCCAGTTTTTCAGTTCGCTGCTGGCGCCCATTTCGGCACGGCCCACGATGGCGTAATAGACGTTGATCAGGCACTTGAGCGCGGCCACCAAAAAAGCGCCCGACCCCACCGCCGGGTCGAGGATAGTGATGCTGGGCAGCACGTCGTTGACCAGCTTGAGGGCGGTGCGGGCGTCCATACGGGCCAGCAGGTCCGACACGGTATCGAACTTGACTTCTTTCAGACCCAACTCGGGCATGGCGGGCTCATGCACCCGCTCCAGAATCATCTTATGAATGCTGCGCTCGGCCAGGTAGCCGGTGATTTCGGGCCGGGTGTAATAGGCGCCAAAGGCTTTTTGGTTGATGTATTTTTCAAAGATGTAGCCCAGCACGTCCGGATTGATTTCGTCCGCGTCGCCGCCGGGCGTGTCGTCAAGATGCCAGGTGAAGCTGGCAAACAGATTGAAGATGCCTTCAAACGCGGCATCGGCCACGGTGAGCGTGGTGCCTACGCGCGGCGTGTGGTCGGCGTCCAGCTCCAGCTTGTGGTGCAGGAACAGGCCGCCGTTGAGGTAGGGGATTTGGCCGGTCAGCGCGCGTGCTTCTGGGCTGCGGTCGGCCTCAGGCTTGGCGAAGGCTTCGAAGAACAGGGCGTTAAGGAATTCGCCAAAGAAACGGTTAGGGCCGCATTGCTCACTTTTTTGTAGCTGCTCACGCAGGTAGTCAAAGCGCTGGAGGTCTAAAAAGCCCTTTTTTTGCAGGAACCAGACAAACATCAGCCGGTTGAGCAGCACGCTGGCGTACCAGCGTTTGTCGCGCTCGTTGTCTATGCCCTTGATGTGGGCGAGCAGTTCCAGGTGCTGCTGCTGGTAAGCGGTGAAGAATTTTTTGGTGGTTTTGTCCACATCCAGCGCGGCCTGGATGCGGCGCGCGGCTTCCAGCACGGGCAGGCGGCCGGTGGCGTCCAGCTCGGACAGCTCCACCACCATGGCCTGCAGTTTGGATGCGAACAGGTCCACCGGCTGGCCGCGAAAGTAGTCATGGCGGCGGGCGGTGAGCCGGGGTTTGCCGGTCTCGGGATGCTTGTCGCGCTTGACCCAGTACCACTGGCTCTGGCTGGCCTTGTCTTGCCGGTCGGTGAAGATCAGCAGGTTTTCAACGTGGCTGTGGGCAATGTGTTTCCAGACGCGCAGGCGCTGGGCTTCGTCGGGCCAGCCGCCATCGGCCACGACCTGAATGGCGACCACGCCGCCGAGTTCGGCCACGGTGCGGCGGGTAAAGGGGGTATCAAAGGCTGCGTCAGATTGCCAGTTGCCGTCAGCGGGGGCGCGGTTCCAGCCGAGAACGTCCACAAACAGGCGTGCGAAGTCAAAGGCAGAGAGGTGCGCCTCGAAGCTGGTGAAATCAAGTTTGGCCATTTTTATAAATTATTCAATCCGAAACAAGGCCAAGAGAACACACTACGCGCGGCTCGCGCAAGGTGGCATCGTCTTCGGCATAGGTCAGGCGGCCTTCTTCTCGCAGGGACTTGACGGCACCGGCGAGTTCTTCTTCATTGACGCCACTGCGCATCAGGCGGTTGAGCAGATCCGCCGATGTTTCAAGGAGGGGGCGCTGGTACATGTCATCCAGCGCGCGCTCAAGTTCTTCGTCGCGGAACAGGGTTTTCATCTGCTCAGTGGCATAAGGCTTCAGGCGTTCGTAAGCGCGGCGGCGCGGGCTGCTGGGGCGGCCCAGGCCACCGCCTACGGCTTTATCCTGGCTCACGGCGAGTTGCAAGCCATTGGCGACCAACTCATGATGGTTGCTGAGCCGCAACACGGCAGGCGTGCCGGACGGGCATTCGGCAGCGCGAAGAATGGTGAACTGGGACTCGGTGACAGTCTTGCCATTAGGTCCAACCCAAGCGAGGTGGTCATTGCCCTCCGGTGACTTGACATACACCAGTGCGCCGCCTTTATTGGCATCTGCGCCCAGCAAGGGGAAGCGTGCGGCATCCAGCGCAAAGGCTTTGGCCGAATACACCACGGGCGGCAAGGATTCGACGGTGCGAGCGAGGTCCGGGTTGTCTTGCGTGGCTTGTTTCCATACCTGCCAGGCGTAAGAGGCCAGGTCCACCTCGTCGTCAGTGTCGTCCAGCACGCCTTGTTTCTCGGTGTAGAGATCGCGGATGGTGTTAGCTTCTTCGTCTTCAAAAAAGGATTCGTCGGTGCCGACCACTTCGGCGTTTTCTTGCAGACGCTGGCGAATGCGAGAGCGCAGCTGAATGAGCTGCTCCACGCCATCAGCCGGCAAGAAGGAGTAGCAATAAATCTCCTCGGCCTGCTGCCCAATGCGGTCAACCCGGCCTGCGCGCTGAATCAGGCGGATGATGGCCCAGGGCAGGTCGAAGTTGACGACGACATTGCTGTCTTGCAAGTTCTGTCCTTCAGAGAGCACATCGGTACAAATCAGTACCCGCACTTCATCGGTTTTGGCGACCACTTTGTTGTTGGACTTGGGTGAGAAACGACAGGCCAGGGCATAGGGGTCGGCGCTGGCGCCGGTGGCGACCTCAACGTGGGTAACGCCAGCCAGCCGCATCTCGCGAGCCAGATAGCGGGCCGTGTCTGCAAACTGGGTGAAGATGAGTACCTTGGCTTTGGCATGCGTTTGGGTGATGAGGCGGCGCAAGGCCAACAGCTTTTGATCATGCACCGGGTCCCACTGGCCTTGAGCGCTCAGGAGTTCGCTCAGCGTTTGGGTGTCTTGTGCCAGGTCTTCTGCAAGCTTGGTTTTAAACAAGCCGGGACGTATCCACTTGAACCGCTTTTTGTATTGGTTGGTGTATTGCTCATACACGGCCTTGGCGCGGGCCATGTCATCCGGGACGCCGTCTGCTTCTGTTGCGGCGTCCACCAGTCCGTCGAGCAGGTCTTCGGGGTCACCTTCTACGCCGTCGGCATCTTCGTCGACCCGCTCCAGATCCAGCAGGCCTGCGTCCAAAACGCCGATGGGTAAATCAAGCCCGTTTTCAATGGCATAAAGGTAAATCTGGTTGCGCAGAATGTGCCGATCAATGGACTGCAGGAACGAGAAACCATTCGACTCCAGCCGCTTGAACAAGTTGGTGCGGCAAAAACCCATCAAGCGTTTGCCCGCGCGACCCAGGTTTTCAATAATTTTTCGCTCAGGCGCGGTCGCTGATTTTTCAGCTTGTGGCTCTACATAAAGACCCAACCCATAGCGCGGCACATGCAGTTCATTGATTTGGTCAACAACCGCAGGCGAATAGAGCCGGGCATAGCGGTCCGCCGGATCTGCCTCATCGACGGCGAACTGGAGCGACACGGGTTTGCGCACGGGGAAGTAGCGTTTTTCACCATCTTTACCGGCAATGAAACGGCGGCCATGTTGATCAGCCTCGGTGTAATGCTGGATGATGAAGCTGCGGGTTCGCCGCACCATATACAAACGAATCAACTCGCGCCAGTCATCAAACTCATCGCTCTTTTCAATAGCGAGGATGGAGTTAACCCGGCACTGGTACTTGCGCTCAAACTCGGCTTCACCAATACCAGTTTTCCGCATGAAACGCTCAGGGCGAATGCCGATATTGGCTTTTTCGTCGATGAATAGGCGCAGTTGTGACGACAGGTCGGCCTTGGTCTTGTTGTACGGTGTGGCCGTAAGCAGAATGACCTTGGCATCGCAGCTCTTGATGTAATCAGCAATGGCTTTGTAGCGACGCCCCTCGCGGTTGCGTAGGTTGTGGCTTTCGTCAATCAACACCAGTCGATAGGGTTTGAGTGCAGGCAACTTTTTGGTAACTTGCGAGACCGGTAACACCATGCCGCGCAGGCCGTACTCCGTGCGGTAGCCCTCCCACATCGGCTCCAGATTTTTGGGGCAAATGATCAAGGTTTCATAACCCAGATCATCCTCAAACATGCGGGCCAGTGCAGTGGCCATAATGGTTTTACCCAGACCCACCACGTCGCCAATCATCACGCCGCCACGGCGGTGCAGGTGGCGGGCGGCGATCTTGACCGCACTTTTTTGGAATTCAAACAGCTCCTGTTCAAACCGGGCGGGCAAGCGAAACTGGCTCAAACCCGCGCGCGCTTCGGTGCTGAGGTGGTAGGCGATGTTCAAATAAATGTGATGTGGAGGAATCGGTTCTTCACGAGCCCAGCTGTTTTCGATGATGGTGGCCAAGTCAACCGACACATCCAGCGCCCAACGTTCATCCCAACGGGCGTTGAACCACTTGGAGAGTTTTTCTGTGCCCAGATGGTCCAGCACATCGACATTGAGCTCGCCATGGCGAGACAGGCCCGATAGCGTGAGGTTGCTGCTGCCAACAAACCCGGTAACGGGGTTATTCGCGTCGTCACGAAACAGCAGATAAAGCTTGGCATGCAGTGGGTAAGGAAGAAAGAGCTTAACTACAACCTGGCCTGCGCGCAGCTGACGAGCTAAGCGGCGCAGACCGGCTTCATCCTGCCCAGTAGGAATTCCCAAGGTGATTTGTTCGCGTAGATGAGCGGCAAACTGCGTTTTTAGTCGGCTAGCCGTGGCGTTGTCGATCAAGCCAGACTCATCGGTCTGGCGATACAGCTCACGAATTTCTTCATGTGGCGGTCGCTGCATGCCCACCAGCACCCGACACACTTGGCCAGCGGCTGGGTCCCATGACGTGATCAGGTCATCAATGGCCTGCCAACCCCGCAAGTTGAGATACCCCACACAGAAATCGGAGCGTTTGGAGACTTGCATGGTGGCGCGCAAAGCACCCAGCAAATCCTGGTCAATGTTGTCAAATATGCGAGCCATTGTGTAACTTGATGCCGGTTTCCCTGATTTTCCCATTGTGCCTTCATCAACACCGGCTTTTTGGACCGCACCGGCGACGAAATGCACACCGCCATGCAAGCGGGTCCCATGATCCGCAAGGGCGACATGAAGACCAGCGCCTGGATTGCCGCCTACGAGCGCAGCAACGTGTTGGTCGGTTTGAGCTGCGGCCTGCGCGGCAAGGCCCAGATCGGCAAAGGCATGTGGGCCATGCCCGACCTGATGGCCGCCATGCTGGAGCAAAAAATTGCCCACCCCAAGGCCGGTGCCAACACCGCCTGGGTGCCCAGCCCCACCGGCGCCACACTGCATGCGCTGCACTACCACCAGGTGCTGGTCAGCGACATCCAGAAGGAGCTGGAAAAGATCGACTTCAACAAGGAGCGCGACACCCTGCTCACCGGCTTGCTGACCGTGCCCGTCACCGCCACCCCCAACTGGACCGCCGCTGAAAAGCAGCAGGAACTGGACAACAACGCCCAGGGCATTCTGGGCTACGTCGTGCGCTGGGTCGACCAGGGCGTGGGCTGCTCCAAGGTGCCCGACATCCACAACGTGGGCCTGATGGAAGACCGCGCCACGCTGCGCATCTCCAGCCAGCACATGGCCAACTGGCTGCATCACGGTGTCGTCACCGAAGCACAGATCACCGAAACCTTCGAGCGCATGGCCGCCGTGGTGGACAAGCAAAACGCCGGTGACCCGCTGTACAAGAACATGGCGGGCAACTTTGAGACGTCGATGGCTTACAAGGCGGCTTGTGATTTGGTGTTCAAAGGCCTGGCACAGCCCAGCGGCTACACCGAGCCCTTGTTGCATGCGTGGCGACTGAAGGTGAAGGCTGAGGCGGCGGCGAAAACGGTTGCCACTGCGGTCTGATGAATGCTATTTAATTGATAGCCACCTGCGCACGATGGCCGTGGGCTAGCGGCTGATTTGATACATAACTTCGTGAAAACGGCACCTGCGGGTGCCGTTTTTGATGGTGCTTGAGTTTGATGGCGCTGTTGGCACAAGAAAGTCAGGAAACTAAATAACTGAGAAAAGCGAAGTCCTATTCGCAGCCATGACTCGTAAACCTAACTGGCTTTAGCCGCCACATTGGTCCGCGCCATGTGCATTTTTTTGTAGCTGTCGATCAGGCGGCGGTGCCTGTCGAGCCCCTCCAGTTCGATGCTGGTTGGGGTCAAGCCAAAAAATCGCACGCTTCCGTCCACTGAGCCCAGCGCCGCGTCCATCCGCGGATTGCCATACATCCGGCGGAAATTGACCACGTAATCGTCCAGTTCCAAGTCATCATCGAGCCGCACCTCCAGCACCACGTTCAAGGCTTGATAAAACAATCCGCGCTCGACCGTGTTGTCGTTGTACTGCAGGAAGGCGCCCACCAGCCCGTGCGCCTCCTCCAATTGCTGCAAGGCGAGATGAATGAGCAGCTTCAACTCGAGAACTGTCAGCTGGCCCCAGGCCGTATTTTCGTCAAATTCGATGCCGATCAACGTGGCGATGTCAGAGTAGTCGTCCAGCTCGTTGTTATCCAAACGCTCAAGCAGTGCTTCCAGGCTGGCGTCGTCCAGGCGATGCAAGTTCAAGATATCTGCGCGGAACAACAATGCCTTGTTGGTGTTGTCCCAGATCAAATCGTCTACCGGATAAATTTCCGAATAGCCGGGCACCAAAATCCGGCAAGCAATGGCGCCCAGCTGGTCATAGACCGCCGTGTACACCTCTTTGCCCATGTCTTCAAGAATGCCGAGCAAGGCCGCGGCTTCCTGCGCATTGGAATTTTCACCCTGGCCAGAAAAATCCCACTCGACAAAATCGAAATTCGCTTTGGCGCTGAAAAAGCGCCACGACACAATGCCGCTGGAATCGATGAAGTGTTCGACGAAGTTGTTTGGCTCAGTCACGGCTTCACTTGCAAAGGTTGGCCGAGGCAAATCGTTCAGACCTTCAAAGCTGCGTCCCTGCAGCAATTCCGTCAGACTGCGTTCCAACGCCACCTCGAAGCTTGGGTGCGCGCCAAACGAGGCAAAGACACCGCCTGTGCGCGGGTTCATCAGAGTGACGCACATCACCGGGTAGGTCCCGCCCAGCGATGCATCCTTCACCAGCACCGGAAAGCCTTGTTCTTCCAAGCCCTGAATGCCGGCCAGAATGCCAGGGTATTTCGCCAGCACGTCGTGCGGCACGTCAGGCAAGGCGATTTCACCTTCCAGAATTTCGCGCTTTACCGCCCGTTCGAAAATCTCCGACAGGCATTGCACCTGCGCCTCCATCAGCGTGTTACCGGCACTCATGCCATTGCTCACAAAGAGGTTTTCGACCAGGTTGGACGGGAAATACACCACTTCGCCGTCCGAATGCCGCACAAAGGGGAGCGAGCAGATACCGCGCTGGGCATTGCCGGAGTTGGTGTCGATCAGATGCGAGCCACGCAACTCGCCATCGGGGTTGTAAATGGGCAGGCAGTACGCATCCAGAATTTCAGACGGTAGCGCATCTTTACGGCCAGGCTTGAACCAGCGCTCGTTCGGGTAATGGACAAACCCCGCGTTGGCGATGTCTTCACCCCAAAACGCACCGGCGTAGAAATGGTTGTTATTGAGGCGCTCGATATATTCGCCCAACGCCGACGCCAACGCGCTTTCTTTGGTCGCTCCCTTGCCATTGGTAAAACACATCGGCGAGTGCGCATCACGGATATGCAAGGACCACACATTAGGAATGATATTGCGCCACGAGGCGATTTCAATCTTGATGCCCAAGGCCGCCAGAACGCCCGACATATTGGCGATGGTTTGCTCTAGTGGCAGATCCTTGCCCGCAATATAGGTGCTGGCATCAGAAGCCGGCTTCAAGGTCAGCAAGGCCTGCGCATCGGCATCCAGGTTCTCTACCGCTTCAATCACAAACTCGGGACCGGCTTGCACTACTTTTTTGACCGTACAACGGTCGATGGAGCGCAAAATTCCCTGCCGGTCTTTGTCGGAGAGTTCCGCCGGCAATTCGACCTGGATCTTGAATATCTGCTGGTAGCGGTTTTCCGGATCAACAATATTGTTCTGCGACAGGCGGATGTTGTCGGTCGGAATATTGCGAGTGTCGCAGTACAACTTCACAAAGTAAGCCGCACACAAGGCCGATGAGGCCAGAAAGTAATCGAAAGGACCGGGCGCCGAGCCATCGCCTTTATAGCGAACAGGCTGGTCGGCCACTACCGTGAAATCATCAAACTTGGCTTCAAGACGAAGCTTATCGAGAAAATTGACCTTGATTTCCATGGGGGAGTTTCAAAAATGATGCTCAAAATGAGGTGGCCGTTATTATCCGTCGCCACGCCAACTGAGCATACGTGTCATTGTTTGGTTTGAATGCGGTTTACCTACTCAATACGTTGTGCCTTCAACAACACCAGGCTTCCTGGACCGCACAAGCGACGAGATGCACACCGTCATGCGCAGTGGCCATGCATGGCCACTGAAGGTGAAGGCGGCAGCGGTCTGAAAACGCTACTTAATTGATAGCTGCTTGCGCACGATGGACGTGGGCTAGCGGCCGATTTGATACATAACCTCGAAAAACAACGCCCGCGGGAGAATGACCACAGTCATCAGCACCACCGCCTCAGCCCGCACACGCCAGCCTTGGGTGAAGGCCTTTTGAAAACCCTGCCGACACAAACAGCCGTTTTCAATTCATCAGCTTGCGGTACAGCGTGGCGCGGCCCATGCCCAGCAGGGCGGCAGCGGCGGTGACGTTGCCGCCGGTGCGTTTCAGTGCCGCGTCAATGGCTTGTTGCTGGGTTTGCTTCCAGTTCAGGTCGTCCGCCACGGCGGCGGCTGTGGCGACAACTGCAGGTGGTGGCGTCAGGGCCACGGTCGGGGCCGGTGGCTCGGGCTCATGGGGGAAATGCGCAATGGCAAGCACCTCGTCGGCCTCCAGCAGCGCCAGAGCCAGCCGCAGCGCATGGCGCAGCTGGCGCACATTGCCCGGCCATGACCGGTCTGCAAGCGCACGGCGCAGCTTGGCGTCCAGCCGGTGCGCAGCACAGCCCTGCTCGGCCAGCAAGGCATCGAGCACCGCGTTGAAATCGCTTCGCCTGCGCAGCGGCGGCACGTTGAGCAAAAAACCGCTGATGCGGTAATACAAATCCTCACGAAAGCTGCCTGCGGCCACCAGCGCGCGCAGGTCGCGGTGCGTGGCGCAGACAAAGCGCACATCGGCCCGCACCGCGCGCGTAGCCCCCACGCGCACCACCTCGCCACTGTCAAGCACGCGCAGCAAGCCCACCTGCAATTCAAGCGGCATGTCGCCAATCTCGTCCAGCAACAAGGTGCCGCCCTGCGCCGCCTCGATCTTGCCGGCGCTGCCGCCGCGCCGGGCGCCGGTGAAGGCACCTTCGACATGGCCGAACAACTCGGCCGCCATCAACTGGGGGGCAATGGCGCCGCAGTTGATGGCAATCAGGGGGCCGTCACGGCGGTGGCTGGCCTGGTGCAGGGCACGGGTGGCCACCTCTTTGCCCGCGCCGGTTTCACCGGTGACCAGCACCGGCAAATCGGCGTTGAAGGCGCGCAGCGCCCGGTCAAAGTCGGCCGCAAAAGCCACATCGCCAAACTCGGGCGGGGGCGTGGCAGGAGGCAAGGGCGCCGCACGCGGGGACGTGGCAACGGCTCGTGCCGGCGGCGGCAAGCCCGAGGCACGGGCACGCAACTGCACGCCGCCGCGCAAACGCAAGCGCAGCTCGCCGCTGGCCTGGTTGGCGGCCGTGGCCAGCGCATCAAAGCGGCCGTCAAACAGGTCGCTAAAGCCCAGCCCCTGCGGCACAAAAGGCACGTCGATCAGTTGGCGCGCGGCGATGTTGGCCGCCAGCAGGCCGCCATCGCGGTTGAAGGCAAGCCAGGCCTCTTCGCTCTCGTCCTGCGTTTCCAGCCGCAGCCGCAGAAAGGCCGGGAGCGCCTCGAACAGCGTGCGCTCGATGCGCCGGGCACAGCGCTGGGTCAGGGCTTGCGCGCCTGCCACCAAGCCCGGCATGTCACGCGAGATGTCGACGGCGCCGACCACGCGGCCCTGCGGGTCAAACACCGGGGCGGCGCAACAGTGAAAAATCTGGTTGTCGGCAAAGAAGTGCTCAGGCCCCAGCACGCGGACCACCCGTTGCTCGCTGATGGCCGAGGCCATCGCGTTGGTGCCGATCATCGCTTCAGACAAATCAACGCCGGGGCGAAAGGCCTGCCGCAGGGGTTCGCTGCGCCGGTCGAGGCAGCCCTCAACCGCCAGGGCACGGCCCTGGGCATCGGTCAGCAGCACTGCGTAGCCGGCGTCGGACACGGCCTGAGCCAGCACATCCAATTCAGGCCGTGCGGCCTCCAACAGCGTGCGCTGGGCCTCCAGCAAGCGAGCCAACGCGGCTCGGTCCACCGGGTCAAACTCCACCTGGTCCGAGGCACCGCGCCCCTGGCCACGGCAACGCTGCCACGAGCGCAGCACCGGATCGTCAATCAGCCCGGCCGGGGCATGGCCCTCGTCAAAGAACGCGCGGCGCGCCTGCCAGATGCGTTCGGGGGTGTAGGGATTGAGTTCGGAAATGATCGCTTGTTGCACGGTTTGTCTCCAGGATGGCCAGCGCGTGTGCGTCTCTCTGTCCGTCTCGATGTGAGACCCGTCGTCCCGCTTTGAGGCGCAGTCCCGACAGGATGACATGCAGTTTAGTGCCGGAAAACAGTGACTTTCATAGGGATTACCCGGATAAAAGGCCCCGTCAATGCACTTCATTGCCGTTGTGGCACAGGCTTTGCAGAAGAGGCTGTGTTGAGCGTCTGCCGGGTCAGGCAGCGGGTTCGGCGAAGCGATCAAAAACAAGCATTGGAGACACATTCATGGACACCCTTCTTCATCCGGGCGCCGACCAGGCCCCTTGGGCCGGCAAGATTTACAGCGACGGCTGGGTCGATGCGCAAGGCGGCACAGCAGCGGTGCAGGAGCCGGCCACCGGCGGCACGCTGGGCCGGATTGGCATGGCCTCCAGCGTCGATGTGGACCGCGCAGCGCAAAGCGCCCGTTTGGCCCGCGCGGCGTGGGCCACCACGCCGTTTGACCAGCGCGCCGCCGTGATGCGCGAGGCCGCCCGCTTGCTGAAGGAGCGCGCCGCCGACATCAACCACTGGAATGTGCGCGAATGCGGCTCCATCGGCCCCAAGGCCGAGTGGGAGCTGGGCGCCACCTACGAGCAAATGCTCATGGCGGCCGCACTGCCCATGCAGGCCAACGGGCAGCTGTTTCCTTCGGCCATGCCGGGGCGTACCAACCTGTGGCGGCGCGTGCCCATTGGCACGGTGGGCGTGATTGCGCCGTGGAACTTTCCGTTGCTGCTGGCCATGCGCTCGGTGGCCCCGGCGCTGGCGCTGGGCAACGCGGTGTTGCTCAAACCCGATACGCAGTCGGCCGTGACCGGCGGCCTGCTGATCGCCCAGATATTTGCCGACGCGGGCCTGCCCGCGGGCGTGCTGCATGTGTTGCCGGGCGGCCCGGCCACGGGTGATGCGGTGGTGCGGCACCCGGCGGTGGAGATGATTTCATTCACCGGCTCCACCGCTGTGGGGCGGCAGATTGGCGAGGTGTGCGGCGGCTTGCTCAAGAAGGTGGCACTGGAGCTGGGCGGCAACAATGCCATCGTGGTGCTGGACGATGCCGATCTGGACGCCGCCAGCTCCTGCGGTGCCTGGGGTGCCTTTTTGCACCAGGGGCAAATCTGCATGCAGGCTGGGCGCCACCTGGTGCACCGCAGCGTGGCCGGAGCGTATGCCCACCGCCTGGCGCAGCGGGCCGAGGCGCTGCATGTGGGCAACCCGCACGCTGGCCCGGCGCATCTGGGGCCGGTCATCAATGCCAGGCAGCGCGACCGCATCGACCAGATCGTGCAGGCCTCGGTGGCGCAAGGCGCGCAGGTGCTGACCGGCGGCACGTATGAGGGCCTGTTTTACCGCCCCACCGTGTTGACCGAGGTGCAGCCCACCATGCCGGCATTCACCGACGAAATCTTTGGACCGGTGGCGCCCATCACCGTGTTCGACACCGACGAAGAGGCTGCGGCGCTGGTCAACGCCTCGGCGTACGGGCTGGCCGCAGCCATCCACAGCAGCAACATCTCACGCGCCATGGCGTTGGCCAACCGACTGCACACCGGGATGATCCACATCAACGACCAGACCGTGAACAACGAGTTCCACGTGCCTTTTGGCGGCATGGGGGCCTCCGGCAACGGCGGGCGCTTTGGCGGCCCGGCCAACCTGGATGAGTTCACCCAGAGCCAGTGGATCAGCGTGATGGACAAGCCCATCGTGTATCCGTTCTGACCACCCTGCCCCCATACGCCCATTCCCACATACCGCGTTCCCCCCTTTAAAAAACAACTCCAGGAGACATCCCCATGAACACCCCCACCACTCGTCAGCACGCACTGGGCACCTTGCTCATCGGCGCCAGCCTCACCCTCGCCACGGGCGCCGCCCGCGCCATCGACATTGATGCCGGTGACTACACCGCCTTACCCGCAGGCACCAACGTGGGCCTGGTGTACATGCAGCACGCCGAGCGCAACAGCCTGCACGCCAACAGCAATCAGGTTCCCGGCAACAACGGGCTGGACTCCGACATCGGCATCCTGCGCCTGATTCACTTCACCCAAATTGGCGGCTACACGGTGGACCCCCAGTTATTGCTGCCCTTCGGCAATCTCAGCGGCACCGGCAACATGAGCACGGCGCTGGGGCAGGGTTCGGGCACCGGCGACCTGATCCTGGCCGCCACCGTATGGACCATCAACGAGCCCGAGAACAAGCGCTACCTGGGCATCACCCCCTTCCTGATCGCCCCCACCGGCACCTATGACGCCGCCAAGGCGCTGAACCTGGGCGAGAACCGCTGGAAATACGCGCTGCAGGTGGGCTTCATCCAGGGCGTGGGCGACAAGCTGACCTTCGATCTGGCCGCCGATGTCACCGCCTACGGCACCAATGACCGCGCCAACGCGGCAGGCCAGTCGCTCACCCAGGCTGCGTCTTACCAGGTGCAGGGCTTCATGCGTTATGCCCTCAGCCCCACCTGGGATGTGCGGGCCGGCCTCTCGCGTACCCGCAGCGGTGAAACCAGCCTGAACGGCATCAACCAGGGCAACGCCGCGACCCTCGACAAACTGCAATTGGGCACCGCGGTCTTTGTGGGCCCCAAGACCCAGTTGCTGGCGACCTGGGGGCGGGACCTGGCCGTGGACAACGGCTTCAAGGAAGCTTCGCGCGTGAACCTGCGTTTGCTGCAAGTATTCTGACCACGGCCCCGCGACACCACTGCCTCACACGGAGAAAAAAATGCCCCACACCCCCCACGCTGACGAAGCGTTTCAACCCGCCATCAAGGCCCTGCTGGGCTTGTCCCGGCGCAACTTCCTGCGCTTGTCTGGCGCGGGTGCGGTCACCGCACTGGCAGGCGGCGCCAGTCTGGCGGCGCTGCCCCCCGGTGTGAAGTTCATCAACGACGCGGAAGCCGCCCTCTTCACCCGGCTGGCGCAAGTGGTGCTGCCAGTGGCCGGCAGCACCCTCACCCCGTGGACGCCTGAGGCCCTGCTGCAAACGCTGGACGGCGCGCTGCTGGCCACCATGGAGCCGCACATCCTGACCGGCCTCAAAGGCGGCCTCCAGTATTTCAACGACGGCCCCATGGCCCTCTACCAGAAACGGTTCACCGAACTCAATGACGCCGAAGCCACGCAGTTTTGCGATGCCTGGGGCAACTCGGGCCTGCCACCGCAGCGCGGTCTGACGATGGGGCTGAAAAAGCTCGTCCAGCTCTCTTACTGGGCCAACCCGGCCACTTGGGAGCCCTTGGGCTACGACGGCCCCATGACCAAGCGCCTGGGCCTCAAGTCCCTGGGCAATGCCCCGCTACCCACCCGCTGAACCGCACAACGAGAACACACACCATGAAAAAAACCATTCCAGTGAAGGCCGCCAAGCAGGGCCTCAAGGTCACGCAAGCCAGTGACATCACACAGGAACAACTGCACCTGAAAGCCGACGCTGTGGTCATCGGCTCGGGCGCGGGCGGTGCCATTGCCGCCTACGAACTTGCGCGGGCGGGCAAGACCGTGATCGTGCTGGAGGCCGGCCCTTACGTGCCGTCCGAGAAATTCACCGAGATGCTGGCCGTCTCGATGGCCACGCTCTACCAGGACCACGGCGGGCAGGCCAATATGCACGGCGACATTGCCATCCTGCAAGGCGCCTGCGTGGGCGGCTCTACGGTGGTGAACGCGGCGCTGTGCTTTCGCACACCCGACTATTACCTCAAGCTGTGGGCCAAAGAGTTCGGCCTGACCAACCTCACCACGGCGGTGATGGCACCCTACTTTGAGAAGATCGAACGCAACCTGCACATCCGCACCGTGGAGTCGCATGAGACGAGCCCCGGCGCGGTGCTCATCGGCGCGGGCATGAAAAAGCTGGGCTACCCCGAAGGCAAGGCACGGCGCAACATCAAGGACTGCACGCTCACCGGCGCCTGCTTCAGCGGCTGCGCCTCTGACCGCAAGCAGTCCATGCTGGTCACTTACCTGCCCTGGGCGGTGGCGCATGGCGCCAGCATCTTCGCCGACACCCGTGTCACGCAAGTACTGGCCGAGAACGGCAAGGCCAGCGGCGTGCTGGCCGAGGTAATCGACCCCGCCACCGGCAAAAAGAAAGCCGATGTGCGGGTGGACGCGCCCATCGTGGTGCTGGCGGCCGGTCCGGTCCAAAGCCCGCTGCTGCTGCTCAAAAGCGGCCTGGCCAACAGCAGCATGCAGGTGGGCAAGAACTTTGCGTGCCACCCCACGCTGTCCGTCACCGCGGAGTTCCCCCATGCCGTGGGCGACTTCCATGGCGCAACGCACTCGCTCTACATGGACAAACACACGCTGCCCGACAAAGGCGGCTTCCTGCTGCTCAATGCCATCCAGGACCCTGTGGAGGCCAGCTTCCAGGCCGAGCCCGGCACCGGCAAACCCTACGTGGCCTACATGAGCGGCTACAAAAACACCATCCGCCTGATCAGCCTGATTCACGACAAGAACGTGGGCGAAGTGCGCTGGGAAAACGGCCAGAAACAGATTCACTACACGGTGGACAACGGCGACTTTGAGGCCATGAAAAAAGGGCTGCTGGCCACCGCCCACATTCTCTTTGCCGCTGGCGCCAGCAAGCTCTACCTACCCTCCTCCAACCAGGCCGTGATTGAAAGCGCCGACCAGGTGGAGCGCGTCATCGGGGCGCTCCAGAACGAACCCGCGCGTTACAAATACACATCCTTCCATCCACAAGGCACCTGCCGCATGGGACGCGACCCGAAGACCACGGTCGTCAACCCCTACGGCGAAACCCACGACGTGAAAAACCTCTACGTGGCCGACGCCAGCCTGCTGCCCACCTCAATTGGCTACAACCCTTCGGAGACGGTGTACGCCCTGGCCAGCTACATCAGCGACCGCATCGTCAAGGCGCATGCGTGATGGATGGCTGTTGAATGAATGGCAAGTAACGCGCGTTCAATCAGGGCTGCGGCCCTGTTAAATTTCCCCAACGCTTGGCATCAACCAGCGACTGGGAAAATGCTATTTAATTGATAGCTACCTGCGCACACCAGACGTGCGCTACAGGCCAATTTCATTAAAAAACACCTTCCAGACGGCTACAGGACAGCTCCGCCTACCAGCGATGTAAAGTAGGCGCCCATCAACCGCGGCAAACTCTTGCCGGAAAACAAACTCGCATGACCCTCGCCACCTCACGCGCAACGGCAATGCCCACGCAAGAAAACGACTTTGACTGGCGGACGATTACCGCGCTGAACTCGGTGTCCACCCTCGCGCAAATAGGCCAGTTTGGCATTGCGTTTGTGGTGTTGCCGGTGTGGCTGGCTCAGCAGGGTCTTGACGCCACGCAGTTGGGCATGTTTGCGGCGTCCCTCTGGATGGGGCAGTTGCCCGGCCTGGCCGTCGGCCCCTGGCTGTGCAGGCGCTGGGGCCCCAGGCGGGTGATCGTGGCGGGTGTACTCAGCACCCTCATGGCGCTGCTTTGCATTGCCTTGGCGGGTTGGCCCTATGGAATGATCGGCGGCATTCTGGCTGGCGTTGGCATGGGGCTGCGCTGGATTGGGGTGGAGCCCTGGCTTTACAACATCGCACCCGCCCATGCGCGCGGCAGGCTGGTGGGTTTTCATGAAACGCTGATTGCCCTCGCCCCGGTCGTGGCGCCCGCGCTCGCGGGCTTCGTGGGCCTGACAGGACTGACCGTCTTCTGGATTGGGGCGGCATTCACCTTGGCAGCCCTGGTGCCGCTGGGGTTTGCGCGCAGGTCTGCTGTCGTCGTGTCCGCTGCGCCCCTTGACAGCCACCCGGTGGCGCCAGGGATGTTTCACAATGGCCGCGCCTTCAAGCAAGGTGTACTGATTGCCTTGATGGGCGGCATGATGGAGGCGGCCGTGTCGGGCCTCTTTGCGTTGTTTGCGCAGGACCGTGGGTTAGCCGTGGCGCAGACTGCGCAACTGCTCGCCGTGTTTGGTCTGGGCGGGCTGCTCATGCAGTATGGCGCGGGCTGGGTTGCCGACCACCGTGGCGTGGGCACGGCAGCGCTGTGCTGTGCCGTGGGCACGGCGATGGCCGCCGTCGCGCTGGCGCTGCCACTGACCTACACGCTGGTGGTGATCGCGATGTTTTTGCTGGGGGGCTTCATCACGGCGTTTTTGACGCTGGCCCTGGTCGCCAGCACCATGACGTCGGCTGGCAACATGGCCAGAAACGTCAGCCGGATTTCCATGCTGTATTCGGTCAGCGCCATCACGGGTCCGCTGATGGCCGGGGCCGCCATGAAAGCCACCAGTAGCAACGCATTGATGTGGTTCACGGCCGTTGCGGCGCTGATTCTGGTTGTGGCACTAGGCTGGCTGGCCGCCTCAAAAACTACACGCACCGTCTAGCCTGAACGCTGGCAACGCTCAGCGTTGCCAGTCCGCCCGGCGCGCCACGCGCTCAAAAGCCATATCAACCACCACCGCCAGCAAACCTACCAGCACGGCCCCCTGCAACACGTAGGCGGTGTTGAAGCCGCTCAAGCCCACGATGATGGGCGAGCCGAGTGTCTTGGCACCCACGGTGGAGGCAATGGTGGCGGTGCCGATGTTGATGATGACCGAGGTACGGAGACCCGCCACCCACACCGGCAAAGCCAGCGGCACCTCCACCTGTGCAAAACACTGCCAGGGTGACATGCCCATGCCGGTGGCTGACTCTCGCACGGCCTGCGGCACTGTCTTCAAACCCGCCACCGTGGCTTGCACCACGGGCAGCAGCCCATACAGGGCCAAGGCAATGAGCGCGGGCAACTCGCCAAAGCCGACCACGGGCACCGCCACGGCCAGCACCGCCACGGGCGGAAAAGTCTGCCCCATCGACACCAGGGCGTCGACCACCGAGCTGAATTGCCGACCCGACGGCCGTGTGATGAAAACCCCAGCCAGCGTGCCCACCAGCGCCGACACCAGGCTCGACAAGCCCACCAGTTTGCAGTGTTGCCACAGCAGTTCGGCAAACGGCTCCTGCTGGTACACCGGGCGCTCCAGCGCCGGGAACAGGCTGCTGAACAGCGGCCGTGAATGCGGCAAATACAGCACCAGGGCCAGCAGCGCCGCGCTTGCCCACAGCAGGCCGTCTTGCCAGAACCGCCGGCTGCTGCGTTGTGCGACCAACACGGGGGCAGCGTTCATGACCCTGCACCACGCCTGGCAAACATATCGGCCGCATGCAGCACGCCCTGGTGCTGCCCCGAGGCATCCACGAGATTGACCGACCCCAGCCCGTGCAGCGTCATGAAAGAGACGGCCTCCCGCAGCGAGGCTTGTGCCGACAAGTGCCTACCCGCCAGCGCAGGCTCCGCACGTGCCAGCGACGCAGCGCTCTGCAGCGAAAGCAGTTTGATGCCGATGTCGCTGCGGCCCACAAAGTCCACCACCAGGTCGTTGGCGGGCGTTGCCAACAGTTCCAGCGGGGTGCCCACCTGCACGATCCGGCCCTGTTCGAGCAGCACAATCCGGGTCGCCAATAACAGGGCTTCGTCAACGTCATGGGTGACCAGCACAATGGTTTTGCCGGACAGCCGGTGCACCCGTTTGAGTTCGTCCTGCAGCGCAACCCGCGTGACCGGGTCCAGTGCGCCAAAGGGTTCATCCATCAGCAGCACATCCGGATCGGCGGCCAAGGCGCGAGCCACGCCAATGCGCTGCTGCTGCCCACCCGAGAGCTGGTGGGGATAACGCTGGCGATACAACTCGGGGTCGAGTTGAAACAACGCCAGCAACTCGGTCACGCGCTGCTCGATGCGGCGTTTGTCCCAGCCCAGCATCTGCGGCACGGTGGCAATGTTGCGCGCCACCGTCCAGTGCGGAAACAGGCCGACCGACTGGATGGCATAACCCATGCGCAAACGCAACTCGCGCACCTTGAAGCTGTAAATCTCTTCACCATCAAACAGGATGCGGCCCGCGTCATGGGCTTCCATGCGGTTGATCATCTTCAGCAGGGTGGACTTGCCGGAACCTGACGCACCGATCACCACCACCAATTCGCCTCGCTCGATCTTGAGGTTCAAGCCCTCCATCACGCGCAGACCGTCATAAGACTTGCCGATATTCTGAAACTCAATCATGTCGGCATTCCTGTGAGTGGCGGTGTTGACGGCCCTTGAGTCCAATGGATCAACACCTTGAACGCCGTGTCTGCCAGCACCGCCAGCACCACGATGGGCAGCACGCCCAGCAGCACCAAATCATGCGCACTGCTGAACAGCCCCTCGAACATGATGGCGCCCAGGCCGCCCGCGCCAATCAGGGCCGTGACCGCGGCCAGGCCGATGGCCTGGTTGGTGGCGGTGCGAATGCCTGACAACAACACCGGCAGGGCCAGCGGCACGTCGACCTGGTAAAAAATCTGCAGCGGCGACATGCCCATGCCGCGTGCAGCCTCCCGCACAGCCACCGGCACCTGCTCCAGCCCCGCCAGTGTGCCGCGCACCACCGGCAGCAGGCTGTAGAGCACCAGGGCGATGACGCCGGGCGCCATGCCCACCCCGCTGATGCCGGCCCGGGCCAATGCGGGATAGGCCACCGCCAGCAGCGCGAGCGGCGCCATCAGCAAACCAAACAAGGCAATGGAAGGAATGGTCTGGATGATGTTGAGCACGGGGAACAGCATCCGGCGCACCCGCGCCGACTTGCAAACCCACCATCCCAAGGGCACGCCCAGGCACAACGTGGGCACCAGCGCCGTGATCACAATGGCCATATGACGCAGCACCGCCGTGCCAAACACCCCGGACTGGTTGGCAAACTCTTTCATGATGGACAACGCGTCGCACACGCCAGAGAGCAGGGGCAGCATCACCAGGCCCACGGCACCCGCCAGCACGCCCAGGCGAACCACCAGACTGACCTGCAGGCGTTGCAAGGCATCCACCGTCATCAACCAGAGCACCACAAGCAGCACCCAGAACGACGCGCCCAGCGACGTGCGCGCAAAGGGTGACTCAGACAACGTCACCTGGCTGGCATGGCGCCCTGCCACCCCCAGCAAACCCGCCAGCAAAACGATGGCTCCGCCCCCCTGCAACCAGAGCACGGTTCGCGTCGGTCGCAGCACAGGCGCCAGCAGGACGGCCAGCAGCAAAACCAGCAACGCCCATGAAGGTCCGTGCAACACGGCCAGCAGGTCAACCGGTTCGCCCGACATCAGCCGGTTGGGTGCTACGCGCAAAAAAGACAGCCCCACCGTGGCACAGGCGCCCATCAAGGCAAGCACGGCAGAGACCGGGTTCCACCGCAGCGGCGGCATCGCGCGCATCAAGGCCAACCCGTCTTCAGGCCCTGGCTACTTGATCAGGCCTTTGGACTTGAGAAAATCGCCCGCCACTTTTTTGGCGTCCTGGCCTTCGATCTGGATCTTGGCGTTCAACGCTTGCAACGTGGGACCGTCCAGTGCCTGGAACACGGGGGCCAGAAGGGTCCTGATCTTCGGGTTCCTGGCCAGCACCTCGTCGCGAACGATGGGGGTTGGTGCATAGATGGGTTGCACGCCTTTGGGGTCGTCCATGATGACCAGACCCAGGGCCGCCACAGGGCCATCGGTCCCGTAGGCCATGGCGGCATTCACACCTGAGGTTTTTTCGGCCGCAGCACGAATGGTGGCGGCGGTGTCACCCCCGGCAAGGGTCAGCAATTGCTCGGGTTTGAGCTTGAAACCATAGGCGCTCTGGAACGCCGGCAGCGCGTCTGACCGTTCCACAAACTCAGCCGACGCCGCGAGCTTGAACTGGCCACCGCCACCGATCCACTTGCCCAGATCGTCCAGGGTCTTGAGCTTGTTGGCTGCGGCCACGTCTTTGCGAACGGCAATCGCCCAGGTGTTGTTGGCCGGAGAAGGCTCCAGCCACACAATTTTGTTTTTTTCAAAATCCAGCGCCTTCACACGCTCATAGCCGGCCTTGGCGTTTTTCCAGGCCGGGTTGGACTCCTCGGAGAACATGAAAGCACCGTTGCCGGTGTATTCCGGGTAGATGTCAATCTCGCCCGCGGTGATGGCCCCGCGCACCACCTTGGTGTTGCCCAGGGATGACTTGTTTTCAGTCTTGACGCCGCCCGCCTCCAGCGCCAGCACGATCATGTTGCCTAGCAGCTTGCCTTCGGTGTCGATCTTGGAGCCGACACGCACCGGCTGCGAAGCCTGCGCGAGCGCGAAGCCTGCGACCAGCGTTCCGGCAAAAAGAACCACCACTCTGCGTTTGATAGATTTCATGGCATAGGCCTTTCTTGATTGGGGTTGATTGACCAGGTATCCCGCGACGCGGATACGCCTGTTGATTTTGCCCCACACCGATTAACGGGGCACGGCGCGGGGCCGCATTTTTAACCGGCGTTGCGGATCCACTCGCCATCCTGCGAGGCTGCGCCTGTGCGAACCAGCTCGCCAATCAGGTGGTTGATCCACCCCCCGAAATCGAGCCCTGACACGTGCAGGTCAAAAATCATGGGGAAATACGGCGTTGACTGCGCCCAGGTCTGCAATGCCGTCAACGGCATACGTTGGACTTCAAGCAGCTTGAATTTCAGCAGAACCTTGGCGGCATAGGTGGTGTGTTTCGCAGGGTTGGCAACGAAACTTTCCAGCCGGGCACGTGCATCGGCAATGGATTTTTCAATGCAGGTGAAGGCCGGGCCATGGCCTGGAATGACCACCCTCGGCGCCAGCGACTCGATCAGGTCAATCGTTTGCCCCACTTCCACATACGCATCAATGCCTTCAAGCTCCGGAAACACCACGCCAAACCCGCGCTCCCACAAGGCATCGGCCGAGACCAGTACCCGGGACGCCGCCTCGAACAGAATGACCGAATGGGTGTCATGGCCGGGCGCGGCGTGGACTTGCCATGTCAAGTCGCCCAGGCGAAGTTCGGTGCCGGGCACCAGCACCGCGTCAAAGCCAAAAGGCGGGCAACTTTGCCCCGTGGGCACGTAGGTCAGTGCCTCGGGATTCCAGGGGCTGACATGCGCAGACAGACCGGGGGGAATCAGGGTGGTGAGCGCCGGGTAAGCCTGTTGCAATGCGGCGTTGCCGCCGCAGTGGTCGCTGTGCAGGTGGGTGTTGACCAGAACATCGAGCGGGCGACCGTTGAGCGCACCGGCCACGAGTGACAAGGTTTGGGCCGAATGGGTCTCATAACCGCTGTCGATCAGCGCGCAGGCGTCATGCCCCGTCAGCAAAATGTTGTTCGACGAGAGCCACCCCCGCTCGAAAACAGTCACGCCGGGTGGTAACACCACGCCGCTCATCGCCGCACGCCCATGCTCAAGACTTCTCTCCGGTCCGGCCGGACGGTTTAACCCAATCCGACATGTCGAAATTGATCAAGTTGTCATCTTGAACAGGCCAGGAACTGGCCCTCCCCACATGCGGCTCACCGGGAAGCAAGGCGGAAAATTTGATCTCTGTCGCCGACATTTGTGTCAACTTCTCACCGGCCAGGGGTTCATCGGACAAGTCCAAGTCCAGCAAAGGCTCTGGGGGCAACTCATCAAGGTTGAAATCAGGCGTCAGGCTGACGACAGGCAGGGGAGGCAGTTCAGGGGGCGCACTGGCCCATGCTGCCGCCGTGGGTGCCGCCGGGACGCCAGGCTCGCGGGACGTTTGCACAAATTTTCCGTCCCTCGCAACAGCATGCAACAGCAGCAGGTCACGAAATGCCGCGAGATCGAAAGAATGGTCCAGGCGCAATCCGGGGCTGCGGAAAATAAAGGCTTCGATCACCACGATGATTTGCGGCGTTGGCCAGAAGGCGGTGATCTGGCCCAAGGTGTCGGGATAGTCTTCCAGACCCCGGCCTTCGTCCTTGAACTGCACAAACTCAGCCGCTTTTCCGTTGAACAACAGATTGAACTCTTGCCGGTACTGACGGAACTCGATCTTCAGACCCAATGAATGGCAGATCGTGAGCAAGTCCAGGTAGATGTGCGGGTTGGCGTCAGGGCTTTCATTGAGTTGCTTCTCAAGGAGTTTCACGGCGTGGTCGGTCTGTCCGAGCGACAGAAAGAACTCGGCCTGCTGCCGGATGTCCTGCACCGCGGGAGCGTTGAAGTTGTGCCCACGGTTGGCTGGCACGGGGGCCGACAACGCGTCCAGCTCAGGCATCAGGACAGGGATCGGTGCTTTGAGGGGGGCTACTACCTGATCGGCCTTGGACTGCATCAAGTGAGCGAAATTGGAGTCGCTCATGTCGATCAGGTTGAGATCCATGCCCGTGGCTGGGGCCATACTGGCAGGGAAATCCGAGATCGGTGCTTCAGCCACCCCACGGGAAAGCACTGGTTTCAGGGCTGGCTCGGCTTCATGAGCGGCCATGGGTTGCACCGATTCCTCGGCCGAGACGCTACCGCTCCACCAGGCACCCGCGCCCGTTGGGATGTACCGCTGCCGGCTCCACAACCAGGCCAGGGCGGCCACACTGGCCAGCACCAGGGCAAACAGGCCGTACATCCATTCACGCGGCAGCGACTCCGCCTCCGCTTTTTGCAGGCGCGCCTTCAGGTCAATCAAGCTCGCTTCATTCTTGGCTGCTGCAGCCATCAGGGCCTTGACCTCGGCTTCCAGCGTCTGGCTTCTGCGCAGGTCTGACAGGGCATGGTCGGTTGCGGCGTTGCCGCCCGTGGGCGCCAGGTTGGCCACCCGGTCGGAGTAAAACTCCAAGGGGTCCAGCGTCAGGCGGGACTGCGCCGCCACCTTGATGGGCGTGACCTCTTCAACCCGGACGGGCGCCTTGACAGGCGCACGCACCTCTTTCGTCACCGCTGGCTTGAAGGTCACCACCGGGCGCGGTGCACGAACCTTCGGCGCTACGGTGCTCGCCACTGAAGCAACGCTTGGGCGACTCACCTCCGTTTGGGCCGATGGCACAGGCGTCGTACGGGCCAATACGGGAGCAGCTACCTCGCTGGGCAGATCAGCCAGCAGCACATAGCGACGCGTTGTTTTTTGACCGCAGCCAGTGCGCAGATAGACCGTCACCACAGGCTCATCAACCGGTGTCGACGACAAAATCCGCACATTGACCGCTTGTCCGGGGGTCACAGTTTCAGTCAGCACCCGCACGCGGCTGCCATCCTGGCGTGTGTCGGCATGAAAGACATCGGCCTCGAAACACAACGACGAATCAGCCTCGGCAACCTCCATCTGAACGGGAATCACCAGGTCCAGCGGTTGGCCCACCAGCGCTGCACCGCGAATGCGGCCCAGTGTGAGCGCCTCACTGGCGAAAGTCATGACGAGAAGTGCAACTGCAGCAATACTGGCTCTATGTTTCAAGACACTCTTTCTGAGTTGTAACTTTTTCCTCCCGGCACAGACCTCCCCGGCTGGAGAAAAGACAAAAAACTTCACTCACGAGGACCTGCCTCAACCAAGCCCCCAAAACGCACAGCATACCCGGTCAGGGCAACGACGCCCCGCCAGAAAGTGTTGCGTTCAATTATTCAAATGCACCATCGTCATGGATGGCATCTGCCACCGTATCATGACTGTCATTTTCACCACTTTACGGTTACAAATTATGCCAACCTACCACATTGAAATGCTCGAAGGCCGCACTATTGAACAAAAGAAGAAACTGGTGGCTGAAATCACCCGCGTATCGGTCGAGGTGTTGGGCGGCAACCCCGAGGCCGTCGACATCCTGATCACCGACGTCAAGCGCGAGAACTGGTCAACGGGCGGCGTCCTGTGGACCGAGCCCCGTCCCTGAGATGAACGGAGGCGTCTTCACAAGGCTTTACCTGCAAAACAACGTTACAGCCATGTGAATGCATATCCCCGCGCAGTAAACTAGTGACCTATGTGTCAATTGCTTGGAATGAACAGCCGTCTGCCCGCCAGCCTGACGCTGAGTTTCACCGGTTTCTCGCAGCGTGGTGGCTGTACCGACCACCATGCCGACGGCTGGGGCATTGCGTTCTTTGAAAGCGAAGACGCCACGCCTGACAAGCCGGGCAAAGGCGTGCGCTACTTCGTTGACAAGGAAGGCGCCTCCACTTCTCCCATCGCGCGCATGCTGCGCAACTATCCCATCAAAAGCCATAACGTGATAGCGCATGTGCGCAAGGCCACGGTGGGTGCTGTCACGCTTGAAAACAGCCACCCGTTTGTGCGGGAGCTGTGGGGGCGCTACTGGGTGTTTGCGCACAACGGCGACCTGAAAGACTACGCACCCTATCTGCACGGCAGCTTCAGGCCGGTCGGCAACACCGACAGCGAACTCGCTTTTTGCTGGCTGCTGCAAGAATTGGCCAAGTCCCACGCGGGCGTGCCCACGGTAGCGGAACTCACCCGCACGCTGGCGGAGCTCGTGCCGCAAATCGCCAAACACGGTACGTTCAATTTTTTGCTGAGCAACGGCCAGGCGCTGTGGGCACACGCCAGCACCAAGCTGCATTACGTGCTGCGCCAGCATCCGTTCACCGAAGTGCACCTGAAGGATGACGATGTAAGCGTTGACCTGGCCGACCTCAATGGCCCGGAAGATCGTCTGGCCATCGTCGTCACCGAGCCGCTGACCACCAACGAAGACTGGGTGGTGATGGCGCCCGGCGAACTCCAGGTGTTTGTGGATGGAACGATGGCGGGCTGTTCGGCTTCAACCCGCCGCTGCGACCCGGTCAGCCCCTGAGGGCCTGCTCAACCGCGTCGATGTACATCGCGGCCACATCAAAGCCGGTCTGATCAAAGATTTCCTGGAAACAGGTCGGGCTGGTGACGTTGATCTCGGTCAGGCTGTCGCCAATGACGTCGAGCCCCACCAGCAGCAAGCCCCGGCTCACCAGAATCGGCCCCAAGGACTCGGCAATCACGCGGTCGCGTTCGCTCAAGGGTTTCGCCACGCCAATGCCGCCGGCGGCCAGGTTGCCACGCACCTCACCACCCTGCGGAATGCGCGCCAGGCTGTGCGGCACAGGCTTGCCGCCAATCACCAGCACGCGCTTGTCGCCCTCGGCAATGGCGGGCAGGAACTTCTGCACCATCACGGTCTGGGCGCCCTCCTTGTTGAGCGTCTCGATGATGCCGCCCAGGTTCAGTCCGTCCTCTTTCACGCGGAAGATGCCCATGCCGCCCATGCCGTCCAGCGGCTTGAGGATGATGTCCTGGTGCGCTGCATGAAAACGCTTGATGTCTGCCGCGTCACGCGTGACCAGCGTGGGACCGATGAACTGGGGGAACTCCAGAATCGCAAGTTTTTCAGGGTGATCGCGCAGCGCCCGGGGCTTGTTGAACACACGCGCGCCTTCGCGCTCGGCCTGCTCCAGCAAATGCGTGGCGTAGAAGAATTCGCTGTCAAACGGCGGGTCCTTGCGCATCAGGACCACGTCAAAGTCCTTCAGCGCTTGCCTGCCGTCATCTGCTGACGGCGGGGCGGTCTCAAACCAGGGTTCGAACTGGCCGGTAAGGGTGATGTCGCGCACAACCGCCGTGACGGGCGCACCGCGCTGCCACATGATGTCTTTGGGCTCGCAGGCCGACAGGGTGTGCCCGCGCCGCTGTGCCTCACGCATCATGGCGAAAGTGGTGTCTTTGTAGATCTTGAACGATTCGAGCGGATCAGCGACAAATAGAATTTTCATGGGAGACAAATAACTCAGGCAGAAGGAGGATGGGGGAAACGCGACTTGCCGTACTGTTGCACAAAAAGCGCCAGTGCGCCCGCGAGCACCCCCCAAAAGGCCGACCCTACCCCGCCAATGACCACCCCACTGAGCGTGACCAGAAACGTGATGAGCGCCGCCTCGCGGTGCAACTCGTCCCGCACGGCGGTGGCCAGCGCGCTGCCGATGGTGCCCAGCAAGGCGAACCCGGCAATGGCGGCAATCAGTTCTTTGGGAAAGGCGGTGAGCGCCCCGGTGATGGCCGCGCCAAAAATGCCAATCACCACATAGATGACGCCGCAGGACACGGCGGCGGTGTAGCGCCGGTCCGGGTCGGTGTGGGCCTCGCGCCCCATGCAGATGGCAGCGGTGATCGCACTCAGGTTGAGCGCAAACGCCCCGAAGGGGGCCAGCACCAGGGTGGCCACGCCGGTCAGGGTGATGATGTTTGAGATGGGAATGCCTTTGCCCGACGGGTTGCCATACCCGGCGGCTTGAATGGCGGCCACACCGGGCAGATTCTGGGAAGCCATGGTCACCACAAACAGGGGCAAGGCCAGGCTGATGGCCGCGCCCAGCGTGAATACCGGCGCGGTGAACACCGGCTTTGCGATATCAAAATGGACTGCAGCCCCCGTAAAACCTACGGAGGCAGCTACATAAACAATAGCAAACAGCAACGTCATGGGAATGGCATAGCGCGGCACCAGGCGCTTGCCCAGCAGGTAAGTGCCCAGCATGACCAGCACCAGCGGCAGATTGGTTTGCGCCGCCACAAAGGCCTGCAGACCAAAGCGCGCCAGGACACCCGCCAGCAAGCCCGAGGCAATGGCCAACGGCAGGTGGTGCATGACGCGTTCGAACCAGCCCGTCACGCCACACAGAGTGATGAGCGCGGCACACACCATGAAGGCACCCACCGCTTCCGCCATCGAAAAGCCGCCCGCCAGACCGGCCGTGGCCAGCACCGCAGCGCCGGGAGTGCTCCAGGCCACCATGACCGGCTTGCGCAACAGCAGAGACGGCACCAGCGTGCACAAGCCCATGCCCAGCCCCAGCGCCCACATCCAGGAGGTGATGAGCTCAGGCGTGGCCTTGAAGGCCAGCGCGGCCTGAAACACGATGGCCACCGAACTGGTGAAACCCACCAAAACAGCCACAAAGCCCGCAGTGAAGGCAGACGGACTCAGGTCTTTGAAAAAGCGCATGGAGGTAGGAAATGGCCCGCGCGGGCGTCTTAAATCTCGATTTTGGAACCCAGCTCAACCACCGAGTTATTGGGCAGGTTCAGGAACTCGGCGGCACCACTGGCGTTGTGATGCATCTGGGCAAACAGCTTCTCGCGCCACGGTGCCATGCCGCCGCCCAGCGTGGGCACCACGATGTCACGCGAGAGGAAGTAGCTGGTGGTCATGGGCTCCAGCTCGCAGCCCCGGCCCTTGATCTGCTGCAGCGCCTTGGGCAGGTCCGGGTCATTCTTGAAACCATAGTTGACGATCACCTGCCAGCAGTCATGCCCCAGGGATTCAATCTCCAGGCGCTTGGCCATGCCGATCCAGGGCACCTCGTGGTTGCGCACGGTCACAAACAGGTTGTTCTCGTGCAGCACCTTGTTGTGCTTGAGGTTGTGCAGCAGCGCATTGGGCACCGTGCGCGGCTCGGCAGTGAGGAACACAGCCGTGCCTTCCACGCGCGCGGGAGGACTGACAAACACGGCATCCAGGAAACTGTTGAGATCGATCGCATCCGTGCGGAGCTTCTCGTTCATCAGACGCCGACCATCCTTCCAGGTGAGCATGAATGTAAAAATGGCACCGCCAATCAGGAGCGGGAACCAGCCGCCATCAAACAGCTTGAGCAAGTTGGAGGCCCAGAACGCAAAGTCCACAATGAAGAAAAATCCGGTGGCCAAAAGGCACAGGGCCAGCGGGTATTTCCAGCTGTAGCGGATCACGTAGAACGTGAGGATGGTGGTGATCAGCATGTCGGTACAGACCGCAATACCGTAGGCCGCGGCCAGGTTGCTGGAGGACTTGAACATCACCACCGCCACCACGATGGCGGCAAACAAGCCCCAGTTGACAAACGGCAGGTAGATTTGACCGGTGTCCCGGACGCTGGTGTGCAGCACCTGCAGGCGCGGCAAATAACCCAGCTGGATCACCTGCTTGGTGACCGAAAACGCGCCCGAAATCAGCGCCTGTGAGGCGATCACCGTGGCCATGGTGGCCAGCACCACCAGGGGCACCAGCGCCCAGTCCGGCGCCATCAGAAAAAACGGATTTTTCACCGCGGCGGGGTTGTTCAACAGCAAGGCCCCTTGCCCAAAGTAGTTGAGCGTGAGCGAGGGCATGACCACGGTAAACCAGGCCACACGAATCGGTTTTTTGCCAAAGTGGCCCATGTCGGCATACAGCGCCTCACCCCCCGTGACGCACAGCACCACGGCGCCCAGAATGATGAAGGTCGTTCCCGGGTTGTGCCACATGAAGCCCAGGGCGTAGTGCGGACTGATGGCCCACAGAATCTCGGGGTGCGTCATGATTTGCGACACGCCGAGCACCGAAATGCAGGCAAACCACACCAGCGTGATGGGACCGAAGAACTTGCCGATGCCCGTGGTGCCATGTTTTTGCACCGCAAACAGGCCAAACAGAATGACCAGCGTGATCGGAATCACAAAGCGCTTGAACCCGGGGGAGATCACCTCCAGACCTTCTACGGCGGACAACACCGAGATCGCCGGGGTGATCACGCCATCACCGTAAAACAGGCAGGTGCCAAAAATACCCACCAGCAGCAGCACCCGGCGCAGTTGGGGCCGGTCTTTGACCGACTGCGAGGCCAGCGCCAGCATGGCCACCAGGCCTCCCTCCCCGTTGTTGTCTGCACGCAGCACGAGCACCACGTACTTGATGGACACGATCACCGTCAGGGTCCAGAAAAAGATGGACAGAATGCCGTAGACGTTGTCGGGGGTGAAGGGAACGTGGCCGGAGCCGAAGACTTCTTTGACCGCGTACAGGACGCTGGTGCCGATGTCGCCGTAAACAACACCAATGGCGCCGAGCGTGAGCGCCGTGAGGGACGATTTGGATGCAGACACAAGTTGGCCCCGTCTTGATGCCTAGCGGGGTTCCATTTGATTTGGGAACGCTATTCTGCTCCTGCCCGCCCGACTTGCATCAGGACGCCAAGCTCTAATTTCACAACCCGCTCACAGATGTTGCACTGCAACAACTAAACATTCAGGCACGGGTAAGGAATTGATGCTTCTTATTCGTACACCTCGGCATCGGGGTCCGTGGCTTCGAGTTCGTAGCTGGCCGCCAGCATCGCCAGACGCCCCACCACACCGTACATATAGAAGCGGTTGGGTGCACTGGCCCCCGGTTTGACGCCAGGCTGTGGCAAACGCGCACTTTGCTCGAAGGCCAGCGGAACGTAGCCAGAACCGGGCGCATTGAGGTTTTCGTCGATGCCCCGGCCCGCGTGAATACGGTAAAAACCGCCCACCACATACCGGTCCATCATGTAGACCACCGGTTCGGCCACGGCGTCATTCATGCGCTCCTTGGTCAGCACGCCTTCCTGCACCAGGATGTCGTGCGGCTGCTGGCTCTGCGCGGCCCCCCCCGCGTTGCTGCGGGCTCTCTGGTGCAGGGCTTCAAGTTCCTTGGCATCACGAATGGTGACGATGCCCATGCCGTGCGTGCCGTTGTCGGCCTTGACCACTACAAACGGTTTTTCCTTGATGCCATATTCCTTGTACTTGCGGCGCACTTTGCCCAGCAAGGCATCCACATGGGTGCTCAGGCAGTCCATGCCCACGCCTTCGGCCAGGTTGACCTCGCCGCATTTCTCGAACATCGGGTTGATCAGCCAGGGGTCCACGCCGAGCAGCTTGCCCATTCGCTTGGCGACTTCTTCATAACACTTGAAGTGCTTGCTCTTGCGGCGCGTGGCCCAACCGGCGTGCAGGGGCGGCAGCAGGTACTGCTCGTGGAGGTCTTCCAGAATGCCCGGCACGCCCGCGTGCAGGTCGTTGTTGAGCAGGATGGTGCAAGGGTCAAAGTCTTTGACACCGAGTCGCCGCTTGCCGCGAATGACGGGCTCCAGCGTGACGCTCTCGCCGTTGGGCAACTCGATGGTCGTGGTTTTCTTGATCGCGGGATCAATCGACCCGACGCGCACATTCAGGCCGGCCATGTGAAAGATGCGCCGCAACTGTGCCACGCTCGACAGATAAAAGGTGCTGTTCGCGTGGTTCTCGGGGATCAACAGCAGGTTGCGCGCCTCCGGGCAGATTTTTTCAATCGCGGCCATGGCGGCCTGCACCGCCAGCGGGAGCATCTCGGGGGTGAGGTTGTTCCAGCCGCCGGGAAACAGGTTGGTGTCCACCGGGGCCAGTTTGAAACCGGCGTTGCGCACATCCACCGAACTGTAAAAAGGCGGTGTGTGCTCCATCCATTCCAGCCGGAACCAGCGCTCAATGGCGGGCATGGAGTCCAGAACACGTTGTTCAAGTTCGTTGATGGGGCCGGTAAGCGCAGTGACGAGATGTGGAACCATGCGGCCCTCTTGTTTGGATTGAGTCGGGAAACCTGAATTATTCTAGGAGTTGGGGGCAGGCCCCCCACTTGCAAGGCACCGCCGCCTCACTACGACCCTCCACAGCGCATTAAGTTCGCACTTCACCCTGGCCCAGCACCACATATTTCAAGGACGTCAGGCCTTCAATGCCCACCGGGCCGCGGGCATGGAATTTGTCGGTGCTGATGCCGATTTCAGCGCCCAGCCCGTACTCAAAACCATCAGCAAAACGGGTGCTGGTGTTGACCATCACGCTGGCCGAGTCCACCTCGCGCAGGAAGGCCTGGGCGTGCATGTGGTCGCGCGTGATGATGGCGTCGGTGTGGTGTGATGAATACTGGTTGATGTGGGCAATGGCCTGCTCGACCCCCGCCACCACCTTGATGCTGATGATGGGGGCCAGGTATTCCTCGTACCAGTCGCTCTCTTGCGCCGACACCACGTTTGCTATTGAATTAATAGCTGTCTGCGCACGTTCCACCTGGGCTAGAGGCTCATTTTCTTTAAAAATGGCCAATGCCTCCGGGTCGCAGCGCATCTCCACCCCTTTTGCTGCATAAATTTGTCCAATCAACGGCAGAAACTCGCGCGCGACGCCCCGTGCCACCAGCAGGCTCTCGGTGGCATTGCACGGACTGTATTTGCTGGTCTTGGCGTTGTCGGCGACCTTGACCGCCATGGCGATGTCGCAGGGGTCGTCCACATACACATGGCAGTTGCCGTCCAGGTGCTTGATGACCGGCACCTTGGCGTCGCGGCTGATGCGCTCGATCAGGCCTTTGCCGCCCCGCGGGATGATCACATCCACGTACTGGGGCATGGCAATCAACTGGCCCACCACCTCGCGGTCGGTGGTTTGCACCAGCTGCACCGCATCAAACGGCAGGCCGCTCTCGGTCAGCGCCTGTTGCACCAGCAAGGCCAGCGCCTTGTTGGACTCAATCGCCTCCGAGCCACCGCGCAAGATGCAGGCGTTGCCGCTCTTGATCGACAGGCTGGCGGCCTCGATGGTCACATTCGGGCGGCTTTCGAAAATCATGCCAAACACGCCAATCGGCACCCGCATCTGCCCCACACGGATACCGCTGGGCTGCTCCTTCAGGCCGATGATCTCGCCGATCACGTCCGCCATGGCGGCGAGTTGTTCGCAACCCTGGGCGCAGGTTTCAATCACCTTCGGCGTGAGCTTGAGGCGGTCCACCATCGGAGCGGCCAAACCGGCGGCCACGGCGCGGTCCAGGTCTTTGGCGTTGTCGATTTGCAGCGCCGCCACGTTGGCCCGCAGCAACTCGGCGAGTTTGCGAAGCGCTCTGTTTTTAGTAGCTGCCTGCGCTTTAGCCATGAGGGCTGCAGCCGTTTTTGCCTTAAAACCAAGGGCCTGGGTGTAGTCGGTGATGTTGAGCGCGTTCATGCGCTCATTTTCGCACGGCGGTTTGCGTGCGCCCAGGACAAACTCTTCAGCGGGGACGGGTCGCCGCCGGGGTGCCCGCGCACAAGGCACACAGCTGCAGGGCCAACCGGTGCAGCGCCTGCCAGCCATTGGTCGGCCAGTCAGCTTGCTTCAGGCCCTTGACGATGCCATCGACCAGGTGGGCCGACTGCAGCAATTCGGCCAGTTTGGCCTCGCTCAACTTGGGCAGCACACGCTCGAACAAACGCTCTTTCACGCCCCACACCCGCTGCTCCCGCAAGGCCATGGGCATGGGCCGGCCTTGCGCCATGGCGTCCTTGACGCGCTTGAGCGCCCGGATGTCCTCGCTGAGCGTGTAGTGCACCAGCACCTCAGCCTCGCCCTCGGCCTGCAGGCCGTCGAGCATGCGCTGCACACGGGCCGTCTGGCCACCCAGCACCGCTTCCGAGAGCTTGAACACGTCGTAACGCGCCACGTTCAGCACCGCACTTTCGATCTGCTCAAACGTCAACTCGCCGGGCGCAAACAGCAAGGCCAGCTTCTGGATTTCCTGGTGGGCCGCGAGCAGGTTGCCCTCGACCCGGTCGGCAAAAAACTGCAGCGTGCGCTGGCCGTCTTCCCCCGCAACGACGCGCTGGCCTTGCTGGGACAACCGCTGCGCAATCCACTGCGGCAGCGCAGCGCGCTCTACGGGCTCGACCTGAATCGTGACGCCAAAACTCTCCAGCGCACCAAACCAGGCGCCGCTCTTGGTCATCTTGTCCAGACGCGGCAACATCACCAGCGTGAGCGTCGAGTCGTTGTCGCGGGATTGCTCTGCCAGATGCTGGATGGCGGGGCTGCCTTCCTTGCCGGGCTTGCCCGAGGGAATGCGCAGTTCCACGATCTGCTTGTCGGCAAACAGGCTCAGGGAGCCCCCTGCGGCCAGCACCTCGCTCCAGTCAAAGTGCGCACCCGCCACGGTGTGCGACGTGCGCTCGGTGAAGCCCTGGGTGCGGGCGACGGCGCGAATGGCGTCGACCGCCTCCTGGATCAACAGCGGCTCGTCGCCATGCAGGGTGTACAGGCTTTTCAGGCCCTTCTGCAAATGGGCGTTGAGCTGGTTAGGGGCCAGTTGCATAACGGATGGTTGCCAGGCGGCGCAGGAGTTGCTGCACGATGTCGGTCTGCATGTCGCGGTACAGCAAGGCCTCTTCGGCCTCCTTGGCCAGGGCCGCGGTTTCGCTGTAGCTGATGCCGCGCTGCTGCACGATTTCAGCATCCGGAGCCAGTTCTTTGCCCTCGGGCGTGCGCAGCCGGAACTTCACCCGGATGCGAAGCTGAAACTCCCGCACCTGACCCGAGCTGTTGACGCCGGACACCGTTTTCTCGCGTTGTTCCTGCAGGATGTCCAGCACTACTTGCGCCTGCACGAGCGGAGCCGCGGGCGCGAGCACCTGTACCGAGCCCCCCAGCGAGCGGCGCAACTCCAGCGCCAGCGGGCCACCGGGGTGGGGCAGGACCGCGATCGAGGTGAAGGCAAAGTTCTGGCTGCTGCGCAGCTTGAAGCCACAACCCGCCAGCGTGAGACCGGCGAGGCTGACCAGCGCCAGACGGCGCGTGGGGACAAGGTGGGCGGGACGTTTCATGCGCACTCGGTTCAAACCACCAGATTGACCAGACGCCCCGGCACCACGATGACCTTCTTCGGCGCCACGCCGTCGGCCAGCTTCTGAAAAATCTCGCTGTGGATCGCCGCGTGTTCGATCTCGGCCTTGGTGGCACCGGCAGGCACCACAATCGCGCCGCGCAGCTTGCCATTGACCTGCAACATCAGTTCAATCTCGTCCTGCTGCAAGGCGGACTCGTCCACCTGAGGCCAGGGCGCGTCCAGCAAATCGCCGTACGGCACCGCATAACCCAGCTCGCTCCACAGGGTGTGCGTCAAGTGGGGCGTGGCCGGGTACAGGCCGCGCAGCAACATGCCGAAGCCTTCGAACACCGCCACCTGGCTACCTTCGGAGCCATCGTTCTTGAAGTCTTCCAAGGCATTGAGCAGCTTCATGGAGCCCGACACCACGGTGTTGTATTGCATGCGCTGGTAGTCGTAGTCAATCTGCTTGAACACGGTGTGCACTTCCAGCCGGAGTGCCTTGGCTTCTTTGCTGAAATTTATACCTTTCAGGGCTGCAGCCCGCGCAACACCTGCGGGAGCAGCTACTGAATCAATAGCAGACAATTTGACGCCAAAGTTCCAGACCCGGCGCAGAAAGCGGTAGGAGCCCTCCACCCCGGCATCATTCCACTCCAGCGTGGCCTCGGGCGGTGCGGTGAACATGGTGTACAGGCGCGCAGTGTCGGCCCCGTATTTCTCGATCAGGTCCTGCGGGTCCACGCCATTGTTCTTGCTCTTGCTCATGGTGCCCACGCCCTCGTAGGTGATGAGCGTGCCAGCAGGCAGGTCGCCTTTGGCTTCCTTGAGTTTGGCAAAACTGACCTTGCCGGTGCCGTCCTGAATGTCTTCCACCTCGTGCGGCCAGAAGTACTCAATGCCGCCCTTGTCGCTCTTGCGCGAGTAGATGTGGTTGAGCACCATGCCTTGCGTCAGCAGCTTGGTGAAAGGCTCGTCGATCTTCACCAGCCCGAGGTCACGCATCACCTTGGTCCAGAAGCGCGCATACAGCAAGTGCAGGATGGCGTGCTCGATGCCGCCGATGTACTGGTCCATCGGCATCCAGTAGTCCGCCCCACCGGCCACCATGGCCTCGCTGCTCTTGGGATCGCAGTAGCGCATGAAGTACCACGAGCTGTCCACGAAGGTGTCCATGGTGTCGGTCTCGCGCCGCGCCGCCACGCCGCAAATGGGGCAGGTCACACCGGCGTGGAAACCTTCGTGCTTGTGCAGCGGGTTGCCGGACCCATCGGGCACACAGTCCTGCGGCAACACCACCGGCAAGTCCTTCTCGGGCACGGGCACCGCCCCGTGTTCGGGGCAATGGATGATGGGAATGGGCGTGCCCCAGTAGCGCTGGCGGCTCACGCCCCAGTCACGCAGGCGCCAGGTGGTTTTTTTCTCGCCCAGGCCCTTGACCTGCAGGGAGTGACTCACGGCATTGACGGCGTCCTTAAAGCTCAGGCCGCTGAAACTGTCGGAGTTGATGGTGACGCCACGCTGCTTGTCACCGTACCAGTCCTGCCACTGGTCGTAGTCGTAGGTCAGCCCGTCGACCAGCACCACTTCGATGATGGAAATGCCGTATTTTTTGGCGAACAGGAAATCCCGCTCGTCGTGCGCGGGCACACCCATCACCGCGCCATCGCCGTAGCTCATCAGCACGTAGTTGCCGACCCAGACCTGCACCTTGTGGCCGTTCAGCGGATGGGTGACAAACAGCCCTGTGGGCATGCCTTCTTTTTCGCGCACGGCCAGCTCGGCCTCGGTGGTGCCGCCCTTCTTGCATTCTTCAATGAAGGCGGCCAGTGTCGGGTTCGTCTGCGCCGCATGGGTGGCCAGCGGATGCTCGGGCGCCACGGCACAAAACGTCACGCCCATGATGGTGTCGGCCCGGGTGGTGAAGACGTACATGCGGCCGTCTTCAATCAGGTCGCCTGCCGAGTTCTTGATGTCATGCGTGAAGGCAAAGCGCACGCCCTCGCTCTTACCAATCCAGTTTTCCTGCATCAGCTTGACGCGCTCGGGCCAGCCCGGCAAACCGGTCTGCACATGCTCCAGCAACTCTTCAGCGTAGTCCGTGATCTTGAGGTAGTAACCGGGGATTTCCCGCTTCTCGACCGCTGCACCGGTGCGCCAGCCTTTGCCGTCGATCACCTGCTCATTGGCCAGCACGGTCATGTCCACCGGGTCCCAGTTCACGACCTGGGTCTTGCGGTAGGCGATGCCTTTTTCGAGCATTTTCAGAAACAGCCACTGGTTCCACTTGTAATACTCGGGGTCGCAGGTGGCAATCTCGCGGCTCCAGTCGACGGCCAGGCCCATAGCCTGCATCTGCTTCTTCATGTAGGCGATGTTGTCGTAAGTCCACTTCGCCGGGGGCACGCGGTTCTTGAGGGCCGCGTTTTCAGCGGGCAGGCCAAAGGCGTCCCAGCCCATGGGCATGAGCACGTTGTAGCCCTTCATGCGCAGGTGGCGCGTGAGCATGTCGTTGATGGTGTAGTTGCGCACATGGCCCATGTGCAGCTTGCCGCTGGGGTACGGCAGCATGGAGCAGGCGTAGAACTTCTTTTTGGACGAATCCTCGATGACCCGGTAGGCGTCACGGGCCGTCCAGTGGCTGTGCGCGGATTTTTCAACGTCGAGGTGGTTGTATTTTTCTTGCATGGAATCTCTGCTTGCGCGATCAAAGGACCGCAATCACCCGATTTTAGGGTTGGATGGAAGGCGTCACAGCCAAGGCCGGCCGGTTTGCAGGGTCCGCCACAAAACCAATCCGGTTCAGACCCGCTTTTTGCGCCGCGCCCATGACCTGCACGATCCGGCCATAGGGCACGGCCTCATCGGCCCGCAATTGCACTTCGGTCTCGGGCTGCGCCTTCGCGATGAGGGCCAGTTGAAGGGTCAGCTGGTCCAGCTCAATGGCGTTGTCATTCAGGTAGGTGGTTCCGGTTTTATCCACCACCACCGACACGGACTGGGGCGCATCACCCGGCTTGGCGGCTTCGGTTTTCGGCAAATCGAGCTTGATGGCACTGGTGAGCAGCGGCGCCGTGATGATGAAGATCACCAGCAACACGAGCATGACGTCGATCAGCGGTGTCATGTTGATCTCGCTGATCGGCTGCGGACCGGGGGTACGTTCGAGGCGGCCAAAAGACATGGGGCGTCGCCGTCAACTCAAGCAGACGGGACGGGCTGGCTGACGGTCAGCTCCCGCAAATCTCGCGCAAAGCCCTCCAGCTCCGCCTCAATCCGGCCAATCGAGCGACCCAACACGTTGTAAGCCAGCACCGCGGGAATGGCCACCGCCAGACCAGCCGCCGTCATGATGAGCGCCTCACCGACCGGGCCGGATATTTTGTCGATGGCGACCTGACCGGCGTTTGAGATGCCAATCAGGGCGTGATAGATGCCCCACACGGTCCCCAGCAAGCCGACAAACGGCGCCGTGGAGCCCACGGTGGCCAGCAACACCTGTCCGTACTGGAGCTTGGCCAAGGCCGCATGTAAGGCGTCGCGCAAGACGCGGGTCAACTGTTGCGAGCGGTCACCGGCGCCCGCCAGCGTGCCGCTGGCTTTGACAGTGGTCGCCAAGACCAGAGGGGTCACGAGAGATTCGCGGTCAAAGGCCGCAAGCTTGTGCAACGCCTCGTCCACCGTGGCGGACTGCCAGAAAGCGGCCACTGAGCGCAGCACGTCGCCGCTGGCACGGTGCAGCAGCCATGATTTCCACAGAATCACCACCCAGCTCGCCACCGACATAAGCAGCAAAAGCAAGGCTACCGCCTGGGTCACCCCGTCGCCCTGCCGGAAAAGCTGGGCAGCGTTCATTTCAGGTTGAGCACATCGAACATGTCAAACAAGCCCGATTTTTGACCGAGCAGGAAACGGGTGGCACGCAGACTGCCTTGCGCATAGGTGGTGCGGCTGGACGATTTGTGAGAAATCTCGATGCGCTCGCCAATGCCAGCGAACAGCACCGTGTGGTCGCCCACAATGTCGCCGCCACGGATGGTGGCAAAGCCAATGGAGGAGGGATCGCGCTCGCCAGTCACCCCTTCTCGGGCGTAGACGGCGCAATCCTTCAGGTCGCGACCCAGGGCGTCGGCAATGACCTCCCCCATCTTGAGCGCCGTGCCCGAGGGGGCGTCCACCTTGTGGCGATGGTGCGCTTCGATGATTTCAATGTCATACCCGGTGGACAGGGCCTTGGCCGCCATTTCAAGCAGCTTGAGTGTGACGTTAACCCCCACACTCATGTTGGGCGCCAACATGATGGCAATGTCCCGCGCTACTTCGGCGATTTCAGCTTTTTGCGCGTCGCTGAATCCGGTGGTACCAATGACCGCATTGACCCCCAATTCGCGACAAACGCGCAAGTGGGCCAGTGTGCCTTCCGGCCGGGTGAAATCAATCAGGGTGTTGGCGTTTTTCAGCCCCAGCGCCAGATCAGCCGTGATCTGGATCCCGCTAGTCTGACCGAGGAACGCCATGGCATCCTGCCCGATGGCAGGGCTGGCGGCCATGTCAAGTGCGCCAGCCAGTGCACAGTCATCTGCCGCCTTGACGGCTTCGATCAACATCTGGCCCATGCGGCCCGAAGCACCGGCGATCGTGATCCGGTTGGTCATAATTTCGCTCATGAATTTGAGCCGCAGCTTAGCGGCTTGCTGGTTCCAGTGGGGGGTAACTTGAGGGCAACGGAGGCAAAGGCGCGGGCTCGGCCAATTTGGTTGGCGCAGGCAACAGCTTCAGCTCTTCTTCTGTTAATTCCAGAACCGGCACTTTGCCTGAGCGACGACCCGAATCCAGTGAGGCCACAAACTCGGCCTCGGTCGGCAGGGTGTCCGCCTCAATGCGATCCAGCGCATCCCCCGTAAAAAACACGGTGACCTTGCGGGCTTGCGGCTCAACACCCTGACGCTTGAAGGTAAACACATAGTCCCAGCGGTCCGCGTGGAAGATGCTGGTCAGCAAGGGCGTTCCCAGAATATCGCGAACCTGCGTGCGGCTCATGCCCGGCTTGACAGCGGCAGCCTGCTCCCTGGAGACGAAATTGCCCTGGACAATGTCCATCTTGTAAGGTGTCACCACCCCGGCAACACTTTGGCTGGCGCCATTGAAGCTGCCGCAAGCCACCAAGCTTGCGCTGGCGGCCAACAACAGGATCAGCCCCGTGATACGACGTTGAAAATCAGACATGAGTTGAGGTGTGGCGATATGATCGAAGCATTGTACCGGCTGCACCTCCGAGGGAGGCCTGTCTGCTGGCACGCGGGACTCCCATGACCAATATCGACGAACTTAAAAATACCGGCCTCAAAGCGACCTTGCCCCGGCTGAAAATCCTGGAAATCTTCCAGAAAGGCGCGCAGCGCCACATGACGGCCGAGGATGTGTTCCGCGTGCTGCTGGAAGATCGCTCGGATGTGGGCTTGGCCACGGTGTACCGCGTGTTGGCCCAATTCGAGCAGGCCGACATTTTGAGCCGCAGCCATTTTGAAAGCGGCAAGGCCGTCTACGAACTCAATGAAGGCCAGCACCACGACCATCTGGTTTGCCTGGATTGCGGCCGGGTCGAAGAGTTTTACGATGCTGAAATTGAAAAGCGCCAACAGGCGGTTGCCAAAGCCAAGGGTTTTGCCATTGCCGACCATGCCTTGAGTCTTTACGCCCACTGCATCAAGGACAAGTGCCCCAACCGCCCGATCTCGACGCGCAACCACGGGTAACAAGCGGCAAAAGCCGCCACTTTGACGGATCAGTCGGCGGAGTCCATCGCTTTGCGGTGGCGCTCGACAAACTCTTGGTAGGTGTCGATACCCCGCAACTGGAGAATGGTGTTGCGCACAGCGGCCTCCACCAGCACCGCAATATTGCGTCCAGCCACCACCTGAATCACCACCTTGCGCACCGGCACACCCAGCACGTCCTGGGTCAGTGGCTCATAGGGAATACGCTCGTAGTCACGCTCCAGCGTCTCTCGCCTGACCAGATGGACAATGAGCTTGAGGCGCATTTTCCGCCGGACCGCGGTTTCCCCAAAGATGCAGCGGATATCGAGCAGACCGATGCCGCGCACTTCCAGCAGGTTCATCAGCAATTCGGGGCAACGACCTTCGATGGTGTCTTGATTGATGCGAAAAAGATCGACCGCATCGTCCGCCACCAAGCCGTTACCGCGCGAGATCAGCTCCAGCCCCAGTTCACTCTTGCCCAGGCCGGACTCGCCAGTGATCAGCACACCCAGACCGAGAATGTCCATGAACACCCCGTGCATGGTGCTGCGGTCGGCAAAATACTTGGACAGGTAGGCGCGCAGCACATCGATCACAAACGCCGACGAACTTTGCGTGGAGAACATGGGGATTTGTGCGCGCTCACACATGGAGAGCAGCGCCTCCGGCACCAACTGTCCGTCCGCCAGAATCAGGACGGGCGGCTCCAGTGTGACGATTCGGGAGATGCGCCGAGCGCAGTCTTCCGGCGTGGCACTGGTCAGGTAGGCAATTTCACGCTGACCCAGAATTTGAACGCGGTAGGGATGGATGTAGTTGAGATAACCGACCAGATCTGCGCCAGAGCGCGCTGCGAGTACAGCAACTTCGTCAAAGCGCCGCTCCGAAGCCCCCAGACCGGCCACCCACTCCCATTTCAGGGTGCCACGGAATTCCTCAAACAACACATCTGCACTGACGACATTCGGCTTCAGGGTAACTCCGGGAGAGAAAAACGGTGATCAGGCCACCAAGGCCGATTTCCAGTTGGAAATGAGACCATGAAGCTGTTCGGCATCAGCACTGGAAACCAGTTTTTCCCGCAGGACCGCGTCGCTTAGCATTTCAGCTATCTCCGACAGGATTTCCAGGTGCTTTTGGGTCGCAGCCTCCGGCACCAGGAGAAAAATCAGCAAACTGACGGCCTGTTCGTCCGGTGCATCAAAACCGATGGGGTTGGCCAGTGACAACACGGCCGCCATCGGAGACTTGAGGCCTTTGATACGACCGTGTGGAATCGCCACACCATGGCCCAGCCCCGTCGAGCCCAGCCGCTCCCGGGAAAACAGACTGTCGGTGACCAGTGCGCGACTCAGGCCGTGGAGGTTCTCAAACAGCAAACCCGCCTCTTCAAATGCTCTCTTTTTGCTGGTGGCATCAACATGCACAAGCACTTGCGTGGCGGAAAGGATGGAGGCAAGACGGTTCATAAGTTGATTCGGATTATGCACCGCCAGCACGGCGGACGCAAAAAAAGCCGCTCGACAAATTGGGCGGCTTTTTGGGATTCAGACGGGGAATCTTACATCAGGCGCTTGGGAGCCTCATGATGGTGATTCTGCAAGCGGTCTTTGTGACGGACTACCTGGCGATCAAGTTTGTCTACCAACTCGTCCACCGCGGCATACAAATCAGCATGGGAGCTTTCGGCAAACATGTCGGTGCCCTTGACATGGATATTGCACTCCGCTCGTTGACGTCGCTCTTTTTCCTTTTGGTTTTCCACTGTGAGCAGCACTTTGACATCAACTACCTGGTCAAAATGTCGCATGATCCGATCTAGCTTGGTCGTGACGTAACTGCGCAAGGCTGGGGTGACTTCGAGGTGATGACCGCTGATCGTCAAATTCATAAATAGCCTCCTGATGCTCTCGGGGTTGAAAAAGTTGTCGGCGGAATGCAGGCAACACACAAACCAAAATTCAAAAAACACTACCTTGGTTTCACTATGCCCCCGATGTCATGAAAATGCAATATTTATTGGTGATGCAATGCAACAAAAAGTGACTGCGTCCTGTTTTCCCCGGGACGCCCGGGAATTGGCATTCGGGATGCCGTTTCCGCGCGCACCAGCCTCGCTGAAATGCGATAATTTGGCCACGTTGACTACCGGAGACAACTCCTTGGAAACCTATCCCAGTCGGTAGCTTTCAACTCCCTGAAATGCATCGGAGTTGAAAGCAAAACCCCGCAACTTCTGTCAGATGCAATCAATTCCAAGGGAGTGAGTCATGCTCAATATCTTTACGCTGGTCAATGGTCGACTCTTTCAGGAAGAGATCGAGTCACTGGAAGAATTGTCCAAATTTCAACCCACCTGGGTGGACCTGGAGTCCCCCACACTCGAAGAAAAACGCTGGGTCAAGCAGTATTACGGCCTCTCCATCCCCGAAGATGCGATGGACGAAGACATCGAAGAATCGGCTCGCTTTTACAAAGAGGACAACGGAGAGTTGCACATCCGCAGCGACTTTCTGATCGCCGATGACGATGAACCCCGCACGGTGCGGGTGGCTTTTATCCTGAACCTTGAGAACGATGAACTCAAGAGCAAGGGTGTCCTGTTTTCCATTCACGACGAAGACGTGCCCGTGTTTCGGCTGTTGCGCATGCGCGCGCGTCGTGCCCCCGGCCTGATTGAGGACGCCAAAGAGGTGTTGCTCAAGCTGTTCGACGCCGATGCGGAATACTCGGCTGACACGCTTGAAGGCATTTACGATGAGCTTGAAAAGGTCAGTAAACAGGTGCTGACAGGCGACGTGACCGACGCGATCGCGAGCGAAGGCCTCGGCGCCATTGCCCGCCATGAAGACATGAATGGACGCATTCGGCGCAATGCGATGGACACGCGGCGCGCCGTCAGCTTCATGATGCGCAGCAAGATGCTCAATGGCGAGCAGTTTGAAGAGGCCCGCCAGATTCTGCGTGACATCGATTCACTCGACTCACACACGGCCTTCCTGTTCGACAAAATCAACTTCTTGATGGATGCCACAGTAGGCTTCATCAACATCAGCCAGAACAAGGTCATCAAGATCTTCTCCGTCGCCAGCGTAGCGCTGCTACCGCCTACCCTGGTCGCGAGCATTTACGGCATGAACCTGCAATTCCCCGAGTTTGCGGTCTTGGGGCAGTGGGCCTACCCCTATGTCGTAGCCCTGATGTTTCTAAGCGCCGCCTTGCCCATGTGGTACTGCTACCGGCGGGGTTGGCTGCGTTAAGGCGCGTTGTTTCAATCGAAGCAGCAGCTCCAGCAGGATGGCCGTCGCATAGCGACTGGCCACCTCAGCTACAAAACGGGGAAAATCAACATGGGCCTGATCGTCGGCACGATCAGAGATCGTACGCACGGCAGCGAAAGGGATGCCGTAATCAAAACAGACTTGCGCGACAGCAGCGCCCTCCATCTCGACCGCCAAAGGCGGCAAACCGCCCGCCTGCAGTGCCTCCAGCAACAGCACAGATTCGTTAGCGCCGGACACAAATCGGTCCCCACTGGCAATCAGCCCGGAATGAACGTGGGAACGGACATCCTCTTTTTTTTGACGAAATTGGCCTCTAGCCCCCGCCAATCCTTCGCAAGTAGCTTCCAAAAGCATAGCAGTCAGTACAGCATCACAGGGGAAGCGGCTGCGCCCGTAAAGCGGTATCTCGTAGCGGGGAAACAAAGGCGACGCATCCATGTCGTGCTGCACGAAGTCTGTCGCGACCACAACGTCGCCCACGTTGACGCCGGGCCCGACACCCCCTGCGACCCCCGTAAAAACGATACGATGGACACCAAACGCTTCGATCATGGTGGTGGCAGTGGTCGCCGCAGCGACTTTGCCGATTCTTGACAGGCCCAGCACAACCGGGAGCCCCATCAAGTCGCCATGCCAAAAGTCACGGCCAGCGCGCGTGACCTTGACCGCGTTGGCAAGTTGATCAACCAGGCCCTGCTGTTCCTCCATCAGGGCGCTGAGAATGGCGGTAGTGGTCAATTACTTGACGCGGAGCTCTCGCCGCAGAATCTTGCCCACAGGAGTTTTGGGCAATTCAGCACGAAACTCCACCACTTTCGGTTGCTTGTAGCCAGTGAGATTCTCTTTGCAAAAGGCCCGCACCTGCGCTTCGGTCAGATCGGGGTTCTTTTTGACGATCACCAGTTTGACCGCTTCGCCCGTTTTTTCGTCGGGAACGCCGACACAGGCACATTCCATCACACCGTCCAACTGTGCAACGACGTCTTCCAGCTCAGTGGGGTAGACGTTGAAGCCACTGACCAGAATCATGTCTTTCTTGCGGTCCACGATTTTGAAAAAGCCGCGTTCGTCGACCACACCCACGTCTCCGGTCTTGAAGTAGCCATCCGGGGTCATGACTTTGGCCGTTTCGTCCGGGCGCTGCCAGTAACCGGCCATCACCTGCGGGCCCTTGATGGCAATTTCACCCGACTGACCCACCTTCACTTCGAGACCGTCGTCATCGAGTAGTTTCATGAAGGTGCCGGGCAAGGGCACACCGATCGTGCCGGTGTACTCTTTGGCTGTCACTGGATTGCAACTGGCGGACGGCGACGTCTCGGACAGACCATAACCTTCACAAATTGGACACCCTGTTTTTTCAAACCAAAGCTTGGCCACTGCGCTTTGAACGGCCGTACCGCCACCCAATGACACCTTGAGGTGACTCCAGTCCACGGTCTGAAAGTCCGCATGGTTGGCCAGCCCATTGAACAGGGTATTGACCGCCGGAAAGCTGTGTATCTTGTGCTTGGCCAGTTCTTTGAGAACGGCTGAAAAATCGCGCGGGTTCGGAATCAGGAGGAGCTTGCCCCCCGTCCGCATGGACAACATCATGCCCACCGTGAACGCAAAGATGTGGTACAGCGGCAATGCACACACGGTGGTCAGCTGCTCATTGGCGGGTACCGCCTTCATGGCTGGCTGATTCCAGGCCTCGGACTGAAGTACGTTGGCAATCAGGTTGCGATGCAGGAGCACAGCGCCCTTAGACACGCCGGTGGTACCGCCCGTGTACTGCAAGACGGCCACATCGTCCGGTTTGATGATCGGGGCCTTGAGTGAACCCCGGGTTCCCCGGGCCAACGCTTCGTTGAAGCGTACAGCGCCCGGCAAGTTGAACTCCGGCACCATTTTTTTGACATACCGCACGACATAGTTGACCAGCGCGCCCTTCAGCAAACCCAAGCGGTCGCCCATGGCACACAAGACCACGTGTTTGACCGGGGTGTTGGCCATGCACTTTTCAAGCGTTGCAGCAAAATTCTCGATGATGACGATGGCTTTGGCGCCGGAGTCCTTGAGCTGATGCTCCAGCTCACGCGGGGTGTACAAGGGGTTCACATTCACCACCACAAAGCCGGCCCTCAGGATGGCGGCGACAGCCACCGGGTACTGAGGCATGTTGGGCATCATGATGGCCACACGGTCGCCCTTGACCAACCCGAGGCCTTGCAGGTAAGCCGCAAACGACTGGCTGAGACTGTCGGTTTCACCATAGGTCACATCCCGGCCCATGAAGCTGTAGGCCGTCTGGCTGGCGTATTTCTTGAAACTTTCTTCCATCAAGGCAACCAGCGATGGATACGGTGATGGCGCCAAATCGGCGGGCACGCCTGCGGGGTAGCTATTGAGCCAAATGCGCTCTGTCATTCTGATGTCTCCAAGTCTTGAATTGAGGCGGAGGCCCGCCACGGGCACAGCTCTTGGTGGCTGTGTTTTCCCTGATTTCTGCTGATCTGCCGGTGCTAGATCATTCGATGGCCTTGGTCATGTCTTCCACCACCTTCTTGGCGTCGCCAAACACCATCATGGTCTTGTCCATGTAGAACAACTCGTTGTCCAGACCGGCATAACCGGCGGCCATGCTGCGCTTGTTCACGATGATGGTCTTGGCCTTGTAGGCTTCCAGGATCGGCATGCCATAGATCGGGCTGCCCTTGACGTGCGCCGCAGGGTTCACCACGTCGTTGGCGCCCAGGATGATGGCCACATCGACCTGACCGAACTCACCATTGATGTCTTCCATCTCGTGCACCTGGTCGTACGGCACTTCGGCCTCGGCCAGCAACACGTTCATGTGGCCCGGCATGCGACCGGCCACGGGGTGAATGGCGTACTTGACGGTGATGCCTTTTTCGGTGAGCTTGGCTGCCAGTTCCTTGACGGCATGCTGGGCCCGGGCCACCGCCAGGCCGTAGCCGGGCACGATCACCACGGTTTCGGCATTGCTCAGCACAAAAGCGGCGTCATCGGCACTGCCGCTCTTGACGGGGCGTTGCACCGCCGCACCGGCCACTGCCGTGGTGGCCTCGCCCCCGAAGCCGCCACCAATCACGTTGAAGAACGAGCGGTTCATGGCCTTGCACATGATGTAGCTCAGGATCGCGCCCGAACTGCCCACCAGCGAGCCCGCCACGATCAGCATGGCGTTGTTCAGACTGAAGCCGATGCCCGCCGCCGCCCAGCCGGAGTAGCTGTTGAGCATGGAGACCACCACCGGCATGTCGGCGCCGCCAATCGGGATGATGATGAGCACGCCCATCACAAACGCCAGGGCGAGCATGGCGAAGAAGGCGCTCCAGTCACCGGTGGCGGTGAAGGCAATGCCCAGACCCAGCATGGCCAGGCCGAGCACCAGGTTGAGCTTGTGCTGGCCGGCAAACTGGACCGGCGCACCCTGGAACAAACGGAACTTGTACTTGCCCGAGAGCTTGCCAAAGGCAATGACCGAGCCGCTGAAGGTGATCGCACCAATGGCAGCCCCCAGGAACAGCTCCAACCGGTTACCGGTGGGAATGGCCTGTCCTTTGGCGGCAATGCTGAAGGCCCACGGCTCGGCCACGGCGGCCACCGCAATGAACACGGCGGCCAAGCCGATCATGCTGTGCATGAAGGCCACGAGTTCGGGCATCTTGGTCATTTCAACCCGTTTGGCCATGACCGTACCGGCGGTACCGCCCACCAGCAAGGCGCCCAGCACCCAGGTCAGGCCCGAGGCGCCGTTTTGGCCCATCTGGCCGGCCAGTTTGAAGATCAAAGCGGCGGTGGTGACCATGGCCACGCCCATGCCGATCATGCCAAACAGGTTGCCGCGGATCGAGGTGGTGGGGTGGCTCAGGCCTTTGAGGGCCTGGATGAAACAGACGCTGGCAAAGAGATACAGCAGGGTAACGAGATTCAGGCTCATTGGGCACTTTCCTTGGTCGCGACTTTTTTCTCTTTCTTCTTGAACATCTCCAGCATGCGCCGGGTGACCATGAAGCCACCAAACACATTGACCGCGGCCAGGGCCACGGCCAGCACGCCCATGCTTTTACCCAGCGTGGTCTCGGTCAGCGCGGCGGCCAGCATGGCGCCCACAATGACGATGGCGGAGATGGCGTTGGTCACGGCCATCAGGGGTGTGTGCAAGGCCGGTGTGACGGTCCAGACCACGTGGTAGCCCACGTAGATGGCCAAAACGAAGATGATCAGGTTGGTGATCGTGGGGGAGAGAATATCCATGGTGTGGGGTTCCTTACTGGGACGGACTCATTTGCGTTTGACTTCGCCGCCCTGGGTCATCAGGCAGGCGGCCACGATGTCATCGCTCATGTCGATGTTGAGCGCGCCTTCTTTGGTGATGATCAGCTTGAGAAAGTCGAGCACATTGCGGGCGTAGAGGGAGGACGCATCGGCGGCCACCAAAGCGGGCAGGTTGGTCTCCCCCACCAGGGTCACACCGTGTTTGACCACCGTCTTGTCGGCCTCGGACAGGGGGCAGTTGCCGCCGCCGTTGGGGCCTTTGCCAGCGGCGATGTCGATGATGACGGAGCCCGGCTTCATGCTTTTGACCATGTCTTCGGTGATCAGCGTGGGGGCGGGACGACCGGGGATCAGTGCGGTGCTGATGACGATATCGGCCAGGGCCACGCGTTTGGCGACTTCGAGCTTCTGGCGGTCCAGCCAGCTTTGCGGCATGGGCTTGGCGTAGCCGCCCACGCCCACAGCGGCTTCTTTTTCTTCCGGGGTGTCGTAGGACACGTCGATGAATTTGCCACCCAGGGACTCGACTTGTTCCTTGACGCTGGGGCGCACGTCGGAGGCCTCAATCACGGCCCCCAGGCGCTTGGCGGTGGCAATGGCTTGCAGACCGGCCACGCCGACCCCCAGAATGACCACACGGGCCGCCTTGACGGTGCCCGCGGCGGTCATCAGCATGGGGAAAAAGCGCTGGTATTTGTCGGCCGCCATGATCACGGCTTTGTAGCCGGCAATATTGGCCTGGCTGGACAGGACGTCCATGCTTTGCGCGCGGGAGGTGCGGGGTGCGGCCTCCAGGGCAAAGCCGGTCAGCTGCGCAGTCGCCAGGCTCTGCAGGCCGACTGCGTCAAAGGGGTTGAGCATGCCGACCACGCAAGTGCCGGGCTTCATGGCCTTGGCTTCGTCGTCGCTGGGGCCCCGTACTTTGAGAACCAGGTCACAGGCGAGCGCGCCTGCGGCATCGGTGATCTCGGCGCCGGCCGCCACATAGGCGTCGTCCGGCACACTGGCCGCCACGCCCGCACCGGACTGGATGCGAAGGGTATGGCCCTGGGCCTTGAGTTTCTTGGTCGTCTCCGGGGTGACGGCGACACGGGTTTCTCCCACCGCAGTTTCAGTGGGTACGCCTATCAGCATGGGGCGACTCCTTGTAGGGTTGTTTGTTGAATTTGCACCTGTCTGCGAGCTTACATGAGTTTTATGCCCTCTTTGCAGAGGGCATACCATGCCTGTCGCCTGCTTGTCAGTGTGTTTTCACGGACCTCACCCGCTCATAATTGCCCATGAATACTCGATGGAAACCCAGCGTCACCGTCGCCGCCGTCATTGAACAGGACGGGCGATTCCTGCTGGTGGAAGAACACACGCCTGAAGGTCTGCGGCTCAACAACCCGGCCGGGCACCTCGATCCGGGCGAAAGCCTGGTTGACGCCTGCGCTCGCGAAGCGCTGGAAGAAACCGCGCACGCCTTCCACCCCACGGCTTTGGTGGGGGTTTACATGTCGCGCTTCCAGCGTCCCGCCGTCGGCGAACAAGAAGCAGAAGACATCACTTATTTGCGCTTTGCGTTTTGCGGCGACCTGGGCGCGTTTCATGCCGACCGCTCATTGGACACGGGCATTGTTCGCACCTTGTGGCTCACGCCCGACGAAATTCGCGCCAGTTCGGCACGACACCGCAGCCCGCTGGTGGTGCGGTGCCTGGAAGATTACCTGGCCGGGCGGCGGTATCCCTTGGAACTGGTGCACACAGACGCCTCTGTTTTGCTATAAATAATATAGCCATCTATGCACATGGAACAAGGGCTACAGGCACTTTTCTTATATTGACCTATGGCAGCCATGAAGCAAAAACCTCTGCAACAGCCAAAACCAAAAACAGCACACTGGGCTTGGGAGCTACTTTCCCTGTCAGCCCAAGTACCGACCTGATCCTGGTGCATTACCGTGTGGACCGCACCCGAACAACAAGGGTTGACGATGGGTTTAACCGCACCTTTGCTTTTCTGGAATACAAATTATCCAAACGTAGCCGCCTGTATGCCGAACTGGACCAAACCAGTTGGAAGGACGGCTACCAGGGCACCGGCCTGCCCAGCAGTGCCAGCGGCGTGTCACTGGGCGTGGTTCACAGCTTCTGAACAGCAGGAACCTGACGGCCCCTCAATCAGCCGTGATCTTGCGTTCACGGACGATGCGGCCCCAGGTGCTGGTTTCACTGGCCATATAACGCGCCAGTTCCTCACGACCGCCGGGGGCGGGCGTGAGGCCGTGCTTGAGCAGGGCCTCACGCACGTCAGGCGCGTTCAGCACCTTGACCAACTCCAGATTCCAGCGGTCCAGCAGAGGCTTGGGCGTCTTGCCGGGGGCCACAAAAGCGTACCAATTCAGGGCGTTGAAACCGGGGTAGCCCGACTCCGCAATGGTGGGCACGTTGGGCATGAAGGCGGGCCGTGCCAAACCCGTGGTGGCCAGCGGGATGAGCTTGCCTGAATCGATATGCGGACCTGCGGTAGATGGCGTCGAATAGTAGGCAGCAACGCGGCCTCCCAGCAAGTCCTGCAAGGCGGGCGCACCGCCCTTGTAGGGGATGTGCACCGTCTCAATTCCCGCCCGGTCGTTGAACAACTCGCCAGCAAGATGAGACGCTGATCCGGCTCCGGTGGAAGCGAAATCAAGGAACCCGGGCTTTTGTTTGGCCAGTGCCACGAACTCGCCCAAGGTCTTGACCTTGAGACCCGCATGCACGACGAGGACATTGGGAAAGTTGACCCCCATGGTGATAGGTGCGAGGTCGCGCACCGGGTCATAGGCCAGCTTCATCAAATGCGGGGCAATGGTCAGCGGGCCAACCGAGCCGAACAGGATGGTGGCGCCATCGGGCGCGGCATTGGCCACAAATTGGTGGGCGATGTTGCCCCCGGCGCCGGGCTTGTTGTCCACCAGCACGGCCTGGCCGATGTTCTCGCTCACTTTTTTGGCGATCACACGGGCAGCGGTGTCTGCGGCACCGCCCGCAGCAAAACCAACCACCAGGCTCACTGGCTTTTTGTGTGGAAAGTCTTGCGCATGGACTGGCGCGGTGAATATCGGCAACACAGCCAGCGTCGCGCAGGCCTGAAGCAATTGGCGTTTTTTCATTTTGTCTCCGTCATTGTTAAGAAAGAAAAATCAATCGGCACCCAGACCCACCGGGTTGGGCTGGCGCTTTTCCACGGCGTGGCGCAGGAGTGAAGCCGTTCGAAAAATCCCGTGGGCGAACTTGCCGTAAGGCAAGGTGGCAAACAGCGCCATCACCACGCCGAGGTGCACCGCCAGCAGCGCTGGCAAGGCCTCCGTGCTGCGCGCCAGCCAGAGCGCCAGACCCGAGGCACTGGTAAAAAATAGCAGGGCGATAAAACCCAGGTCCATGGGCTTTTGGGCTGCATCACCGTGTTGCGGGTGGCGCTGCAGGTTCAGTTTGAACAGGCCCGTCGTGCCCAGCAACAGGCTCACGCCACCGACGACGCCCAACAGCTTGGGCAGGCTGGGCAGGTCATAGGGCGCAGCCCAGCCAAAGACGTAGTGGTACACGGTGGCCAGGCTGGTGGCGGCAAAGCACAGCATGAAGCCGTAAAAGGTCAGGTGGTGGGCGCGCTGGCGTGACAGGGTGTAGGCGTCGTCTTCGTTGTGGCAGCCGTCGCCATGGCCGCCGTCCAGGTACTTCAGTCGCAGCACGTCGCCGGTCGCTTCGACGGCGGCAGGCGAGGTGACGGGCAGGCCCGAGGTGGCGGGCGTCACATCGCGCCAGAAACGCCGCACGCCCAGGCCCAGTGCCAGCACCGCCCACAGGAACACCGGGGCAAACATGCCCACCAGCAAGTTGTGCGGGAACAAGTTGTAGAAGTTGCCGCGCAGGCCGCCACCCCACAGCGCGCCGTTGAGCGCCAGCGCCAGCAACAGAAAGATCGCCAGCCCGGCCGCCAAGGCCAGCGACAGGGTCAAGCCATTGCGCTGGTACAGCTTGCCCAGCGCAGGTGGCCAGGCGTAATCCACATAGGTTTGGGCCCGGACTTTGGCCATGGACTGTGGCACATTCACCGCGAACTCGTGTGGCGGCGCGTACTGACAGGCGTGCAGGCAAGCGCCGCAGTTGTGGCACAGGTTAGCCAGGAAGTGGATATCGGCCTTGCCAAACTCCAGTCGGCGCGTCATGGCCGGAAACACGGCACAAAAGCCTTCGCAATAGCGGCAGGCGTTGCAGATTTGCATCTGGCGGGCCACCTCGGCCTCGGGCGCGCTCAAGACGACATCGCCCACCCAGCCACCATGGGCCAGTGTGACGGCGTCGCGGGTCAATGCTTCAAGCTGCTGCATGATTTACTCCTGATTTCATAGCTACCCGCGCAGACTGGACGCCGGCTATACGCCCAAATGCCGTCCCAATGGACATGCCCACGCCGGCGGTGTAGCCCCGGCCCAGCACGTTGCCGGCCATCATTTCGCCGGCCACAAACAGGTTGCCGCTGGGTACACCGCCAAATGACACGACCGCGGTTTCATCGGTCTTGAGGCCCAGGTAGGTGAAGGTGACACCAGGCTTGAGGGCGTAGCCGTGAAACGGGGCTTTGTCGACCGGGCGGGCCCAGTGCGTCTTGGCCGGTGCCAGTTGCTTGGTGTGGCAATCGTCCAGCACGGTGTGGTCAAAAGTGCCCACCCGGCAGGCGACGTTGTAGTCGTTCAGGGTCTGCATGAAGGTGACGGCATCCAGGCCCAGCTTTTCCCCTAGCTCGGGCAGGGAGTCAGCCCGCACGCCGGGAAATACGGGCGGCATGAAGCGGCCAGCGGCCTTGGCATCAATGATGGAATACGCCATCTGCCCCGGCTGCTGCGCCACCAGGCGGCCCCAGATGGCGTAGCGCTTGGGCCAGAAATCCTCGCCCTCGTCGTAGAAGCGGCGGCCCTCACGGTTGACCACCACGCCCAGCGACACGCAGTCGATGCGGGTGCAGATGCCGCCGTCATACAAAGGGGCACGGGCGTCAATGGCCACCATGTGCGCCTGGGTGGGGTCGCCTATGGTGTCAGCCCCGGCCTGCAGCAATTGCTTGAGCAACACGCCCTGGTTGAAGCGGGTGCCGCGGATGGCAAAGTTGTCCGAGGGCCATTCGCCGCGTTCGTTTTGCCCCCAGGCCTCGCGCAGCCACTCGCGGTTGGACTCAAAACCACCGGCGGCCAGCACGCAGGCCTTGGCGGTGATGCGCTCTGGGCCCACATGGGCGGCCACAAACCGGCCGTCCTGGAGTTCCAGCCGGTCCACCGGCGCGTTGTAGCGAATCTGCACGCCCAGCTTCTCGGCACTGCGGTAATAGGCGTTAACCAGCGCCTTGCCGCCGCCCATGAAAAAGGCATTGGTACGACTCAGGTGCAGCGTGCCGGAAAGCGAGGGCTGAAAATGCACACCGTGGTGGCGCATCCAGTCGCGACAATGGCCCGACGCGCGAATGGTGAGCCGGGCCAGCGCTTCGTTGGTCTGGCCGCCGGTGACCTTGAGCAGGTCTTGCCAGAACTCTTCTTCGGGATAAGCGTCCGTCAGCACGTCTTGCGGCGCGTCGTGCATGCAGCGCAGGTTGCGCGTGTGGGCCGAATTGCCGCCCCGCCACTCACGCGGCGCGGCCTCCAGCAGCATCACGCTGGCACCCGCCTCGCGCGCCATCAAGGCCGCGCACAAGGCGGCGTTGCCGCCCCCAATGATCAACACATCTGGATTCACAGTCACCTCACCGTTTGCAGGAAGGAGCCGACTTTAGGTGTCAGGCAGGTGTTTGGTCAGACCCGCTTCGCGATGGGGGCATCACAAATTGTGATGGATCAACCGGGCGCCCTCCCACGCCCCTGATCGCACCAGTTCGCAGGCGCAGTCGGCCAGCACCACGCGGGTGGCCAATGCTGCGGGCGAGAGTTCGTCGTCCGAGAGGCTGCACAGCGCGTTGGCGCGCAGCACCTGCTCGTCGGCAATCTCGGCCCATTGAAGGCGCCGGGCGGCATTCGACACCCGTCCCAGCGCCGCCCAAGGCTGCACCGTGCTGCCCAGCCCGGCACACACGGCATCCATCAGCATGGTCAGCGAATCAATTTCGGCCACCAGATGGGGTTTGATGTCGGCCCGGGCAAATGCGGCGTCCAGCGTGCTGCGAAGACCGTGGCTGCCGGTGGGCAAGATAAGCGGCACACCTTTGAGTTGCGCCATGCGGGTCGAACCGTGCACCGTGTCCGGCGGGACATTGCCCGCCGGGTGCGCCTGCATCAAATACAGCTTTTCTTCCAGCAAGGGCATCACGCTCCAGCGCCGGGCTACACCGGTATCAAACAGGACAGCCAGGTCCAGTTGCCGCGAATTGAGCATGCTGGTCAGATGGCCGGACATGCTCTCCACCAGATGCAGGCGAACATCGGGGTAGCGCGCGCGCATGGCCTGCATGAGCGGCACACCCAGCACCACGGCGGTGGTGGAGGCCAGCCCCACGCTCACCGTACCGCTCAGGCGCGATTGCTGGGCAGCACGCACGGCCTGCTCGGCATGGCGCAAGGTGAGCTGCGCCTCCCGGAAAAACGCCAGCCCGGCCTCGGTGGGCACCACGCCCTTGCTGCTGCGTTGCAGGAGACGCGTGGAGAGTTCGCTTTCAAGGCGGCTGATTTGCTGGCTCAGGGCGGACTGCACCAGGTCCAGCTCCAGCGCAGCGCGGCTCATGCTGCCGATTTCGACCACACGGACAAAGTAACGGAGTTGACGGAGTTCCATGCCGGGGATAATCGCACACCTATGGACAAGCAAAACATTGGACAACGGGTGGTGGTGGGTTTGAGCGGGGGCGTGGACTCTGCCGTCACGGCGTGGCTGCTGAAGCAGCAGGGCTACGAGGTCATTGGCATCTTCATGAAGAACTGGGAGGATGACGACGACTCCGAGTACTGCTCGTCCAACATCGATTTTGTGGATGCAGCGGCGGTCGCGGACGTGATTGGCATTGAGATCGAACACGTCAACTTTGCCGCCGAATACAAGGACCGGGTGTTTGCCGAGTTTCTGCGCGAGTACAGCAGCGGGCGCACGCCCAACCCCGATATTCTGTGCAACGCCGAAATCAAGTTCAAGTCCTTCCTGGACCACGCAATGCGCCTGGGGGCGGAGAAAATCGCCACCGGCCACTATGCCCGCGTACGCCTGAACGAGGTCTCCGGCCAACACGAGTTGCTCAAGGGGCTGGACCCGTCCAAAGACCAGAGTTACTTTTTGCACCGGCTAAACCAAGCGCAGCTCTCCAAAACGCTGTTCCCGGTGGGTGAACTGCACAAGACCGAGGTGCGCCGGATTGCGGCCGAGATCGGTTTGCCGAACGCGAAAAAGAAAGACTCCACCGGCATCTGTTTCATTGGCGAGCGGCCATTCCGGGACTTTTTGAACCAGTACATCGCCAAGGAGCCCGGCCCCATCAAGGATGAAAAAGGCCGCACCATCGGCCAGCATGTCGGCCTGAGCTTTTACACCCTGGGCCAGCGCCAGGGCTTGGGCATCGGGGGACTCAAGGCCAAAGGCGCCCAGAAAGGCGGCGGCGAACATGCGCCCTGGTTTGTGGCCCGCAAGGACATGGAGAAAAACATCCTGTGGGTGGTCCAGGGCCACGATCACCCGTGGCTGCAGTCACACACCCTGCACGCGCAGGACGCCAGTTGGGTGGCGGGCGTGGCGCCAGCGGCGGGACTACTGACCGCCAAAACCCGATACCGGCAGGCCGATGCACCTTGCACGCTGGCAGTCGGGGCGGGCGAGGGCTTCAGCCTGCACTTTGCCGACCCGCAGTGGGCGGTGACGCCGGGTCAGTCTGCCGTGCTGTATGAGGGCGACGTGTGTCTGGGCGGCGGCGTGATTGCGTCGTCATCCATCTGACTATTGCTATTAAATTAATAGCTACATCCGCACGATATACCTTGGCTACAGGCCATTCAGGCATAAAAATTAACCCATGCGGGCCAGCATCGCCTCCATGTCTTTGAGCATGAGGTTGATGCCCGCCTGCTGCGACTCGTCGGGATGGAGGCAGGCTTGAATCTCCTGCTCCATGAAGCACAGCGTCATGCGCAGATAGGTACTGTCGAGCGCTTTGCGCACCGCCGAGAACTGCTGCCCGATCTTGAGACAGCTCTCGCCTTCCTCGATCATGCGCTGAACACCCCGAATTTGCCCCTCAGCCCGGCGTAGTCGGTTGAGCACCTCGGTGCGGGCGGCGGCATCAGTCAAAACAGTCATTTCTTTCTCCTATCAGCGAATTTTCTCACTTCAGGCGCGCACCCTGCACATCGACGACTTCAATCACACCCCGCAGGCTCAATTGGCACAGCCAATTTTTGATTCAGGCACCCCCAGTTTTTTCAGAATGATGCCCAGCGGGCAAAAATTGGTAAACCCGGACTGAAACAGGTTGGCGCCCACAAACGCCGTGAAAGCCAGCGCCCATTTACTGACGAAAAAGGGACTCCCCTCCACGCCCAGCGCCAGTGAAATCATGATGAAAAGGCCGGCAAAAACCAGGATGTAGCGTTGAACGGTCATGGTGGAACTCCTTTGATAAAAATGGACAGGCGGCTTGCCTGCTTCAAGCGCTCAATACCCAGCAGCTTGAGCATGAAATACTTCTCGAAGGCAATGTCTTTGCACGCCAGATACGACGCAATCGGCAGGGTGATCTGCTCCTGCTCATGCAACCTATGCCCGCACCCATGATGACAATATGAGCCATGATTTGTCTCCTGCTGGTTGTAGTTCATTCACGTGGGGTGGACCTTGAGCGTGTTCGCGTCTGTGCGCGATTCCATGCGACGCCGGTACAAGGCGTAGTAGAGGACCGGAATGACCACCAGCGTGAGCAGGGTGGACACCAGAATGCCAAAGATGAGTGAGACGGCCAGCCCGTTAAAGATCGGATCATCCAGAATGAAAAAGGCCCCGATCATGGCCGCCAGCCCGGTCAGGGCAATGGGTTGGGCGCGCACCGCAGCGGATTGCACCACCGCGTCTTTGAAGGCCATGCCCTGGCTGATTTGCAACTCAATAAAGTCCACCAGCAGAATCGAATTCCGCACGATGATGCCGGCCAGCGCAATCATGCCAATCATGGACGTGGCCGTGAACTGCGCCCCCATCAGGGCGTGACCCGGCATGACGCCGATGAGGGTGAGCGGAATCGGCGCCATGATGACCAGCGGCGTCAAATAGCTGCGAAATTGCGCCACCACCAGCAGATAAATCAGGATCAGGCCCACGCCATAGGCGGCACCCATGTCACGAAAGGTCTCGTAGGTAATCTGCCATTCACCATCCCATTTGATGGCGTACTGGCGGTACGGGTCGGGGGGCTGCCGAACCCAGAACTCACCCAGACTGCCCGTGTCTGGCAAGGCGGCCGCCGCGAGTTTGCTGCGGATGGCAAACAGACCATACAGGGGCGAATCCAGCTTGCCCGCCATGTCGCCAAAGACGTAGCTCACCCCTTGCAGGTCTTTGGTGAACAGGGGTTTGTCAATGACCCCGCGCTCGACCTGAACCAGTTCAGACAAGGGAACCATCTGGCCATTGGCGGCGCGCAGGGGAATGGCGAGCACGGCATCAAGCCCGACCTGCGATGCCAAGGGGAGTTGCAGGCGCACCGGCACGGGGTATTTGCTTTGGCCATCGTGCAGGTACGCGGCGTCAGCACCCGACAGCGCCATGGCCACACTTTGTGCGACCACGGTCACTGGAATACCCAGCGACTCCGCCCGCTGCCGACGCACTCTCAAATAGGCCCGCGGCGCATTTTCCTTGAGCGAGGTGTCCACCCCGACGATGTCAGGGGTTTCTGCAAATGCGCTCGCTATCCGGCGGGCCAATTGTTGTCGACCCGCTTCGTCCGGACCATAAACCTCAGCCACCAGCGGTGACATGACGGGCGGGCCGGGAGGCACCTCAACCACTTTGATACGGGCGTTGTGCCTTAACCCAATCTTTTCGAGATCGGGGCGCAGGCGCTGGGCAATCACATGGCTTTTTTCAGTGCGATGGTGCTTGTCCACCAGGTTCACCTGCAAGTCACCCTGCTCGGCATCGGCACGCAGGTAGTACTGGCGGACCAGGCCATTGAAGGTGATGGGTGACGCCGTCCCCGCATAGGCTTGCAGGTTCAGCACGTCAGGTTGTTTCGCCAGAAAAGCGCCCAACTCATGCAGCGTGGCGGCCGTGTTTTCCAATGGGGTGCCGGCTGGCAGCTCGACGACCACCTGGAACTCGCTCTTGTTGTCAAAGGGAAGCATCTTCATGACCACCCACTGCACCAGCGTCAGGCCCACCGACAGCATCAGGGCCACCAGAATGCCCCCCAGCAGGAGCCAGCGTTTACGGGCACTCTCCAGAAATGGCGTCAGAACCCGGGCGAACAGGGTTTGCAATTTGGGCCCCAAACCTTGGGGTTGACCGTGATCCGACACCCCATGGCCGTGCGGCTTCATCAACTTCAAGGCGAGCCAGGGCGTGACGGTGAACGCGATGGCCAAAGACAGCGCCATGCCCAAACTGGAATTGATCGGAATCGGGCTCATGTAGGGGCCCATCAAGCCGGAGACAAATGCCATGGGCAGCAAAGCGGCAATGACCGTCAGCGTGGCCAGAATGGTGGGGCCACCCACCTCATCGACGGCCCTGGGGATGATGTCCTTGAGCGTGGCGTCCGGCGTCAACTGCTGATGCCGGTGGATGTTCTCGACCACCACAATGGCGTCGTCCACCAGAATGCCGATGGAGAAGATGAGTGCGAACAAAGAAACCCGGTTGAGCGTGAACCCCCAGGCCCACGAGGCAAACAGGGTGGCCGTGAGCGTCAGGATCACGGCAGCGCCGACAATCACCGCCTCCCGCCGACCCAATGCAAACCCCACGAGCAGAATCACCGAGCCGGTCGCAAAAGCCAGTTTTTGAATCAGCTTGTTGGCTTTTTCAGCGGCAGTCTCCCCGTAGTCCCGGGTGGTGGTGGCCTCGATATTGGCCGGAATGACAGTGTTGCGCAGGGCCTTGAGGCGCTCCCCCACCGCCCGCGACACGTCCACCGCGTTTTCGCCAGGCTTCTTGGTCACGGTGATGGTGACGGCCGGGTAGACACTGCCCGCCTCCGCCGTCGCGCCACCTGGTGAAAACCAGACATAACGTTGCGGTATCTTCGCGCTGGTTTCGATGCGCGCAACCTCACGCAGGTAGACCGGTAAACCCTGGCTGACGCCCACCACCAAGTCACCCACATCCTGTTCAGAGCGCAGGAATTCACCGGTTTCAACCGTCAGCAGTTGGGCTGTTTTCCCAGCCGTATCCAGCACAGTTCCGGAGGGCATGCCCATGTTCGACGCCGCCAATGACTGTTTGAGTCCAAGAATGTCCACACCCCGTTCGCGCAGACGAACCGGATCCAGCCAGACATGAACGGCTCGACCCGGACCGCCAATGGTCTGGACCTCACGTGTGCCCGCAACACGCTTGAGCTCAGTCTCTACCGCGTGCGCTACCCGCTCCAACTCATAAGCAGGCAAGGCGTCACGACTCCAGAGTGTGACGCCCACGACAGGCACGTCATCAATGCCTTTGGGCTTCACAATGGGCGTCAAGGTGCCCAAGTCACGCGGCAGCCAGTCCTGGTTGGCGTTCAGCACGTCATACAAGCGCACCAGGGCCTCGGTGCGGGGAACGCCCACCTTGAATTGCACGGTCAAGACCGCCACGCCAGGACGAGCGACGGAGTAGGTGTGCTCAATACCAGCCATCTGGCTCAAAGCTTGTTCAGCCGGTCGCGCGACCATGTTCTGCACATCGGCACTGCTGGCGCCCGGAAAAGGAATCAACACGTTCGCCATGGTGACGTTGATCTGCGGCTCTTCCTCGCGCGGCGTCACCATGACAGCAAACAGGCCTAACAACAAAGCCACCAACGCAAGCAGCGGCGTCAAGGCGTTGGACTGAAAAGATGCCGCGATGCGGCCCGAGATACCCAAGGGTGAGGCCTTCTTCATGCGCATATCATTTGCTGGCAGCAGGTCGCGCACCCGCCAACCCCGCCTTGACCGGGTCAACAGCCACCCGGTCACCGGCCTGAAGACCCGCCACCACCTCAACCCCATCAACGCCGCGATCGGACCCCAGGCGAATCGCCTTCAGTGCAAAACCTTTGTCCAACACGACATACACAGCGGTCAACTCACCCCGGCGCAACACGGCGGAGGCTGGCACGAGCACTCGGTCGGCCTGACTTCCTGCAAACCGGACCCGAACCTGTTGACCCGGCAACAAGGCCTTGGCCGCTTCAGAGGGGAGTTCCAGACGCCATTCGATGGTTTGAGAAACCGGGTCGGCATGGGGCACATTGCTGCTGGAAACAGGTCGAATCCAGCGGGCGCCACCCTCGGCGCCTGGCAGGAGCAACTCAACAGAGCCCGCCGCACGGGCCAAGGGGGCACGAGAAACAGGCACTTGAACAACCACTCGCAAGGGCAACGGGGCATACAAGGTGAGGAGGGGCTTCCCAGGAACAGCCAAGTCTCCCGCTTCAACATGCGTCTGCAGGACCCACCCTTCAAACAGGGCGGTCACACGGGTAAAGCCCTGCGCCAAGGCAGACTGCCTGGCACCGGCCGCTGCCTCATCCCGACCCGCCTGCGCGCCCTTCAATTGAGAATCGGCGGAATCCAGTGCCGCCGCACTGACAAAGCCCTTGGCCTGCAAATCCTTGGTGCGATTGAAATTGGCCTGCGCATTGCGCAGTTCGGCTTGCGCCTGCGCCACGTGCGCCTGACTGCGCTGCAAACTGGTCTGCGCCTCACGGTCGTCAATGGATGCCAGCAGTTGCCCCGCCTGCACTTTGTCGCCGGCTTTGACCAGCAGGGTGGCGATACGCCCCCCCGCTTGCGCGGAAACCGTGCTTTGCCGAACCGGCTGAATCACGCCATCCAGCTCAAAACCACCCCCAACCGCCCGCACCACGGCCGGTACGGTTGACACCTGAACCCCGCCTTGGGCTGCAGCCACCGTCATGCCAAGCGCACAAAGCCACGGCGCCGCCAGCCGGACAGGCTTCAAAAAGTGCAGGGATGCGATTGAACTCATAAACCACCTCAAATAAATACTGCATGCAGTATATATGCATACCCCATATAGTATTAAGACGGAAGAAATTTTGCCGATTAATACGTTAACCGCCTGTATGTTTTTTCGAGACGACGCGCTCGGTCAAAGAGAGATCAACCGAGTGATACCATCGTTTTCAGGACTGAGATACGGGAAAGAAAAACGCCCACCCACCCCTAGGCAAACACCGATGTTTCACGCTACCCGAAACGCTGATGGCACGATTCGATCCTTATCAAGAGAACCCCAACCAGGCAGCGAAATGCTCGATCAGCAGGCGCCGGATGTGCAGCAGTTTTTAAAAACAGGTTCAGCGGAGCCTTCGTTTGATACCGCAGATGCAGATTTTGTGCGGGTCATCGAAGACTTGATCGACACCCTCATCTTGAAAAACATCATCCGCCACACCGATCTTCCTGCAGCAGCCCAGAGAAAATTGATGCTCCGCAAAGGGTTGCGTAACCGCATGCAGGGGGCTCTCAATTTGCTGGGTGACGACGAGGGGCTCCTGTAATACGCGCCCGACACCCAATACATTACGCCGACCTCATGCCCACACCACTCCAGACAAGTCAAGAAACCGCTAATCCGCGTATTTGGCGGGTTGGTGAGCACAGCGCTCATTTCGATCCATTGCTCGACAGTGTGGTGGCCATTGCCAGAATTTATGGAATCGCCACGACAAAAGAGGCCTTGTCGGCAGGATTGCCGCTGGAAGAAAACCTGGTGACTCCGGCGTTGTTGCCGAGGGTGGCGGCAAGGGCCGGGCTGACGGCTAAATTGGCACGTCGGTCACTCACCGACTTGCGACCAGGCTTGCTGCCTGCCATCCTGCTCCTGAAGGACAAACAGGCCTGCCTTCTGCTGGAATGGCTGGATACGGGGGAGGCCCGGGTCAGATTTTCTGAAAACGGCGAATCGGCAGACACGCTGTCAAGGGCTGAGCTGGAAAGCCTTTTCGCAGGCATCGTCTTCTTCGTTCGCCCAGTGTTCAACTTCGATCCGCGCACACCAGACACCGGCGAGGTCAAGTCACGACACTGGTTCTGGAGCGTTGTGATGCAAAACTGGCGCCTTTACCGGGACAGCCTGCTGGCCGCGTTGCTGATCAACCTGTTTGCCTTGGCAACCCCCATGTTTTCCATGACCGTGTATGACCGCGTGGTGCCCAACCGCGCGGAAGAAACACTGTGGGTGCTGGCCATTGGCGTGCTGCTGATGATGATCTTCGACACCTCTTTGCGTGTTTTGCGCTCGTATATTCTGGACACCGCAGGCAAACGCATCGACGTGACCCTGTCCGCCAAAATCATGGAAAGGGTGCTGGGGCTCAAAATGGCTGATCGGCCTGCCTCGGTCGGCTCATTCGCAGCGAATCTCCGGGCTTTTGAATCGGTTCGTGACTTTGTGGCGTCTGCGTCTATCACCACCTTGGTTGATCTGCCATTTGTGCTGGTGTTTTTTGCGGTCATCGCATGGATATCACCCTGGCTACTGATTCCTCCGGTTTTTTGTATCGCCCTGTTGCTGCTGGCCTCCCTGGTTGTTCAGCAGAAGATGCAGGAGTTGGTCGATGTCACCCAGCGAGCAACGTCTCAACGCAATGCCACCCTGGTAGAGAGTCTGGTGGGAATAGAGACTATCAAGTTCATGGTCGCGGAGAGCAGTTTTCAGCGCAAATGGGAGCACTCCACCGTTTTCCTCGCTCAAAACGGGACCAAACTAAAGCTACTGTCGGCCATCATCATGAACTTCGCGCAGATGCTGCAACAGTTGGTGTCAGTGACGACGCTGGTGGTCGGCGTCTATCTGCTCATGGACAATCAAATCAGCATGGGTGCCATCATTGCGGCCTCCATGCTTGCTGGACGAGCGATGGCGCCGTTCGGACAAGTCGCAGGGCTCTTGATGCAATATCACAACGCAAAAAGCGGTCTGGCTTCGGTCGAGAAACACATGCAGACACAGCCGGAACGTCATGACGACGCCGCGTTTTTGCACCGCGCCGGGTTTCAGGGCACGATTGAATTCAAAAACGTCAGCTTCACCTATCCAGGGCAACAGCAAAGCGTTCTCAGCAAGGTTTCATTCAAGATCCAGGCGGGTGAAAAAGTTGCATTTATAGGTCGTGTCGGGTCAGGAAAATCAACGATTCAGCGCCTCATCCTCGGCTTGCATCAACCCACTGACGGCGCGATCCTGATTGACGGTATCGACATGCGCCAAATTGACCCCGCTGAACTGCGCCGTGCAGCCGGATTTGTGTCGCAGGACGTGAGCTTGTTTTACGGTACCTTGAAAGAGAACATCGCACTGGGGGCACCGTTTGCCGATGACCAGGATGTCATCGCCGCAGCCGAGGTTGCTGGCGTGACGGAGTTCGCCAACAGGCACCCACGCGGGTTTGACATGCTCATCGGAGAGCGTGGTGAATCCTTGTCGGGCGGACAACGCCAGGCGGTAGGAATTGCCCGCGCCGTTTTGAATGATTCTCCCATCCTGCTACTGGACGAGCCAAGCAGCGCGATGGACCACCAAAGTGAAGACATCCTGAAAGCTCGCTTGCGCCAATTTACGACTGGAAAAACGGTGGTTCTGGTGACCCATCGCACCTCGCTCCTGGAATTGGTTGACCGATTGATCGTCATTGACAACGGTCAGATCATGGCAGACGGACCCAAATCGCAAGTCGTCGAAGCCCTTCAGAGCGGCAGAATTGGCAAGGCTGCCTGATGGAAAAGACAACGCCACCCAGCCTTACCAATCGCCTCTGGCACACTTTTTACAAACGGTGCTCAGCCGCGATCGATGGTGTCCTGCAGGCCGGCGCAGGCCGGCAGAAGGAACTCGATGGCGACTTCGACGCCAATGCAGATTGGGCCATTGCCGAACAGACCCCACGGGGAGCTCGTATCCTGGTCTGGCTCAGCTTTGTCGTGGTGGCCATTTTGCTTTTGTGGGCGGCTTTTGCTGCGCTGGACGAAGTGACGCGTGGCGAAGGCAAGGTCATCCCATCCAGGCAAATACAGATTTTGCAAAGCATGGACGGAGGCATCGTCTCGGAGATTCTTGTCAGGGAGGGCCAGAGCGTCAAGATTGGCGATCTTCTGCTCAAGGTCGATCCCACACGAATGGTGTCTTCCCTGCGGGAGAACAGGTCTCAATATCTCTCACTCCTTGCAAAAGGAGCCCGGCTTAGAGCATTGGCAGACGGCGCACGATTTGCGCCACCTGCGGAGGTCGTCAAGGAGGCGCCTGAAATCGCGGAACAGGAGCGCACGCTTTATGAATCGCGCCGCTCGGAACTTGACGCAACCATCGGCGTGGCACGGCAGCAGTCGCTTCAAAGGTCACAAGAACTGATATCGGTCAAGGCGCGCAGAGAGCAAGCATCCCAAAGTTTCAACCTGACTGCGCGGGAGCTTGAAATGACTCGCCCCCTCGTTAAAACGGGCGCCGTGTCGGATGTAGAACTTCTGCGCCTGGAACGTGATGTTGCAAGATTCCGGGGGGAGCGTGACAGCGCAAGCTCGGACATACCCAGACTGGAATCGTCGGTCACAGAAGCCAACCGCAAGATACAGGAGGTCGAGCTGACTTTCAGGAATATTGCAAGATCGGAATTGAGCGAAACCAACGCGAAGCTCAATGCGCTATCCGAAGGCAGCACCGCGCTTGAGGACCGAGTGAAGCAGACCGACATACGCTCCCCCGTCAATGGTACGGTTAAGCAGCTGAAGGTCAACACGGTGGGAGGCGTAGTACAGCCGGGCAAAGACCTCATTGAAGTCGTTCCATCTGATGATGCACTTGTGCTTGAGGCACGCATTCTGCCCAGAGACATCGCTTTTTTAAGACCTGGTCAAAAAGCATTGGTCAAATTTACAGCCTATGACTACGCCATTTACGGCGGACTGGAAGCAACCCTGGAGCAAATCAGTGCGGACAGCGTTCTCGATGAAAAAGGAAATGCATTCTTTGTGGTCCGCGTAAGAACGCTTTCAAGCACTATCGGGACACAAAAATTCCCTATCATCCCCGGCATGGTGGCAGAAGTCGACATCCTCACAGGGAAGAAGTCAGTATTGGCTTACCTGTTGAAGCCAATTTTGAGAGCTAAAGCGAAAGCGATGACAGAACGATGAGCCGCACAGCAAAGTGCATTTTGGTCACGAATGACACGGGTCTGGTCGAACATTGGCAACGCGCCTTTCTATCAGACGACCCACACGTAATCAGTAGGTTTAATGACGTTTGCAACCTAGGCGCCACGGAAGATACGCAGGTCTGGATTGATTTGGCTATGCCTGGCGTTCCCACATGGGCCGATATGCAGTGGAAAGACATGTTGCATGGCCAAAAAATGAGGGTTGTGGCGGCAAGCTCCAACCCAAAGGATTCCGAAGCAATTACGGCACTTGACGCAGGCTGTGCAGCGTATTGCCACGCTTTTTCAGACTCACGTACGTTGGCACAGATCAGGCAAGTGGTGGAGGCTGGCCACGTCTGGATCGGTAAATCGTTGATGCAAAGACTGATTCACAGTGCCGGCAGCGCCCGTGCTCAAACACCTGTTGCCACAACGGACTGGGCAGACGGATTGACACAAAGGGAGCGGGAAGTCTCCGTCTTGGCTGCCAACGGAGCATCAAACCTGGCCATCGCACAAAGCTGCCACATTTCGGAACGAACCGTCAAAGCCCATTTGAGCGCGGTTTTTGCAAAACTGAACATCACCGATCGACTCCAACTTGCGTTAAGAGTTCACGGAATTAACTGATATCCAGAAAACCTGTACCTGAGGACAATATCTGTCCGCCATGTAGTGCTCTAAAGTAAGCAAATCTAATTTTGCTGAATTCCGGAGTTCCCTATGGCTACCAATCAAATCTCTGCCCAAGCGCGTGGCGTCGTCGTTATCTTGCAAGGAAACGCTTGGCTTGTTAGCACTGACGGCACCCGCAGAGCACTTAAAGTGGGCGATGCAGTTCAGGAAGGACAGCAGATCGTTACAGAAGAGGGGACCCAACTCGAATTGGCACTGCCTAATGGCCAACCTCTGGTGCTGACATCTGGCCGCGAGTTGCTGATAGAGGCAGATCTTCTGGGTACATCGCCCACAGACAAGACAGAAGCCGCATTGAAAGACCTCAATAGCGGAAGCAGTCAGATTGACAAAATCATTGCGGGTAACGGAGACCTATCGACTGACTTGGAACCAACGGCAGCCGGCCTTGGCGGGGGAGCATCCAATGACTCACATAGCTTTGTGCGTGTACTTCGGATCAATGAAGAGCTTACCCCACTGGCCTTGCAACGCAGTATTCAAACAGATAGCGTAGAGCAGTTTCAGTTCGGGAGCATTGCTCAAGTCATCACCGACAGCCTGCCTGTCGCCCTGGCGGACGCCAATTCGGTCACCGAGGACTCCGCCTTGGTGGCTTCGGGCTCCGTGCTCTCCAATGACACCGTCGGCGCCGATGCCAAT